>JAJFTR010000091.1 GCA_021372825.1 Actinomycetes bacterium
CGACCGCCGGAACGGACCACCACGGACCGAAGACGCACCGACCAAGCCCTTGCACTTACTCTGGCAGAGACGTTGAGGAGGGCTTGGTTGACGACGCCTCGATGGCCGAAAGACCGGCCACACGAGCCACTCGCCGATGGCAGGATCCATCAGGTGATACGACGATCGACGGCCTCTGAGCAGCGCCTTCTTGCACTAGGTGTGGCAGACGACCGGACGCGTCCGGTTGTTGCACTAGCTTTGTCAATCAACCCCGGTCCGCCCTCTTGGCGCACACGCCGCTCCCGCCACCACGCCGAGGCCGTCACGCCCGCGATCACTAGCGCCACAACGCCGGCGACGATCGCCGTCGCGACGTAAGGGACACGGCCCCGCGCGCTCGTCTCGGCAGGCTCGCCTTCGGGTCCTCGCGCGGAAGGCGCGGGTACGATGTCCCAGACCTGGACCCGGCGATTGCCCGTGTCAGCGACATAAAGTCGCGTGCCGTCGGCGGAGACAGCCACGTCGTTGGGAAACGCCAGACCACCGGCGCCCGCCCCAGGCTCCCCGAAGGTCCCACGTACGGTGCCGGTCGCGTCAAGCACGGCCACGTCCTGCGCGAGCGTGTCGACCACCGCGACCAAGGGACGGGTGCTCTCCTCGGAAGAGATGAAGTCCAGGCCGCGCGCCATGCCCGGCATCGTGATCACTCGCCGGAACTCCCCGTCGCGGCCGAACACCACCACCCGCCGGTTGTTGCTGTCAGCGACCCATATCTCGTCTGCCGTGACATCGACGGCGTTGGGGTACTCGAGCGAGAGCACCACCCCCGAGCCGGTGCGCGCCTGCTGTTCGCCCGCGATCTCGCGGACGATGGTGCCGTCGCGCTTGAGCACGAGCAATCGGTGGCGCTTAGCCACATCCGTCACGTAGAGCAGCCCCTGCTCGTCCACTGCCACACCGAGCGGGGCCCACGGGGTCGCTTCCACGCTCGGGGTCGCGGCGGCGCTCCGTGGCACGACCTCCCCGATATGCTCGCCCTCGTCGGTGAACGAGACCAGGGCTCGGCGCTGGCGGTCCGTCACGTACAGGACGCCACGGGCGGCGTCTCGCGCGATGTAGACCGGGGTGCCGAGCGTACCGCTTCCGATCACGCTCCGCTCCTGCCCACGCTCATCGAACACGCGGACCACGCCAGCGGCGGAGTCCACCACATACACCCGCCCGCCGGAGACGATCACGCTCACCGGGCGCCTCAGTTCTGGCGTCGGCGTCTCAGGGAAGGAGAATGCGTAGACCGGACGGCCACCCAGCTCGTCGATCACGTCCCCTGACGTGGGCACCCCTTGCTCGAGAGGGGGCATCAGCAGCAACGCGACGATCGTCACGCCGAGAAGGACGGCGACTGCGAGCGCTGCTACCACGCGCTTGGTCTGCTCGGGGGAAAGATACACGCGTCACTTCGCGATCAGTGTCGCGACCTTCACGAGCTCGCTCTTGAGATCGAGTGCCTTGCCCTTGGCGGCATGCATCTCCACGCTCACCACGATGGGTCCTTCCGAGAAGGTGATGAGCGCAAACTGGTTTATCGTCCCGAAGTACCCTTTGACCGATCCCAGGTCGACCGTCGCCCCCGATTCGGGGTAGGCCGTCTTGAGCGACGCGATGGTCTGGGCGGCCATAGCCTCGCTCGCCACCTGCTCCGCACTGATCACGAGCAGGTCCGCGTTCCCCGAAGTGGGGATGTAGTTGCGCGTGACAAGGGTCGGGTCGGCGGTGATCTCTTGCGCCGAGTATCCTGGCAGCGTGTCCGGGATGTACGCGATAAGACTCGTGACCGGACCCGTGACCTCGCCGTCATCGTCCGGAGAAGGCGTGGCTGTCTCCTCGGGTGAGGTGTCGTCACCGCCCGGAGCATCCGGCACGGGCTTGACACCGCTCTTGATCTCGCGCAGCTGGCTTGCCGCCTTCTTGTACGAGGGGTCTTTGGCCACGACCTGCTCGAGCTTGGCCTGCGCCGCTTCCAGATCGCCTTCGGCGATGGCCTTCTGGGCGGCCTCGTACAGCGTGGCAAGCCCGCTGTGGACGTCGCAGGTGATGAGCTTGGTGGTGACCGAGTACTTCGAGACCTCGTCTACCGGGACTTCGACCTCGCGGGTGTTATCCTCGACGACCTCCCCCGCCGTGCAGAGCACGATCTCGCCGGTCTTCACCTTCACCGTGCGCTCTGCGCATCCGCCGAGGACGGACACGCCCGTCAAGAGAAGCACCGTTGCAAGCACGATGCCCATGGATCGCTTCACGAGATATCACCTCTCGAACCGGTTCCCGTCTCGGCAGGTCTGTTCTGCCGCAGCAACAGTAACGCGAGCCCGGCCGCCGCACCAGCGACGGCGACGAGCGTCGCGGGGATGGGCAGTGTATCGAACGAGATCGACGCGAACTCACTCCCAAGGTCCACTTGCACCTCATAGGGGATGAAGCGCGTGAGGGTGTGCAGCGGCGTCGACCACACCAGCGGCCACGCGAGGAAGGCGGCGACGAGCGCGACGGCTCGCCCGGGCTGGAGTCTCCACCCGCTCATGCTCTGCGCGAGCACGCACAGCGCCAGGCCGAGCGCCAGCCATGTCCCAGCCACCTCATAGCCTCTCATCACGTACGACGCTGCGAAGTGTGCGCCGCTCGACCTCATCCCCGCGACGTTCGCCTCCAACGCCGGCAACGCCATTCCCACGAGCGCGGCCACGACTCCGAGCACACTCACCACGGTCGCCGAGTGCACGGGATGGAGCGCGGGCCCGTTCGCGCGCTCGGGCCGGGGCCACGCGAACACGCACGCCGCAAGCGCGACCACCGATCCCGCGAGTGCAGGCGCCACCTGCACAGGCTGCGGGCCGAGCGGAGTCGTCGCCTGCTCGACGAAGGTCACCGCTGTGAGCGCCGAAGCGGGCAAGAAGTACGCCCCCGCGACGGCTTCGGCGCCAGCGGTGCGCACGAGCGTCACCGTGGCCGCGGAAACGGCCGCCACGGAAAGCCCAAACGCCCACATGCCGGGCGACGACGCCGCGTGCGCGAGTTCAGACACCCCGACCCGCTGCCCCAGCGCGAGAACCACGGCGCCGACGAGCGCTCCGGCTGCCGCTGACACGGCGAAGCGAGTGGACTCCTGTGCGTCGCGGTCACGCGCCATCCGTACCCACAGGACCGCCCACAGCACACCCGCGACCACCATCCAGACTTGCTCGGTGGTGTGTCGCACGAACGGAGAGAAAGAGCTCGGACGCTCCCAGTTGGCCACGACGGCGGCGGCCCCCGAAAGTCCCAGGACCGCGATCGCCAGCCGCGGCGGCGCGTCACGCCATCGTCGTGTGGTAAGCACCGCCAGGACGCCACCCCACACCGCCGTCGTGAGGAACAGCACCTCGCTTCCCGACGGAGCGTCTGAGTAGCGGTGGAACATCACAAGCGCAGGCGCGGCCACGAGCGCGAGCGCGCCCAAGACGAACGGCACGACTACCGCCATAGGTGAGCGGACGGTGAGCTTCACCGCCGGACCCGCGACGGCGATCACCCCGATGAAAGCGGCGATACCGCCCACTACGACCACGGTCCCGCCCGAGAAGGTCCGCAGCGCCTCGGTCCCGAACGCGAACTGCATCGCCGATGCCAGCACGAGCACGATAGCCGCGAGCGCAGGCGCGAACGATGGGGAAGGGCCGGAACGAGCCCGGCCCTTCCCTTCACTCCTGGTCGTATGTTGCGGTGTCTTTCGCACTACTTGTTGTGGCACACCTCACACACAGTACGGTTGTCGTACCGCAGCAGCGCGTTGCTGTACGCGGGAGCCACGCCGCCGGCGCCCTCATCGGGCACCCCATCGCCGTTGATGTCCTCGTACCCGGTGCCAGGCTGCGGATCCAGGTTGTTCTCCACGGCCGCGTAGCCCGTCATGAGGGTCGATGCACCGTGCGCGACGTGGCAGGTGAGGCAATCCACCCAGTCCGACGCATCATTCGTGGCTGCCGCTGCGTCTTCCGCCCAGTCGGCAGAGCTGTCGTGTGCAAGCGGCAGTGGGTTGCCGGTGCCCACGGGTCCTTGCGCAAGCACGAGCTGACCCGGGTGCAGCTTGTCCGCGAAGTTCGACAGCGGCACATTGATCGGGTGGCGGTGACGGACGACGAGTCCGAAGCCGTCGGCCGCGTCGTATGCCCCGGTCCCCGGGACATCGACTGTACCGGAGGTGGTCATGTACTGCCGATGACACGCGGAGCACCATGCGCTGATACCCTTGGTCGGATCGCCGCCTGGAGCCTTTGCGTACCGCGCAGTGGTGTAGTCGGGCTGGTAGGCCGCCACCTGCGCCGCGCCGGGCTCGTGGAGAAGCCAGCCGCCGCTCGGATAGCCGGGCTCAGCGGAGACTACCCACGGCACCGGAGTCGGATCGACCGGATCGCCGGTGTAGTTGCCGACGACCACGCCGTTGACGGTGTGCTTGAGCAAGCGGTAGTTGGCTGAGCCATGCACATCGTGGCACACCGAGCAGCCCACGGACACGTCTTCCTGACCGCCGATGCTGATGATGCCGTCAGCGCCGTCGTCGCCACCGCCCCACGCCGTCCAGCTCGAACCATCGGGCGCATGCTGCGTCCAGAATATGTCGCTGCCAGACGTGGGATCGATGTTGAAGCCGCCACCGTTGAGCTTCTCGCCCGCCGCGTTGAGCACACGGTCTGCACCGGTGTCGTCACCGTCGTCAGCGTCGAAGATGCCATCGACGACGTTCGTGTCAGCACCAGACGAAGCCGTGCCATGACACGTGTTGCAGAACTCGTCGATGGTCGCCGCCGTGCCCATGAGGAGCGCGCTGCCACCCTCGGTACCGGTGGTAGTGGTCCACTGGATGGGGCTTGCCGCGGTGTGAGCCCGGTGGCAGCCCGCGCACGCGTCGGTGTCCATCGTGTACGAACCGTGGATCGCGTAGTTCGCGAACGCTGTGCTCGGCACAAGCAGCACCACCACAGCGAGTGCGGCGATCACCCCAAGCGTGGAGATTCGCCTCAAAGTCATCACGCCTCCCCTCCTGTCATCTCGGCCAGATGCTGGCGTCGTGCGATGACCGCCATCAGCCCTCCCGCGAGCAGTGTAGGCACAAGAGCCGCTTTCGCGAAAGGCCCGGAAACGAGATTGGATACCAGCGGAGTGACGTGGTCCTCCACGAACGGGTCGGCCTTGGGCGCCACAAGCAGGAACTTCCGGCTAGCCCAATACATGCTGCCATCGCCGTACGCGGAGATGAAGCCGTTGGCCGGATCGTTGAGGTACGCGCGGATGTTGGTCACCGTGTCCCAGAGCATCGCCTTCGACGGGCATGTGTACACGCACGCCGGCTGGTGTGCCTTCTCTGGCACCGCCACGACCTCCGCGTCCGTCGCCTTGGTGGGAAGCGCAGGGCCGTACTTCGCGGAATCCAGGCCGTCAAGACCGGCACGCCCGTAGCACAGCGTGCACTTGTTCGCCCGTGAGCCGCTGTAAAGATCGCTGCCCGCCCCGACTTTCGGGTAACCGCCGCGGCTGCAGTCGATCGTGCACTGGTACGTGCACTTCACTCCCTTGCTGTTCACGCCTCCCGGATTGCACAGCGCGTGGTCCACAGCCACCGCGCCGCCCGGCTGCTTCTTGATCGCACCGAAGGGGCAGTGTGCAGCACAGGGTGGGTTCACGCAGTGCCAGCAGCTGTAGCGCATGAACGGCCCCATATCGACGCGCTTGAGCGACTTGATGATGACCCGCTGATCCGGAGCCGTTTTGTGGATGCCCGGGTTCAGGGCCTTCATCTTCCATGTCCGCTTGCAGCTGATGACACAGCCGTTGCAGCGCATGCACTTGTCTACATCCTGCATGATCGCCATTACGTTAGCCATTGCTCACCACCTCCTCTACACGCTGACTTTTCGGATACGGCACAAACACGCTTTGGACTCTGGGATCGTGGTGTTCGCGTCCCACGCATCGATGCACAGGTCGTTCGCACGTGACCCCTTGGAGAGACCCCGTTCGCCCCAATGCCAGGGGATCGCGACGACACCCGGGGCGACGCGCTGAGAGTTGGCGACACCGACACCCACACGCGCCTTGAAGCCCTTCGCGAAGCCTGCGGAGTCGCCGTCGCTCTTGGTGATAGCCATTTGCGAACTCGTGCTTCCGCCGCGCGCGGTCGTGACTTCGACGTAGTCGCCGTCCTTGATACCGTACTTGAGTGCGTCCACCGAGTTGATCTCCACCCACGGCTCCGGCTCCATCTCGTGGTTCCACGGGTTGTTGCGCGTGATCGGGCCGCCCTGGAAGTGCTCGACGCACCGGATGGTCGTGAGCACCAGGTCGAACTTGGTCGGATCGGCGATGGAGTCCCCGTACTGGCCCACGGGGGTATCGCCCGGGATGAGCGCGGACCCCTTGGACGTGTTCTTGCCGTATGTGGAGACAAGGTCCGGCCTCGGGGACTCGTAGGGCTCGGTGTGGGCAGGGAACTGTCCGCTCGTGAAGACGTGCACTCCCCCGCCATTCGCGTCCGGGTGGTCGTTGAGTTTCGAGTACTTCCGGTATGCAGCCGAGAAGTCCGCGAACGGCGGTGTGACACTCACGAACAGGCGCGACAGCAGACCAGGCGTGACGAAGTTGTCGCTGACGTCTCCTTGGAGCTCGCCGTTGTTGTAGAAGATGCGGCGGTTGAGCAACCATGCCCACCCGTAGCGCGGGTACTGGAACGAAGCTGCCGCGTAGTCGGGGTGACCGAGGCGTGACTTCGCCCGGTTGGCCTTGGGCCAGTACACCGGCGAGCCGTTGACCGTCAGAGCCGGGTAATCGTTGGGGTAGTTCCCGCTGGCGTCCTTGGTCGCGCAGTAAGCGCTTTGGCTTCCGTTGCCCGAGTAGATCCACAGGGTGCCCGCAGGACCTGAGGCCGCATTGAGCGGGCTTGCGATCTCCTTGAATACCTGCTCAGCCACGTACTCGCTGCCGTACAGCGCGACACCCTCGGCGTCTGTGCCCGAGAGGCTCTCGAAATCGGCCACGCCGTCCCATCCGTACTTGGCGTACAAGACCGTGAAGGGATCGGCGCCTGCGCCGCCGTTGTACAGAGACGACACACCCGGCATCGTCGCCCACTGGCTCTTGATGTGGCTGAACGCGTTAGCCGTGTTGAGCGCTTTCGCGAAACGGAGCAGCAACTCGAGGTCGGCCTTGCTCTTTCCCTTCGGCGCCGTGGCCCGGTCTCTCCACTGGATCCAGCGTCCCGAGTTCGTGACGCTACCGGCTTCCTCGACATGCGCGCACGCCGGGAACAAGTAGGTCTCGCCGGTGTCCTTGCGGCTCGCCTGAGCGGTTTCATTGGCGAACATGTCCACGCACACCAGAAGGTCAAGATCGTGCAGCGCTTGACGGATGAACGCTTGGTTCGGCTCGGTGATCGCGGGGTTCTGGCCCCAGTTCACCAGCGCCTTGATCTCGGCCACGCCGGAGGCGTCCATGATCATCTTGCGGAAGGCAGTGATGTGCTGGACGCCCTGGCCCTTCGGCCATAGCGCGTACAGCTTCTCGATGTCCTCCGAGGCGGTCACGTTCCGGTCGCCGAACCATTCCCGTGTCATGTTGAAGAATCCGCGCTGCTGAAGGCCCATGTCGCTAGGGTTGTACGGCGACTTGGTGGTGGTTGTCCCTGCGCCGTTCACGAGGCGGTTGCCGAACAGACCGTTGATGTAGGCCGAGTATGACTCGCTCACCTCGGGGTTCGCGGAGTAGCCGGGGATCCCGTCGAACAGGGTCGCCATGTCCGTCGACCCCTGGACGTTATGGATCCCGCGCAGCGCGTTGATGCCGCCGCCGGCGCGACCCATGTTGCCCATCATCGTCTGGATGACGGCGTAGTCACGGATGTTCTGGCTTCCGCACGTGTGCTGCGTGATCCCCATCGCGTACAGGATGGTGGTCGCGCGGTAGCCCTCGGCCGTCGGCGTCATGGGCACGGCGCCGAAGTCGCTGCTCGCGAACCGGCTGTGCTTGATGAACATGTCGGCCACGTAGTCGATGTCGGCGGCGGAGCACCCGCAGATCCCCGCAGCGACGTTCGACGGGTACTTGGCCACGTGCGACCTGAGCTTCTGCAACACGCAATCGGAATCATCCACATCCGCTGCGAGAACAGGGAAGTTGGAAATCTGACCGGATCCATCGATCACGCGAGTCTCTCGGACGTAGTCAGTCCCCGAAGCATCGACCTTCAGCCGCGAATCGCAGTACTTCGGCCAACCCGCCACGTTCACGCTCGCGCCTGCATCGTTGATGAAGCTGCGTGGGGCTGTGGAGTTCGGCGCCGTACCGTTGTGCCATGCGAAGAAGTTGAGCGCCGTCTGATAGTTGGGGTCCGTGGGACCTGCGGCCCGCGCCGCATACAGGGTCTCGAAGATCTTGTTCATGACGCTGTTGATGAACGCGATGTCCGTGCCGGGACGGATCCGGATGAACCGGTCGCCTTTGGACGTGTCGATCTGTCGCGCGGTCCTCGTGATGCGCGGATCGACCACCACAAGGTTCGCACCCTTCTTCGCCGGATAGCCAGGCACCGTCTTGTTACCGTAGCGAGCGGCATTGATGTGCGCCATGCACGCGGGATGGTTCTCGGATGGATTGGCGCCTTGAATGTACACGAGCGACGCATTGTCGATGTCCACCCAGTTGTTCGTCATGGACCCTCGTCCGAATGTGCGGCCAAGACCGGCCACCGTGGACGAGTGTCATATACGGGCCTGGTGTTCGACACGGCTGGTACCGAAGTCCGCAATGATCTTGCGATACAAGTAGTTCTGCTCGTTGTTCATATGCGAGCAACCGAGGAACTGCACCGCCTTCGCATTCGAGTCAGCAGTCAGTCCAGGGGTGACCGTGCCGCGGATGGTGGTGAGCTTCTCGGCGACTTCCTGCCAGGCGGCGTCGAGCCCCATGGGAGTCCACGAGCCGTTCCCGACCCGCTTCCAGGCGACACCGGCGGCGTCCCCGCCAGCCGTCCCGCTGAAATCGAAGCCGTCGACGTACGCCGTGTGCTCCGGCACGCCCAGCCGCCGAACGTTGGTGACCAGCTGGTACGAGCCGGCGCCCTTTGCGCACAGGCCCCCGCGGCTTGTCGGCGAGTTGAAGTCACCGTAGATGTCGAGCACGTTGCCAGATGCGTCGACGTCCACGAGCTGCCCACACTGCGCGGAGCAGTACGGACATGTCGAATGGTACGTAGCGGCCACCTCAGCCGCGTCAGCGCGCGATGGTGTGACCGCCAAGTCGGCGCCGACCGCCCCCGCGACGGCCGCAGCAGCGCCGGCTTTCAGGAAGTCACGGCGTGAAAGCTCGAACTTCCCTCCTGGATCGATATCGTGTGTAGCCATACCTTTCCCTCTCCGTTCCGTGTGACCCTTTGGGGCTTCCAGCCCCAAGGTTCGCCGGTCCACACTCGACCTACTAGTCCGACACCTCCCTCCATCTGGCCATCATCGGGGGGAAAACGAAAAGCCGACCGAGAGGTCGCTCACGCGTACTCGACCGGCTGACCCACTCGCTTCGCCTCCTTGCCCCTTGAACACGACACGCGCACACACGCACCTTCTGCCGGTGCGGGTTCGCACGCACCGTCTCCTTTCCAATCGGGAGGCGCCCAGGTTTCCCGTGACACCCTATCGGCCCCACGACCATGGCATTCGCTTTAGGTACGCAGAGCTCGGAGACGAACGGCCTGTATTCGGTTTCTCTGACCTTGCTTGCCGGGAATCGGCCAGAGTCTGCGACTCGTAACTTGAGTTACAAACTCGTACTCTACGAGATTACTGGCAGCTCACATCCGTGTCAACGTCGCTGCACTACACTCCTTCGAGAGCTTCGAGAGACGTACGTCACTTCCTGCTTTTGCGACGATCCTCCGTCCCCTGCGCGTACCGTTCCAGGAACTCCGCCCTATCCAGGACTTCGACACCAAGAGCCTCGGCGGGCTCGCGGAGTAAGACGTCCTCGGTTGCAAGCCGACCGATGCGCTGCGCCATGGTGATCAAGATCGCGGTAGCGCGGTCCACTCCTGTCTTCTCCACAAGCTCCACCACGTCCGACTCTGAGAACGTCTCAGGCTTGAGCAGCTCGTCCAGCGCGATGCCGTCCGCTTCACGGCCTTCGTACTTCGCGAACTCGGTCCGAGGCACTACCCAGCGGAAGCGCTTGTCGTTCATCACATCGAGCTTCTCGGCGAGTACCATCCCTTCGATGAAGTCTTCCGTCACGAGGAACGACTTCCGTCGCCGGAACAACGGGATCAGCAGCAACAGCAAGGGAGAGAGGCAGATCGCCCACTCAACAGGCTCTCTTGGGCCTTCGATCGGCGGGATGACATTGGTGGGCCATCCCCACACCTGCACTTGATGGTTCTCCCTATCCGTCACGAATATGCGGCCGCGCTTGTCCAGCGCGATGTCGTTCGGGAACTGGAACTGACCCAGGCCCACGCCAGGATTCCCGAACGCGGTGATACGTTTACCGTCGAGCGCGTACACATCGATCGTGTGCGCAAGCGCGTCGACGACCAGCAGGCGTTGCTCACCATCGATGACAAGCCCACGCGGCGTGCCGGACGTGGGGATGATGTACTTGAACGTCCCATCCCTACCGAAGACTTGCACACGCCGGTTGTTGCTGTCCGAGACGAACACGTCGCCTTTCGCGCTTACCGCAGTCGCGTTGGGGAAGTAGAAGCCGCCTGGTGCGGCCTCGAGGTTGTCCGCCTGGACCGTCCTACCCCAGCGGGCGATCTGCACACCCGACGGGTCGAAAGCCACCACGTGGTGCTGCTCGGCCGTCCCGATATCGACGACGTACACGTTACCCTCGGCATCGAAACTCACCGAGATCGGCCCCCATGACCGCGGTTCCACCCCCTCAGGGAGGTACTCGCGTAGGTAGGCTCCGTCTTTTGAGAAGACGAAGATGCCGCGCAGGCGTCTGTCGGTGACCCAGATCTCTCCGCTGGGGGATTCGACGACGTCCCCGGGAAGTCGCAAACGCGTGGCCTCGGCGCTCTCGATGGCGTTGAACGAGAACTTGTAACGCCCGTCGGTGTCGTACACACGTATCCCACGGATGCGGTCATCGACCACGTACACGCGATCATCGTCGGTCACGCAGACGGCGATAGGCTTAGACAGCGCGTCCGGCCCCTCGGGTCCGCTGATGGCGTACAGGAACTGGGGCGGCTGCACCTCTTGGGTACCACGTCCCACAAAGGGGATCGGGAGCGTGCGGTTCGCCGAGTAGTACGAAGCGGCCCACCCCAGAAGGAGCAGAAGCAGTACCAGCAGCACCAGCGCTACGATCTTCTTGACACGCGAGCGCCGCTCCTTGTCCACGATGTAGCGGGACAGCCGCGTGTTCGTTTCAGGAGTCTTCGGACCGTTCACTCATCACACTCCACGGTGGGGTCGCCTTCCTACTTCTTGCCGAGTCGTTCAAGGGCCGTCGTGGCCTCGGGATCGTTCGGAGCCAGACTGACCACCCGTTCCCATGCGGCAGTGGCGTCTTCGGGCTTGCCGATCTCGTCCAGCAACCGCGCGACGAGCCGTGCGGCCTCGAGGTTCTTCGGTTCAAGTGCCACGGCCACGCGCGCCTCGAGGAGCGCCTTCTTCTTGTCGGTGGCGAGCAGCTCCTTGGCGGCTGCAAGACGCTTCTCGAAGGGCCCGAGCTTCTCGAGCTCCGCAAGCGGTTCCGCACGGCCGGGCGCGTTATCGACAGACCGTCTCAGCAGCTCGGCGGCCCCGGCCTCATCGCCGTCTTCCAACAGCAGCAGCGCCATCTCGTAGTTGGCCTCGGGCATGAGCGGGTCGAACGCGAGGGCGGTCTCGAGTTCCTTGCGTTGATTCTCCTTCGACCCGAGCTCTTTGTACGCCACGGCCAACGCGTAGTGAGTGTCGGAGGCGTCTCGTCTGATGCGCAGCGCCTCTTTGAGGTACCGCACAGCTTCTTCGTAGTCGTGCAACTCGATGAGGGTGAGGCCAAGGTAGTAGTCGGCCTGCTCCAGACGCTCGTCGACTCCGGCGTACTGCCCGCTGCTCAACTCGTCGATGATGCGGCGCCAGTAACCCTCGGCCGTCTTCCAGTCCTGCCGGCTCATCGCGATAAGCCCTAGGCCCTGAAGCGCCGCCACGTTGTTCTTGTCAAGGGTCAGCGCGTTTTGATACTGCGTGATCGCCTCGTTCGTCCTGCCCGCCGCAGCCAGGGCCTGGGCGAGCAGTATCCGCGCCGCCGGGTCCTTGGGGTTCTTCTCCACTTCAGCGATGAGAGCGTCGACCGCTCGAGTCGTGAGCTTGCTCTGCTCGTTTGCGCGTTGTGTGCTCCATATCGTGTAGCCGAGATAGACGAGCGCAACGACCACGAGCACGCCCACGACCTTGAGGGCGATATCGAGCGTCCGGGAACTGAGGCGTGACTTCACTTGCGGGATCACTCCGTCTTCCGTGTCACAGGTTGAGGTCGACGTGGCATCGACGGCATAGCTCGGCGCCTGTGTACGGCGCGATCAACATGTTGTTGATATCGAGCCTGCCGTGGCAGTCATAACACAGGCGCAGGTCATGAGGCCCGGACACGGCGTTCTGCACCTGGATATGCGTTGTCCCGAACCCTATGTGGCAGTCATCACACACGTAAGGCTCGCCCTTCTTCTCGGCCACGTCGAAGTGCACGGCATGCTCGGCGAGACCGGAGTTCTTGATCTTGGTGGCAGGCCGGGTCCGCATCTCATCGTGACACTGCACGCAATTCTTGAGCACGAGCTGGGTCGAGCGGACAGATTGGTGATGACACTCTTGACAGGTCTCCCGGTCCTTGTGGCACACATTGCAGTCGTCCGGCAGGGTCCCGTTCATCTTGGTGTGCCGCGCCAGCCAATCGGTGGGGTGCGGCATGGTGGTCTGATGGCAACGCTCGCACGACGACGACGCATGACACACGGCGCAGTCGCCCTTCTGCTCGAGGAACAGAGCTCCGTGCTTCGACGACCAGTCCGGCTTACGGTGGTCCACCGGGATCACCTTGTTGCTCGTCCTTCCATCGGCGAGCTTCACACCGCCGTTGTGGCACTTCACGCAGAAGTCGGGTGTGTGACACATGGAGCAATAGGAGCTGTCCGCATGCGCGAGGTCTTTGTGCCCGCCACTCTTGAACGAGGTGGTGTGGTCAGCCGGGACGAGCGGGAAGTCCTTGGGATGACACGCTTCGCATTTCTGGGGGGCCACCTCGCCACTCGCCGAGTGGACCAGACCGTGACAGCGGTAACACATCTGCATGGTGTTGTGATCGGTCTCGCCCGTCGGCTGATGCGCGAACCTTGGGTGGCATGCCTCGCAGCGGTACTCCCTTTTCAGGTGGTCCGCATGTGTGAAGATGATCCGGTCATCCGCAAAGCCGTTGATGTTCGGGTGACAGAAGGTGCACTGGCTGATGGTCGTCGGCTCGTCCACGTCGATCAAGACGGCAGGCTCATCCTGCTTGACCGGTACGCTCCTCAGATACATCTCGGGCATCGGCGGAAGATCGAGCCATTCGCGTGTGTGGCACTCATCGCAGTCGGTCCTGGCCTCGTGACAGAGCATGCAACTGTTCACGTCGGCCTTGGCCGCTCGCGCGTGCGGAGCCGCCTTCCAGTCCTTCACGTGCGATGAGGGCCGAAGCTTCGACTCATCGGTGTGGCAGTCGCCGCACTCTCCGCTCGCGATCACTCCCGTCGGCCCGTGCGTGAGTCCATGGCATGCGAAGCACGACGCCATCGCCGGAGTAGCCGTCTTGCCGCTCTCGTGGGCGTTCACGAAGTGACACGCAGAACAATCGGTCATGAGATGCGCGGCGTGGTTGAAGATGATACCCGGCTTGCGGGACGCCCCGATGACGGGATGGCACGGCGTGCAGTTGCGGGCCTCGACATCAGCTGTGAGATCGATCGGAGGCGTGTCGGTCTGCGTAGCAGCTGGCTGCACCTGCATGAGGACGAAGACGGCGGTCGCGACCGCGACCACCGCCGTCAACACCCAGATGCGCCATGTTGCCCGCAACTTCATGGAGCTACTGACTGCCTCCGAAGATCGCGTCGATCACGCCCGCGAGCGGGTTGGCTTCGCGCACGGCCGCCTTGCTGTGGATCATCGCAGCGGCGTCTTCCACGAAATCCTCGTCGGCCGTGCCATGCTGGTCATGACAGCTCGCGCATGTCGTGACGAGGTTCGCGGGCGCTACCGTAGACGATGCATCGTTCGCAGGCTGGATCGTATGCGAACCGTGACAGTCCCAACATGCAGGAGCATCAGCAGCTCCGGCCTTGTACGCCGCTCCATGGTAGTAGTCGGAGTATGATCCCCAGTACTCGGGATGGCAGCCGGCACACGTCTTCTTGCCCGAGAGGTGCATCTCCTTACGGGCCTGGTCGGTATCGAGTCGCGCGATGTCATGCCCACCATGACACGAACCGCACGTCGCGGACCGGTAGTTGCCCGCAGCTATCTCCTCCGCATGGATGGACGTGGCGTACTGAGCGGCGGCTTCCTCGTGGTCATGGCACTCAGCGCACGCCAGACCCGCGTTCACGTACCACAGATTCGTCCGCTTGGGTGCATCCTCCACGTACGTGAAGTCCGTATGGCACTGCGCGCACGTGATGTCGCGGTGCGCAGAGGCATCCAGGCCCTTGACCTGGTAGGACTTCACCGTACCCGCCACTGTCTTAGTGAGGTTGGCGTTACCGTGACATGCTTGGCACCCGTTCTTGACGTCGTAGGCGAACGGTGTCGCCGGTGTCCACTGCACCCCGGTCTTGAGGTGGCAGTCATCGCATTGCGCCTTGGTGTGGCACATCGCGCACAGAGTGTTCGCCTGCGCTTGTGCAGGTGCGACGTGTGGCGTTTGCGCCCAGTCTGAGGTGTGGAACTTCGGCCGCAGCTTGACCGGCCCGAGCTTGTGGCAGTCGTAACACTCGCCACTCGCCATCTCGCCTTGCCCTCCGTGCTTCAGGCCGTGGCAATTGAAGCAATCCTTCATCGTGGGCCTGAGAACGCCTTCAGGGCGGTGCGGGAACTCCGTGTGACAAGAGCTGCACGCCCAGCTGATGTGGTTACCATGCGTGAAAGTGACCGCGAAATCCTGAGTCTGCGAGATGTCCGCGTGACAAGGCGAACACTTGTCCTTGTAGACCTCTCCTCCGAGCTCGATGGTGACCGCAGAGGAGGCCGCTGGCGCGAGCGCCGCGGCGAGAAGGACCCCCAGAACGCCCAGCGCTCGCAAGAGATGCTTGCTGGCACGTATCCCTTTTCTCACTTCATGTCCCCTTACCGTCGTCGTCTTACTGCCTGCACCACGCGCGAGCACTAGTCGCCGCCGAAGAGTCCTCCGATAGCCCCGAGCACATTCCGGGCGAACCTGTGCAGCGGGTTCTTCTCCGCTACCGCACGCTTACCGTGGATCGCGTATGCATAGTCCAGATAGGCGGCATCCAACTCGCTCACTTTGTGGCAACCGTTCTGCCCGCATGTCTCGGCAAGGTGCACCTCGTTTACCGGAGACCCCTTGTCGGTCGACGGCAGGATGTCGTGCCACCCGTGACATGTCCAACACGCAGGAGCGTCATCGGCGCCGCTCTTGTAGGCAGCTCCGTGGTAGTAGTCGTCGTAGTTGTCCCAGTAGTCCTGGTGACACCGGCCACATATCTGCCAACCGTTGTCATGCATCCACGCCTGACCTTCAGGCGAATCGGTGACCGTGACGATGTCGTGGCTGCCGTGACAGTCACCGCACAGAGGCTTGGTCTTCTCTATGGCAGCCGCGGCCCCGGTGGCGTCGATGGCACGCCTGTGCACACCTTTGCCGTAAGCGATGAACTGCTCCTCGTGACAGTTCTTGCATGCCATCTTGGCAGTCGACTGCCAATCGGGGTCCTGTTCGTGCGGCGCCTTGTATGCAAAGTCGAGATGGCAGGCCACGCACTGTTCCTTGCCATGAGTCGAGGTGGCGTACGCGTCCCCGTCGACGTAGTAGCTCACCGTCTTGCCGGCTTTGAGCCTGATGAGGTTCTCGTCGCCATGGCACACCATGCACCCAGCCTTGCTCTGGGTGGGCAGGGTGAAGTCGAGCGCATAAGGCGACGTGGGTGACGATGAAGGCGCGACCGACGCAGCCATCGCGCACTCCGGGAACACCCCTACCACACCGGCGCACAGGACTGCGGCGGTGATCATCTGTATGCGGATCAGCGCCCTCACGACGACCTCAGTCTGCTTCTGCGGCGGTAGCGACTACGTGAGACTCATCGTGTCCGTGGGCGCTCTCCACGACCTTCATCTTCTTGATGCCGAAGAAGTCGAGCGTGCATGGCAGGTCGATGAAGGCCGCCAAGTAGAAGTGCACGGTCGCCAGGATGACGAACAGCCAGTTGATGCTGTAGTGGATGATACGTGCCCATGCACCTGCTGCGGCGATACTTCCGGGCGCCCAGAAAAGCAGTATCTCTCGGGGGGACACACCGAAGATGAAAGGTGTCGTGATCAAAGACAGCCCCGTGAGCCCTTGAAGCAACATGAGGATAGCGAAGAGGTCGTAGGTGCCTTTTTGCATCACGTTGTACTTGGCCACATGGGGCTTCTTGTTGCTCACGTATGCATAGAACATCGCCACGCCAACGAGGGATTGAACGTCTTTCTTGGTGATGGCGAATTCCCTGTAGTCACGCGCCCTGGAGAAGAACGCGTACCACAGACGCCAGAGGTAGTTGACACCGACGATCACCATGGCGACGTAGTGGACGTAGCGCATCGCGGTCCGGTCTCCGCCCAGGAACGGGAACCGGATGTACATGCCCGAGAAGCACAGCAAGAGCATCATCACGAGATGCTGGAAGTGCATGAACTTCGGCAACCCTGGAGGCGCCCAGTCGTGCTCCGGCCACTGCTTCAGAATGAAGGTCTTGCGGAACCTGCCGGTAGGGATACTGATTAAGAAGTGCGCGATAAGCGCCACTATGACGACGAGCCACAGCGTAAGGAAGATCGCATCGAGCCATACGTTCACTTGAGTCAGTAGAATCTCTGACACCCCCTACCTTCGTGTGGGAGCCGGACACCCAGGTCCGAACCGGTGCTCCCAGCCAACCGGCCATATGAGGGAGTCCGGCACTCTGTGCAGCCCACACGTGCCGGCGCCCTTGTTCCCCAGAACCGCTGTCACTATCGGCACACGACAGACGCCGAGGAGGCTTGTAACCCGCTCACACAATACCGAGGCGCTGATAGTGTGTCAACGAGCCCGAAACCGCTGCTGTCACTTGCCGACTATCTCTACCAGTTCGATCTCGAATGTGAGAGTCCTGCCTGCCAATGGGTGATTGAAATCGACTGTCGCCGTCATAAGGTCGTCGCTTATCGCTGTCACTATCGCGGCGAGTTCGGTGCCGTCTTCGGCTATCACGCTCACCATCGCCCCCACGGGCGGCGCGCCTTCGCCGAAAGCCTCAAGGGCTACTTCTTCGACGGCCTCGTCATAGTAGGGCCCATAAGCATCCTCAGGAGCAAGCGTCACGGTAGCGGTGGCGCCCGGCTCCAGACCGATGACGGCCTCTTCGAAGCCCGAGATGACTTCGCCTGCACCGAGCGTGAAGGTCAAAGGTGAACGACCCTCACTGGAATCGAAGACTGTCCCGTCTTCGAGCGTCCCCTTGTAGTGCACAGCGACCGTATCGCCAGATGCTGCAGGCATATGGACCTCCTGTTCACGAGCGCCCGACCGGGGCGCGGTCCGGCTTACCCTAGCCTGCCGCTACCCTCGCGTCAACGCATCACTTCTCGGCGCTTCCTAACGTCACTTCGCCTGCCACCAGGGGGTGTACCCCCGAGTGGTCCTGCACCAGCAGACGCCCCTCCTCGTCGATTCCGCGCACTGTACCGCACGCGACGGGCTCGCCCCACGCATCGCGCACGACCACTTCCTCTCCTGTGAGCGTGTGCCGGCTCACATACCGCCGCACCATCGGTGAGAACCCCGTCTGGCAGAAATCCCGATACGCTGCCGCGAGGCCGTCCAGCACCGCAGCCGCCACCTCGGCCGGGCGGCACGCCACCGTATCGGCGAGGAACGCCACACTCGCGGGACCTTCAGCGGACCGGCGCACGTTGATCCCGCACCCGACGACGACCCACTCCACCCGGTCGGCCTCTGCGGCGATCTCCAGAAGGATCCCGCCGACCTTGCGGCGCCCGAGCATCACGTCGTTCGGCCACTTCAGCCCAACCTCGATGCCGAGCATTGCAAGTCCGTCGGCGACGCCTACTCCCGCGACAAGCGAAAGCGGCGCGAGCTGGTCGGGCCGAAGACCTGGTCGCAAGAGCGCCGAGAGGTACACACCGCCCTCTGGTGAGTCCCACACTCTGCCGAAGCGGCCGCGCCCGCCGGTCTGCGCGCTCGCGATCACGACACTCCCCTCAGGGGCGCCGGCACGTGCCCTGCGCTTGCAGTCGTCATTGGTCGAGACGGTCTCACGGATGCCCTCGAAAGCGACCCACAACGGTTCTCTCACCAGGCGCTGCACTTCGAGCCCCACCAGATGCTCCGGCAGCCCGAGCAAGCGATACCCCTCGCCGCGCACCGCCTCGATCGTGTAGCCCATTTTGCGGAGCGCGGCCACGTGCTTGGCAACGGCCACCCTGCTCACCCCAACGTCTGCGGCAAGTGTCTCACCCGAAAGGCAGGCGGGACGCGCATCGGCGAGCTTCTCGAGCAATCGCGCCCTACGGTTCGGCATCTTCGACTTCTCCAGCGACCTTCTCTGCCTCCTCGGCGAGGCGCGCGACACGCGCCGCCTCATAGCGACGCCGGGCCCACCACACCGCCACGATGAGTCCTACCAAGAGCGCAGAGCCCGCCCACGTGATGTCGCGAGCGATCGCGAGCGCACGGTCGAAGTTGTTGGCGAACACGCGCCCGAGAACCACCATGAGGGTCGTGTAGGTGATCGCGCCGAGGACCGTGTAGAGCTCGAAGACCGCGAGCCTCATGCGCGCCATACCCGCTATGGCCGGCGCGAAGTTCTTGAAGACCGCAGCGAACCGGGCTAGATAGATGGTCTTCGACCCGTGCTTGTAGAAGTACTCCTCTGCAGCCAGGATCCGCTCATCGTCGAACACCTTGCCGCCCCAGCGCTCTATGGCTCCGCGTCCGCCGCGGCGTCCGAAGTAGTACGAGATGTTGCTTCCCGCCGTCGTGCCCAGGACCGAGGCGACGAACACGAGCCAGGGGTCGAGGCCACCTTTGACGGTCACGAAGCCGGCCGCCATGACGATCGTCTCGCCTGGCACGAACGATCCGACGACGAACAGGTTCTCGGCGATCGTGAACCCGAAGACGATCAGGTAGCCCCAGTCGTTCAGGAGCGAGAGTACCCAGTCGACGAAAGGCACGCCTACCTGGGGGGTCATGCCGTGCCACCCGCAGTGAGGCTTGCGTACCACGACTCCCACTGTACGTATCGCGGGAAGAGCATGATGAGCCCGAGTAGCGTCAAGCCGAGCGTGATGTACAGATCGACGGCTGACCCCGTCATCGGCACGAGTACCATGCCGATGACGCTTGGCGTGATGGCCGCCACAAGAAGCGACCGCGAGGTGGTGCGGATGAGTGTCATCGCTTCTTCAGGTGCATGCTCACCACCCGCCTCGGAGGGCCTCCGTTTGAGTGCTCGGCCGAACGCCACGGAACCCACGGCGAGTGCGAGCAGCATGGTGTGCAGACCAGTGGGAAGCTCGGGCCGTGCCTGGGCGCCCATTGTGAGCTGAGCGACAGCGATCGCCGCAAGCGGTGTCGCGAGCAGCAATCCCTCGGTTCTGAGCCAGCGCATGTAGCGCTCACGTACTCCGGTCAGCTTGGCTGTCATCGATATCTGGTCCTTGATCGGTGTCAGCCTTCATCCAACCCGAAATCCAGCGGGCGAGCAAGTGAGAGTGCGCTCGTCGACACCATGTCCGCCCCCGTCGCCGCGATTCTTCGCAGGCGGTCGAAGCTGACCGCGCCGGAGACCTCGACGGCGCAGTGATGACCGCGCGCTGCGCGCACCACCGACACCGCCTCACGCACGTGTGCGTCGTCCATGTTGTCGAGCATGACGATGTCCGCCCCGGCCTCCGCCGCCTGCCGAGCTTGCTCGATCGTCTCGGCCTCGACTTCGATCCGCATCGCGGGATACGCACGGCGCGCTGCTTCGACCGCGGGCGCCACTCCCCCCGCGCGCGCGAGATGGTTGTCCTTGATGAGCACGAGGTCGAAGAGCCCCATGCGGTGGTTGTGAGCGCCGCCTGCTCGCACCGCGTACTTGCTCAGCGCCCGCAAGCCTGGCACCGTCTTGCGCGTGTCGTAGACACGCAGCCTATCCCCTGCCTCGGCCTGCCACCTGGCGGCCTCGGTGGCGATACCAGAAAGCACCATCACGAAATCGAGCGCCGTCCGCTCTCCTGAGAGCACGACCCGCGTGGGGCCGCTCACCCGAAGTACACTCTGGTCGCGACGGACCGGTGCGCCCTCGTCTATAAGGGCCTCGCACGAGACGGACCCCTCCAGACCCGCGGCGCGCGCGAGCATCTCCCACACCCGCGCCGCGACCGGAAGCCCACACACCACCGCCTCCTCCCGGGCCGCGATGTGACCCAGAAACACGTCGTCGGCCGGCACCACCGACGACGAGGTGACATCACGCGCAAGCACGTCGGCATCCGAGCCGCTCAGGAGCTTCTCGGCGGGAAGGCCGAAGTCCTCGGCCAAAGCAGCGGCCACGACCTCGTCGATCTGCGGCAATGTCAGCACCGGGCGTCTCACCTGCTCTCACGTACGTCGCTGCGGCTCTTGTGTGACCGGCGACTGCCGGGGCAAGTCAGCATGCCTGGACCAGACAAGCCGAGCGAGGCACGCGTCATCGTCACGCGACGGACAGTCGAGGCGGTAGTGCGTGCCCCTGCTCTCGCACCGTGTAAGAGCGGCGCTGGCGATCAATGTGGCGATGGTCACCATGTTGCGCGACTCCATGGCAGTCGCGTCGAGGGCGGGCCCTCCGAGGGAGGCGCCCAAGCCGTCGAGCGTCGCAACAGCCTCTTGCAGCCCCTCGCGTGTGCGGGTCACCGCGACCTTAGTGCTCATGACCTCCTGGATCGCGGTGCGAGCGACACTCGTGCCGCAGGTCGTGCGACCGGCCACAGAGCCCGAGATCGCATGGACCCGAGGCTCGAGGTCTGCGCCCGCAAGCGCACGCGCGATACGCCGAGAGAAGACGAGGCCTTCCAGCAGCGAGTTGCTGGCGAGCCGGTTAGCGCCGTGCAAGCCGCTGCACATGACCTCACCGGACGCGTAGAGCCCTGGCACCGTGGTGCGCCCGTCGATATCGGTGAGCACGCCGCCGATCATGTAGTGCGCGGCAGGCGCTACCGGTATCAAGTCTCGTGACAGCTCATAGCCGGCCTCTCGGCACTTCGCACTGATGGTCGGGAAGTGCCTCTCAAGGTGCGCCTTTCCCAAGTGCCGCGCATCGAGCCACACGTTGGGTCTGCCGCACCGTGTCATCACCTTCTCGATCTCACGCGAGACGACATCGCGCGGAGCCAGCTCCGCCAGAGGATGCACGCCGAGCATGAACCGCTTCTCCTCACAATCAAGGAGGTAGGCTCCGTCACCTCGAAGCGCTTCTGTGATGAGGAACTTCGGCGAGGCCGTGCTATCGAGCGCGGTGGGATGGAACTGCACGAACTCCATGTCCGCCAGCTGCGCGCCAGCCCGCCATGCAGCCGCCATGCCATCCCCTGTGGCGACGAGCGGGTTGGTGGTGACCCGATAGACTTGACCGCAGCCACCCGTAGCGAGCACGGTCGCCCCTGCCCAGATCACAGTAGGCTCGCGCGCTTCTCGTTCGAAGATGAGAGCGCCCGCGCAGCGGTCGCTGTCCGTCAAGAGGTCGACGAGAAAGGCGCCCTCGATGAGAGTGATACCGGGCAGCCCACGCACCACCGACGTGAGTGTGTCCTGCACTTCGGCGCCTGTAGCATCACCTGAGTGGAGGACCCGCGGCAACGAGTGCCCGCCCTCACGAGAAAGCGCTATCCGGCCGTCCTCGCTTCGGTCGAAGTCCACACCGAGTTCCTGGAGTTCCGCAAGAGCCTCCGGCGCCTCGCTCACCACGGCGCGCACCACCGCGGGGTCGCACAGACCCTGACCGACGACGAGGGTGTCCGCCAGGTGCAGCTCCACGGAATCCGCCTCGCCCACCGCCCCAGCTATGCCGCCCTGTGCGTACCACGTGTTCGTCTCGGCCAGCTTGCCCTTCGTGACCAGTGTGACCCGCGCGAAGCGGGAAACCTGCAGGGCGGCGACCATACCAGCGATCCCGCTTCCGATGACGAGCACGTCGCACACGTCGCAGCTCATCCGAGCCGTGTCGAAGGGAAGGAGGTAGCGCTCGCGGACCGCCGAGGGGAGCGCGCCGGTGACGTGGAAGCCACTCACCCGAGAGCCACCATGCGTTCCACCGCAGCGAGGGCGCGCGCGCGCGTCGAGGCAGGCACCGTCACCTCACCCGTACCGTCGCGGAGACAGTCGCGGACCTTCTCAAGCGTCGTGAGCTTCATGTTCGGGCACACCATCGGCGGAGTGAGGCCGAAGAACTTCTTCCCCGGCGCGGCCTTCGCGAGTCCGTGCAGCAACCCGCTCTCGGTGATGACGATGAACTCTTCGGCAGCAGAAGAGGCCACGTACCTGATCATGCCGCTGGTCGACAACACCGCGTCAGCGAGCGCGACTACCTCCGGACGGCATTCGGGGTGCGCCACGACCATCGCGCCAGGATGCGCCTGAACAGCGGAGCGTACCTGCTCGGCGGTGACACGCTCGTGTGTCGGGCAGAACCCGTCCCAGGTGATGATCTCTACATCCGGCAGCTGCGAGGCCACCCACGCGCCCAGGTTGCGGTCAGGCGCGAACAGCACCCTCGTCACTCCCAGAGAGCGCACCACCTCGACCGCGTTCGCCGACGTGCAGCAGACGTCGCTTTCCGCCTTCACTTCCGCCGAGGAGTTCACATACGTCACGAGCGGAAGACCCGGGTGCTCGCCTTTGAAAGAGCGCGCCTGCTCAGCGGTGATCATGTCGGCCATGGGGCACCCCGCGCGCGGCTCGGGAAGCAAGACGTGCTTGTCCGGAGACAGGATCTTGGCCGTCTCGGCCATGAAGTGCACACCTGCGAACACGATGACGGCGGCACTGGTGGCCGCTGCCTCGCGCGACAGGCCGAGAGAATCCCCGACGAAGTCGGCCACGTCCTGCACTTCCTGCCGCTGGTAGTTGTGTGCAAGGACGATCGCATCGCGTTGGCGCGCAAGAGCACGCACCTCTTCGCTCAGCGCTGTCAGATCCGTCATGACCGTCACGCTCCCGGTACCAGTTGCAGGTTGTCGATGAGGCGCGTGGCGCCTACTCGTGCAGCTACGATCGCGCGCGCCGGGCCTTCGAGTGTGGATACAGGCGCGAGAGTCACGGGGTCCACGACGGCTGCGTAGTCCAAGGATGCGAGCGGTTCGGCGGTGATGATCGAGCGCATCGCTTCGGCGAGAACAGACGCATCATGCTCGCCGCCCAGGGCGAGGGTCTCGGCGGACCTCAACGCATGGTAAAGGACCGTCGCGGCAACACGCTCGTCACCTGAGAGGTAGGCGTTACGACTGGACAGCGCAAGACCGTCTGGCTCGCGCACCACCGGACAGCCGACCACCTTCACCGCCATATCGAGGTCACGCACCATGCGGCGTACGATGACCAGCTGCTGGAAGTCCTTCTCGCCGAAGAAAGCCAGATCGGGCGTCACGATCCCGAACAGCTTGGCCACGACGGTGCACACCCCTGCGAAGTGCCCAGGACGCACCGCGCCCTCCCACACGTCGCCCGCAGGACCGGGGTCGATGGTCACCTGAGCGTCAGGGCTATACATGACTTCGGTGGTAGGCGTGAAGACCAGGTCGGCTCCTTCTGCCCGAAGCAACTCGATGTCGCGCTCCACGTCGCGCGGATAGGCTTCAAAGTCCTCGCCTGGCCCAAATTGCGTGGGGTTGACGAAGATGGACACCGCAACATAGTCCGCCCGTGTGCAGGCGGCCTGCACAAGTGAGAGGTGACCAGCGTGCAGCGCACCCATGGTGGGAACGAGTGCGACGCGCTTGCGTTCCCGTCGCGCCGCCAACACCGCCTGGCGGACCTCCTCTTTGGAGGTCAAACGCTCCATCTAGTCCTCCTCGGCGACGAGGGGCAGTGCAGTCTCGATCTGCGCCAGGACGTCCTCCGAGAGATGGGTGAGGTTGCCCTCTGCGGGGAACTCCCCTGACCGCGCCGCCGCTGCGTACTGAGCGAGTGCGCCTGTGATGAGTGCTCCTGCATCGGTGAAACGATGAGCGTGCCTTGGAGTGAACGCGCCAAGACCGACCACGTCGTGGAACACCTGCACTTGGCCGTCGCAGCCGGTGCCTGCGCCGATACCGATCGTCGGGATGGCGAGCTCCTCGGTGATCATCGCTGCAAGCTCGGCCGGCACGAGTTCCAAGACGACCGCGAAAGCCCCCGCCGCTTCAAGCGTGAGCGCGTCGTGCACGAGCCGGAGCGCAGCCTCGGCGTCGCGACCCTGCACCTTGTATCCCCCGAACGCGTTCACAGACTGGGGAGTCAGCCCGATATGCCCCATCACGGGGATCCCCGCCGAGACGAGCCGCTCCACAAGAGGGGCCACCGGCGCACCCCCTTCGAGCTTGACGGCGGCAGCGCCCCCCTCGGCGATCAGACGCACCGCGTTGGCGACTCCATCGTCACTCGACGCCTGATACGAGCCGAAGGGCATGTCGGCGACCACGAGCGCCCGGGTGCACACGCGCGACACGGCCGCCGTGTGCCGGAGCATGTCGGTCATAGTCACCGGCAGCGTGCTGTCATAGCCGAGAACAGTCATCCCCAAGGAATCACCCACAAGAATGGAATCCACACCCGCCGCCTCAGCCATGCGAGCAGTGGGCGCGTCATACGCCGTGATCATGACGATCGGTCGAGCGTCCCGCTTCATGTCATCGAAAGTGGAGACCGAGACACGCGACGCCGGTTTCGGTGGGGTGCTCATGAGCTTCTCCTTCCTGGCAGTCCCGGCCTTGAGTGATATGGTCCGGGCAGCCCCTAGAGATGGGTTTATTACTATACCACCGAGGGTCACTACCCTGGAGTGCATACATCGCATCTACGCGGGAATACTATTGCCGTGAACAGTCGTGCGTATCAGGACGCACGACCGGATGAGGAGGCGCCTATGAAGAAGATCGTGCGTGTCAACATGTCTGACTTCAGCGTGAAGTCAGAACCCTTCCCCGAGAAGTGGACGCGGTACGGCGGCCGGGCCCTCACTGACGCGATCCTGTTCAACGAGGTCCCCCCGGACACGGATCCTCTGGGACCCGCGAACAAACTGATCTTCGCTCCTGGTGTGCTCGGCGGAACGACCGCCCCCAACGGCGGCCGACTGTCCGTCGGCGCGAAGAGCCCGCTCACCGGCGGCATCAAAGAGTCGAACTCCGGCGGTCAGGCAGCCCACACCATGGCGAAGATGGGGATCGCGGCTCTCATCATCGAGGGTGAACCGGCCGACAAGGACGCTTTGTACATGCTGGTCGTCCATCCGGACGCGTCGGTGGAGATCAGGCGTGTCGATGAGTGGCAGCGGCAGGGCAACTACGCCGTGGCGGACAGCATCAACAACGTGCTGGGTGATAAGAAGCATGTGACCATCACGATCGGTCCCGCGGGCGAGATGAAGATGAAGGCTGCCGGCATCGCCGTGAGTGACGTCGAGGGGATTCCCAGCAGGTTCGCGGGACGTGGCGGCCTCGGCGCGGTAATGGGCGCCAAAGGCGTGAAAGCGATCGTGCTCATCGACGAGGGTTTGAGTTCAGTAGAGCATGCTGATCGCGACGCGTTCAACGCCGCGGTCAAGAAGTTCGCCGCCGCCATGCGCGAGCACGCCGTCACTGGAACGGCGTTGCCCACATATGGGACCAACGTACTGGCCAACATCATCAACGAGGCTGGAGGGTATCCCACCAGGAACTTCTCGAACGGCAGGTTCGAACTGGTCGACGGGATCTCCGGCGAGACGATGCGTGAGATCACGCTCGAGCGTGGTGGCAACGTGAAGCATGGGTGCCACAGCGGCTGCGTGATCCAATGCTCGCGGTACTACGTCGACAAGGACGGCAAGTACGTCACGAAGGGGCCGGAGTACGAAAGTGCATGGTCACTCGGAGCTGACTGTGGCATCGGCGATATGGACGCGGTGGCCGCTCTTGATCGCGCATGCGGCGACATCGGCGTCGACACCATCGAGACGGGGGCGACGCTTGCGGTCTACATGGACTCTGGCAGACTCGCATTCGGCGATGCCGCGGGAGCCCTCAAGGTGCTTGAGGACGATGTCCGCAACGGCACGGAACTCGGCCGCATCATCGGCAATGGCGCCGAAGCGACCGGCACGGCGTTCGGAGTCGCCCACGTGCCGGTGGTGAAGCACCAGGCTCTGCCCGCCTACGATCCGCGTCCGATCCAAGGTATCGGCGTCACGTACGCCACGTCGCCTCAAGGCGCCGATCACACCGCGGGCTACACCATCACGTCCAACGTGCTCGCCGTGGGCGGTACTGTCGACCCGCTGAAGCCCGAGGGCCAAGCGGCCCTGTCACAAGGGCTCCAGATCGCCACCGCGATGCTGGACTCGATGGGGCTGTGCATCTTCGTCGCGTTCGCGGTGCTCGATATCCCAGAGGCCTTCGACGCGATCCACGAGATGGCGCAGGCGCATACCGGACTCGCGTGGGATGCCGATGCGCTCATGCAGCT
>JAJFTR010000035.1 GCA_021372825.1 Actinomycetes bacterium
GACAAGGATCGCCGCCGGACTCGTCGAGCGCAAGGGTCGCATGGTCAAAGAGGCGCGCACGCTCACCCCGAAGAACGGCCCCTTCGGTATCGTGGACGCAGTGATCGGCCTGATCGACGAGGTCACGGCGGGGGTGCATGCAGCCGAGATCGCGGGCGTAGGCGTGGGTTTGCCGGCACAGATCGACTTCATGAGGCAGTCGATCGAGTTTTGCACCAACCTGCCACTTACTGGTGTCGATGTGCGCTCACTCATCATGTCACGCGTGAAGTACGATGTCGTCCTGGACAACGACGGCCACTGCGCGGGAATCGGCGAGTCGCGTTTCGGGGCCGCCAAGGGAGTCCGGGACTTCGTGATGATCACCCTCGGGACAGGAGTCGGGGGCGCCTTGTTCCTCGACGGGGAGCCGTATCGAGGCTCCCGGGGTCTGGGCGGTGAGATCGGCCACATGGTGGTACGGCTCGGTGGGCCTCCGTGTCCATGCGGGGGATTCGGCCACCTCGAGTCGTACGTCGGTCGTCCACCTATCGCCGCACGCGGGCGAGAGGCTGCTCGTGAGTACAAGGGCCAGGCGATCCGTGACCTGGCAGGCGGCGATCCAGACGCTGTCACCGCCGAGCATGTGGTACAAGCAGCGATGTCAGGCGACCCGGTGGCCCGCGATATTCTGCTGGAGACCGGTGATGTTCTTGGCGAGGCGCTGGTGGGCATAGTCAATCTGCTCAACCCGCAGCTCATCGTCATCGGAGGAGGTATCGGCGAGTCGGCCGGCTTCCTTGTGGAGCGTGCAGCCAGCGTGATAGCCGACAAGGCCCTCGCGGGACGGCGTGACGTGCGTGTCGTGCAGGCGCAACTCGGCAACGATGCCGGTGTCCTCGGCGCCGCGGCATTCGCATTCGACGAACATGACAGCAGAGAGGGTATCCACCGATGAGTGCTCGCGTGTACTTCGCTCCGGTCCGCTCCAAGATGAAGAAGTCCATGATCGATCGCGCGGGAGGTCTACTCGTACGCGCGGGTCTTTCCTCGGCGGTGAGCGAGGGCGACCTTGTGGCCGTGAAGATGCACTTCGGCGAGGAGGGCAACACCGGCTTCGTCCATCCCGTGTTCGTGCGTGAGGTCGTCAAGCGGATCAAGGCAGCGGGCGGCAAGCCCTTCCTGACCGACGCGAACACGCTCTACCGGGGGCAGCGCTCGAACGCGGTGGAACATCTTGCGTGCGCGATCCACAACGGTTTTGGCTACGCGACGGTGGAGGCGCCGCTCGTGATAGCGGACGGGCTGGATGGACGTGACGCCGTTGAGGTGCCAGTGGACGGCCAGCACTTCACGAGCGTGCGCATCGGGGCCGCCGCGGTACACGCGGACGCCATGATCGTCGTCACCCACGTGAAGGGTCATGAGGCCACCGGTTTCGGCGGGGCGCTCAAGAACGTCGGTATGGGACTCGGCTGCCGGTCCGCTAAGCAGCGCATGCACGCGGACTTCCGTCCCGAGGTGACGCCCGAGAAGTGCACGGCGTGCCGACGGTGCACCCAGTGGTGTCCCGTGGGCGCGATCACGATCGGACCGGACCGAGTCGCAGTGGTGGACTATGACGTGTGCTATGGATGCGGGGAGTGCGTGGCGGGGTGCCCCTACGGCGCGATCAGCTCACAGTGGAAGACCACGCCCGACCGGCTCCAGGAGAAGATCGTCGAGCACGCCAAAGGCGCGCTCACGGGCAAAGACGGTAAGGTCGTGTACCTGTCGTTCGTCACAGCGGTCTCACCGGACTGCGATTGTTGGAGCTTCTCCGATGCGCCGATAGTCCCGGATATCGGCGTGCTCGCGTCGACCGACATCGTCGCGATCGACCAGGCAGCATATGACCTGGTGACCGAGGCTGCGGGCCTTCCCGGCTCGCGTGGCGAAGGGCTTCCCCAAGGAGGTGACAAGTTCGCGAGCATCACGGGCGTGGACGGGACCCATGCCATCGCATACGCAGAGCGCATGGGGCTCGGCACACGCGAGTACGAAGTCGTGAGGGTGGACTGATCGCACAATCGTGAGGAGGCTCACATGAAGTACGCCGAGAGCTTGAGGGGCGGTTGGGTAGGCGTGGGGAGCGCCGGAGCCTGGGGGTTTCTGGCCACCGCCTATGTGGTCTTCATCGTCATCTCGTTCGTGCTGACAGCGGTCTTCGTAGGGATCGTCGGGCTAGACGCTCTCTTGACGCTGCCCAACGCACTAGGTGGGGCCACGTTCGATCCCTCGGCCTTGCCTCCGTCGCTGATGACAGCCGCGCTCGTCACGGGGGTTCTCGCTCTGGTGCTGCTGATGCCGGTCGGAGTCGCATTCAACGGGGGTCTGATCCACCTCTCCAACGAGCTCGCTCAAGGCAGGAAGGCACGCGTGGGTGACGGGTGGAAGGCGGGCTTCAAGAACTGGGGCAGCGTGTTCTTCGTGGACTTCGTGGTAGGGCTGATCTGGTCCGTCGTGGCGATGCTTGCGCTGATGCTCCTCGGGCTCATCGTCGTTGGGAGCGTCGGCTTATCGAGCGCATCGCCGTCTGACACGCTTGGACGCGGATTCGTGGGTGTGTGTTTCGGGGCTGTGGTCGCCTATATGGTCGTGCTCGCCGCGGGTATGCTGCTCCAGGCGTGGGAGGCCATGAGCGCCCGACGGGTCGTCATCGAGCACTCGCGCGGCGGCGAGGCCCTGGGACGAGGCTTCGAGTTGGTGCGCCGGAACTTCGGCACGGTGCTGCTCCTGCTGATCACGTTGTTCGCTATAGCTCTTGGGGTGAGCGTCGTGTTCCAGACGGTCACGGTTCCGTTCACGAGGCTCCAGGGGTCGTCGTCGCAGGGCGCGGCTCTTTTCGGATCCTTTGGCGGTCTTGCGATCGCGCTTGTCAACATGGTCATCTCGGCGGGAATCAGTCTGTTCACCTACTCGGTCTGGACCACGTTCTACCGTGGCGCCGCGGGCCTTGCCGCCCCTCCCGCGGCTATCGGAGTGGCAGGCTATGCTCCAGCCGTACCTCCAGAAGGTCCAGCCTACATGCCGCCACCTCCGCCTCCCGCGCCGGTTGATTCCACGCCGCCCGCTCCCAGCGCGGGCTTCACTACGCCTCCGGCGCCACCTGAGCCACCCCAAGCGCCGGAGCCGCCCCAAGCTCCGGAGCCACCCACGGATGCCTGACGCGGGCCGCTTACGGGTCTGTGCGACGCCGATCGGGAACCTCGGCGACGTGACGTTGCGCGTGCTCGACGCGCTGCGGGAGGCGGACGTGATCGAAGCCGAGGACACACGCGTCACCCGGCGGTTGTTGGCACGCTATGACATCCACACGCGGATCGAGCGGTACGACGAAGCGACAGCTGCCGAGCGCACTCCTCTTGTCGTCGCGCGCGTCCAAGCGGGTGAGACGGTCGCACTTACAAGTGACGCCGGCATGCCCGGGATCTCGGATCCCGGCGCCCGGCTCGTCGACGCGTGCATCGACGCGGGTCTTGCCGTGGACGTGCTCCCCGGGCCCTCCGCGGTTCCCGCGGCGCTCGTCGCAAGCGGTCTGCCGACACGCGCCTTCTTCTTCGGGGGTTTCTTGCCGAGGAAGGAGGGGGAGCGCCGACGACTGCTTGCGTCACTCGCATCGCTCGAGGCGACGCTCGTCTTCTACGAGTCGCCGAGACGTGCGGCAGCCAGCGCGCGGAGTTTGGCCGAGGCGTTCCCGGCTCGACGAGCCGCGATGGTACGGGAACTGACAAAAGTGCATGAGGAAGTGCTTCGAGGCACTACCGGCGAACTCGCCTCCGCTCTTGGGAGCAGGGAACTCCAAGGCGAACTCGTCTTGCTGGTGGGCCCGCCGGTCCCATGCGAACAGCCGTCGGTCGACGACGATGCCTTACGAGCGGCAGTCGATCGCTATGTCGAAGAAGGGCTCTCACGCAAAGACGCGGTGAAACGGGTCGCAGAAGAGCGCGGACTGCCGCGTCAACGCGTCTATAGCGCCGCCCATCGGGTGAGCTAACGCTTCTTGATGGTCGCCACGCAGTCGGCGCAGACACTGCGTCCTTTGACGGTGGTCACGTCTTGCTGACTGCCACAGATGACGCATGCGTCCCGGAACTTCTCCAAGATGACACGATCGCCTTCGACGGAGATGGAGATAGGGTCCTTGACGTTGATGCCCAGTGTCCGCCGCAGCTCCATGGGGATCACGATCCTGCCAAGGTCGTCCACCCTGCGTACGATGCCTGTATCGCTCATGGTCTCGCCTCTCTCGCCGATCGTCCCCCGTACCGTCCGGTCTGCGTTATCATTGGTGCCCCGGACGTCCTCGCACTTCCATAAATGCCCAACCACATGGTATGACAAACGTCCGAGACCCGCAGTCGATGTTCACGGAACGGACCTTCTCGATGACCAAGCCCACTTTCTACCTCACGACGCCGATCTACTACGTGAACGCCGAACCACACCTCGGCACCGCGTACACGACCATCGCAGCGGATGCGCTCGCAAGGTATCGCCGCATGACAGGCTATGATGTCATGTTCTTGACCGGACTCGATGAGCACGGACAGAAGATCGCGCAAGCTGCCGAGGCGGCGGGCATGGACCCGCAATCATGGGTGGACGCCATCGCCCCCACGTTCACCAAGACCTGGGAGATGCTGGAAATCAGTAACGATGACTTCATCCGGACGACACAGGAGCGCCACACCTTAGGTGTACAAGCGTTCTGGCAGGAGTTGTACGACCGCGGCGCCGTGTATCAAGGGCGCTACGAGGGCTGGTACTGCGTACCTGACGAGACCTTTTGGTCTCAGGAAGACCTCGTCGATGGCATGTGCCCACAGTGTGGCCGTGAGGTCCAATTCGTAAGCGAGGACAACTGGTTCTTCCGGCTTTCGGACTACCAGGAGCGTCTGCTGGACTTCTACGAGGCGCGAGAAGCCGCCGGCGCTCCGTTCATCCAGCCCGAGACACGCCGCAACGAGGTCGTGTCGTTTGTGAGGAGCGGTCTCAAGGACCTGTCGATCTCGCGCACCACCTTCTCGTGGGGGATACCGCTTCCGTTCGCGCCTGACCACGTCACCTACGTGTGGATCGACGCGCTTCTCAACTACATCACCGCGCTCGGTTACGGCAGTGACGACCACTCCGCCTTCGACCGCTATTGGCCGGCCGACGTGCAGTTTGTCGGCAAGGACATCATCCGCTTCCACTGTGTGATCTGGCCCGCCATGCTGATGGCTGCCGGCATCGAGCCGCCCAAGTCGGTCTTCGCGCATGGCTTCTTGCTTACCAAAGGCGAGAAGATGAGCAAGTCGAAGGGCAATGCGCAGACCCCTGCTTCGCTGGTGAAGAAGTTCGGCGTCGATGGCTACCGCTACTATTTCTTGCGCGACGTGACGTTCGGGCAGGACGGCTCGATCTCGATGGAGTCGATGGTGCAGCGGTACAACGGCGACCTTGCCAATGACTGGGGCAATCTGTGCTCGCGCCTCTTCAACATGACCGAGAAGTACCTCGGCGGTCTCACGCCTCCGCCGCCAGCCCGTGAGTGCGAGACCGGCGCGGACTGTACGCTCCGCTCTATCGCGGGCTTCCTTCCCGAGAAGTACGAGGCCGCCATGCGCAGGCTCGACTACGCGAGCGCCCTGGAGGCGACGTGGGACCTCATAAAGGAAGCGAACCGCTACATCGAGGCCGAGGCGCCCTGGAACCTCGCGAAGCAGGGTGATGACACACGTCTTTCAGCGGTGTTATACAACGCGCTCGAGGCGGTGCGCATCGCTGCCCTTTTCACCGCTCCCGTCATGCCGGGCACGTCCTCGGCCGTATGGCAGAGGTTGGGTCTGGGTGATATCGAAGAGGTCGATGACGTCTTCACCGAAGCGCAGTGGGGGCGCCTGCCTGCTGGCCTTGGAGTACGCAAGGGAGAGCCGCTCTTTCCTCGCATCTACGAGGAGGACTGACGCTGATGGGCGCGGACCTTCCGGACCTCCCCGATCTGGGAGCGCTCACTGCGGACTCACACGCGCATCTCGACATGCTCGAAGACCCTGCTGGCGCGCTCGCTCGCGCTGCCCGTGCAGGTGTGGGTCTTGTGGCGACAGTGGTGGACCTCACCGAGGACCTGCGGACCTTCGCTGAGCTTGACGAGTGGCTTGCTCAGGCCCAAGGGATACGCGAGCAGGAGGGGAGCGGCCCTCCTTTCGTGCCGGACGTACGCGTCGTCGTCGGGGTGCACCCGCACAACGCGCACGCTTTCTCATCGGACGTCGAGAAGCGCATGCGCGAGGCCGCCGCGCTGCCCGGGGTGGCGGCCTTCGGAGAGCTTGGGCTTGACTACCATTACGACTACTCGCCGCGAGTCGAGCAGCGAGCCGCTTTCGAGCGCCATCTTGCCTTGGCTCATGAGCTGAGCATGCCGGTAGTGGTGCATCTGCGCGAGGCGCACGACGATGGATATGCGATGATCCGCGATATGGGTGTGCCACCTGCCGGGTGTGTCATCCACTGCTTCACCGAGGATGCTGTCACCGCCGAGCGCTTCTTGGGGCTGGGGTGTTGGATCTCTTTTGCGGGACCGGTCACCTTCAAGAAGAGCGCGGCTCTGCGGGAGGCGGTTGCCGCAACGCCTCTTGACAGGATGCTCGTTGAGACAGACAGCCCGTTCCTTGCTCCGGAGCCGCTTCGGGGGAGCAAGAATGAGCCCGCATACGTCACACTCACGACCGCTGCCGTTGCGGCAGCCAAGGGGCTCACGGCTGCTCAGGTGGCCTCGGCGGCGCTCGACAACGCTCGCGCTGTCTTCTGCCGAGGTGGATCTGCATGACGCAGCCGTACGTGCTCGGCATCGCGGGCAGTCCTCGCCGAGCAGGCAACAGTGAGCAGCTGCTGGACGCGCTCCTCGGCGGCGCACACGACGCGGGCGCACAGACGCGCAAGCTCGTGCCCGCAGAGATGTCGATCCTTCCGTGCTCGGGGTGCAACTCATGCACGCTCACCGCGGAGTGCGTGCTCGCCGATGAGATGTCGAGTGTCTATGCCGAGTTCGATGCGGCCGACGCGATCGTGATCGCAAGTCCGGTGTACTTCGCAGGCGTGCCCGGTACGCTCAAGGTCCTCATCGACCGGATGCAGCCGTACTGGGCACGGACCTACGTGCTCGGGACACCGAGGCCCGCGAGACGCCCTGGCGGGTTCCTGCTCGTGCGCAGTTCGGGCGACCCATACGGGTTCACAGGCGCAGAGCACACCATCAGGAGTGTCTTTGCGGTGCTCGGTATCGATGTGATCGTCGAAGAGAAGGTCGCGGGCCTCGATGAAGGCGACGACATAGGGCGCCGCCCTGACGCTCTGGCGAGCGCTCGCGCGCATGGTGTCCAGCTGGCGGGTGCTGCGCGGGGCCGCTGAGGCTGCGACCACAGTGTCGCACCGCCTACGTGTCGCGGCGACCGTTCGTCGCGTCGACCGGGCGTCTGGCCGGTCCGCGTTGTTCACACTCTGGCGCTCAGATATAATCAGTCGGTCGCCGGTTCGTTTCCGGCCTGTAATGTAACCGACACGGAAGGGCTTTATGGGCAAGCCGGCTCACCCGGCCCAACACCTGAAGACTCCGTACATCGCACTACTCCTCGTCGCAGCTATCGTCGTTCCCACTACCGCATCCGGATTCGTATGGGCCAAGAAGGGTGTCACCCTCGTCGTTGACGGACAGACCTCCTACTACAGGACTGAGGCCGACACTGTTGGCGATGTCCTGACGGAGGCGAGCATCACGCTCGGCGAGCACGATGTCGTCTCCCCTGCGGTCGATGCGCCCGTGAGTGACGGCTCTACGGTCGTCGTCCGGTACGCGACTCCCGTCACGATCGACTGCGACGGAGACTTGCTCGAGCTCGAGGTCGTCGGTACCACCGTCGCCGATGCCCTCGTGGCCGCAGGGCTCGATCCGTCCCTGGGACTCCAAGTGACTCCCGCAGCTGAAGCGCCTCTTTGCGACGGCATGACCATCGTCGCCAAGGACGTCTTCCTGCGGATCGAGCAAGAGGAAGTAGAGATCCCATTCGATACCATCGAGAAGCCTGATCCGGACATGGCGGTCGGGCAACGTAAGGTGCTGGTCAAGGGCGTTCCCGGCCGCGCGCTACGCGTGTGCGAGGTCGTTGTGACCGGCGGCGTCGAGGGTCTGCGCTATGTCAAGGCCGAGAAGGTCCTGGCCGAACCGAAGGCCGAGGTCGTCGCCGTCGGCACGCGCAAGGTGGACAAGCGCATCACCGTGGTGTCCCGCTCCGCTGCTCGCGAAGGGCGTGCAGCGGCGGCCCCTGCAAGTGGCAAGAGGATCACGATGGTTTCGACCGCCTACACCCCGTGGGATCCAGGGTGCGGCGGCTTGGGAGTGATCGAGCGCAAGCTTGCCGCGTATCATGTCCCGGCGGGCTGGGGGATCGCCGCGGTGGATCCGGATGTGATCCCCCTTGGCAGCCGCTTGTATGTCCCTGGATATGGATATGCCGTCGCTGCTGACACCGGCGGAGCCATTCGGGGGAACCGCGTCGATGTGTGTTTCTGGTCCGGAGGAGAGTCCGCTTCGCGACATGCCGCGCTCGGTTGGGGGCGCCGGACAGTGACGGTCACTATCTTGAGATAGAGAAGGCCGGATGCCCTATTCGCAGCTAGCGTCACCGTCGGCTACCATCTCGGTCCTCAAGGAACACGGGCTCTACACCCGCAAATCCCTCGGCCAACATCTGTTAGTCGACGACAACGTCGTGGGCCGGATCATCTCGCTCGCACGGCTGAGTGGCGCCGAGCATGTCGTCGAGGTGGGCCCAGGAATCGGCACGCTCACGCTCGCCTTGGCCGACTCGGCGCGCTCGGTGGTAGCTGTTGAGAAAGACCCGCGGTTCGCGCACGTTCTCGCTACGATGGCAGCCCGGAGGGGGAACGTCCGTATCGTTGAGGCAGACGCCCTTGACGTGGACAGCTCCGATGTTCTTGGACCTGCAGGAGAGCTTCCTTCGGCCTTGGTCGCCAATCTGCCGTATTCGATTGCGGCGACCATAGTACTCAGCTTCTTCGAGAGCATCCCGTCGATCGACTCGGCTACCGTGATGGTCCAGTCAGAAGTCGCCGACCGTATGGCGGCTTGCGTCGGAACCAAGGACTATGGCGCGTACAGCGTCAAGCTCGCCTTGTACGCGACAGTGGTAGACAGATTCTCGGTCAGCCGCGGGTGCTTTCTGCCTCCGCCGCGCGTCGATTCGAGCGTCGTCCGGCTTGAACGCGTGCGTTCGCTGCTGCCGCGTGCCGACATCGAGCGCGCTCGCCGTGCCGCGGAGGGGGCGTTCTCGCAGCGTCGCAAGACACTGCGCAACGCCATCGCGGGTTCGCTCGGCGTGAGTCCCGCTCAGGTGGAAGCAGCCCTTCGTTCGGTAGCGGTGGACCCGTCGTCCAGAGCGGAGTCACACAGTCCAAAGACCTACGTCACTCTTGGTCAAGCACTGCATAGATTCGGGCTTCTACCTTGAGTTTTGCGACTGCTGGGAGTATACTAGCGCGCTGTATAGGAGGCGTCAGATGGAATCGATGATGAAGCAAGCCGACGTCGTTGGCCGCATCCGCAGTGACCTCGAAGGCATGATGGGCAGCCGCCTGCGGCTCAAAGCCAACATGGGTCGCTCCAAAGTCCTCGAGCGCGAGGGGACTCTCGAGCAGACGCATCCGAGTCTGTTCGTCTTGAAGATCGAAGAGAAGCGCGGCCGCACCACCAGGGTGTCGTACAGCTATGTCGACATCTTGACCGGTACCGTCGAGCTCACGCACTGCGACACAGGGGAGTGCGTCTTCCCCTGGTTGAACTAGCCCGGTCCGTCATGACCATGATCGCGCGGGGCATCGCAAGGATCCCCGCGCGATTTGCTATGGGGAGCGGCGCGTGCCTGCGAGCCTGACCCTTCTCGCCCCTGCCAAGATCAACCTGTATCTCGCGGTAGGCGGACGCCGTTCAGACGGCTATCACGACGTGGTGACCGTGCTGCAGTCGCTTGACACGCGTCTTTCGGATGTGGTGACCGTCACCGAGGCCGAAAGCTTCAGCGTCGTGTGCGAGCCCGATATCGGACTGCCCGTCGAAGACAACATCGCAACCCGCACCATCAGTGCCCTCGCCGGATTCGCGGGACGGACTCCCGACGTTGCGGTGCGCATCGAGAAACAGATCCCAGCTGCTGCGGGTCTGGGCGGGGCCAGCGCAGATGCGGCTGCGGTGCTCGTGGGTGCGTGCCGTCTGTGGGGGATAGATGCCAATACTCCCCAAGTACTCGGTCTTGCCCAGTCCCTGGGCGCCGACGTGCCTTTCTTCATCAGCGGCGGCACGGCGGTTTACGGAGGTCGCGGTGACGTCCTGCTCAGACGACTCACGACCCCTCGTTTCGCCGTGGTGCTTGCGAATGCCGACGAGCCTGTTCCCACTCCTGCTGCCTATGCAGCGTTCGACCGCTTGCCGCACCCCCAGGCGCCTTCGATACAAAAGATCACTTCAGCCCTTCAGTCGGGCGATGTCGCAGGGGTGGCGGTATCGCTGCACAACGACCTCACCGATGCTGCATGTTCGGTGGCGCCATCCGTGGCCGACGTGCTGCGGTTCGTCCGCGGGCTTCCAGAAGTTCTCGGGGCGCTCGTCACCGGCAGCGGCTCTGCCGTGTTCGGCATCTGTGCGGACGAGGAGTCGGCCGCCAAGGTCTCTGATCGCGTGCGGGAGGCTGGGTGGTGGGCGTGTGCCTCCGCCACTTCCGCTGAGGGGGTTCTCGAGCGCGCTTTCTGACGCGCTGCTGCGCGACGCCCGCTGACTTCGCAGGGATTGGGCTGGCAAGGTCGAACCTTGAGCATAAGGGCTGTGCCGAGGGAGACTGCTATATGGAAATCACGAAGGTGACACTGCGCCCCGTTGCGATGAACAAGGTGTGCGCGATCGCCAGCATCGTCATCGACGATGAATTCGTCATCCATGATCTGCGCGTGGTGAACGGGGACAAAGGACTGTTCGTTGCCATGCCCTCACGCAAGCTTCCCAATGGGGAGTTCCGAGACATCTGCCATCCCATCAACACAGCAGCACGGCAGCGCATCCAGGAGGCCGTCCTGGAGCAATTCGAGGCCGAAGGCGGGCTTCCCGCGTTCATGGCCGCTGCAGCCGCGCTCGAGGAAGCCTAGAGGCACATTCGCGCTGCTCACTATGGTATACTCCCTGCGCCCGCCGAGGCGCTCAGTCGCCCGTCGGCGTGCGGACATATCCTCGCTGGGGCGTAGCCAAGTGGCAAGGCAGGGGACTTTGGATCCTCTATTCGTAGGTTCGAATCCTACCGCCCCAGCCAGCGCCCGTCTTGCGGCGGGTATCTCGTGAATGAGAGAGGTGCCATGAGCGCGGCAGCACTCGTCCTCGCCGCAGGCGAGGGCACTCGAATGAGGTCCGCTCTTCCCAAGGTCGCGCACACGATCCTTGGCGTCCCCATGGTGCGCTATGCCATCGACGCTGCTCGTGATGCGGGCTGCGATCGTATCGTCGTGGTGACAGGTTACGGCGCCGAGACCGTCGAGACGCTTATTCCTGGGGAGACGTGCGTGCGACAGGAGCAACAGCTGGGCACGGGCCATGCGGTGATGTGCGCGCAGAGTCTTCTCGGCGATGTGGAGGGGCCGCTCGTGGTGCTGTCCGGCGATACGCCGCTGTTGCGTCCGGCGACCATCCAACGGTTGATCGAGGCGCGCGAGGGGTCCGGCGCGGCAGCCGTGGTGCTCACGGCAACGCTGGAAGACCCAACCGGCTATGGCCGTATCGTCCGTGAGGACGACGGTGGTCTCGGCCAGATCGTGGAGCAAAAGGACCTTGCTCCAGAGCAGCACGCCATTCGAGAGGTAAACACCGGGACCTACTGTTTCGATGCCCGCGCTTTGTTCGCGCATCTGCACGCGCTGGGCAACCACAACGCCCAGGGAGAGTACTACCTCACCGACGTCATCGGCGTCTTGCGAAAAGAGGGCCACACCGTCGTGGACGTCGAGACCGATGACCCACTGGAGACCCTGGGTGTCAACACTCGCGTACAGCTTGCCGAGGCGACACGGGTGCTGCAGCGGCGCATCAACCGCGAGCATATGCTCGCGGGTGTCACGATGACCGACCCGGAGCTTGTGTGGGTGGGACCCGAGGTGCGTCTGGGTCGCGATGTCGTCCTCGAGCCGATGACGTTCCTGCTCGGTCGGACCGAAGTGCATGAGGGGTGTCTTATCGGCCCCGACACCCGGATCGTCGACTCGACGGTCGAGGCGGGCAGCGTCGTCGACAGCTCGATCGTGCTCTCATCGTCGCTTGGACCGGAAACCACCATAGGCCCGCGGGCATACGTGCGGCCTGGGACTGTCGTGCGAGCCCGCGGGAAGGTAGGCGCGAGCGTCGAGGTCAAGAACTCCGTGATCGGCGAAGGGTCGAAAGTGCCCCATCTCTCGTACATCGGGGATGCCGAAGTAGGGAAAGACGTGAATATCGGAGCCGGTACGATAACCTGTAACTACGACGGTCGCCATAAGCACAAGACGGTCATCGGCGATGGGGCTTTCATCGGATCGGACACGATGCTCGTGGCGCCCGTGAGCATCGGCGCTTACGCGGTCACGGGAGCGGGAAGCGCAATCGCGGAGGATGTTCCGGACGAGGCGCTGGGTATTGAGCGAACGCAGCAGTTGAACGTGACCGGGTGGACTCATCGACGGGCCGTCGATGAGCCGGAAGACGAGTAGGCAGAAGGCGGGCGAGCTGATGAGCGGAAGCAAGCGGCTGATGGTCTTCGCGGGGACGCACAACCGCGAACTCTCGGAGGGCATCGCGAAGCACATGGGGATAGAGCTCGGGAACATCAAGATCTCCCGCTTCGCCAACGGCGAGATCTACGTCCGCTACCTTGAGAGTGTCCGTGGAGCCGATGTCTTCCTCGTGCAGTCGATGTGCACACCCGTCAATGCCGCGCTCATGGAGTTGCTTATCATGATCGACGCGGCGAAGCGGGCGAGTGCCGAGACCATCACGGCCGTGATCCCGCACTACGCCTATGCGCGGCAGGACAAGAAGTCCGCGGCACGTGAGCCGATCACAGCCAAACTGGTCGCCGACCTGCTCACCACTGCGGGCGTGGACCGTGTGATCGCCATGGACCTCCATCAAGGGCAGATCCAGGGGTTCTTCAACCAGCCGGTCAACCATCTGACCGCGCTCCCGATCCTCGCCGACTACTTTGAGAGCCTGCATCTGGAGCGCCTGACCGTCGTGTCCCCCGACGTCGGTCGCGTGAAGGTCTGCAAGAAGCTGGCGGATATGCTCGGCGCCGGTCTTGCGATCATGCACAAAGGCCGTCCGGAGCACAACGTCGCGGAGATCACGCACGTGATCGGAGAAGTCGAAGGGCGGACGTGCATCGTCGCCGATGACATGATCGATACTGCCGGCTCTGTGACCGAGGGAGCACGGGCGCTTGTCAACAAAGGCGCCCACTCCGTATACGTCGCTGCGACGCATGGAATATTCTCTCCGCCCGCCTTCGAGCGGATAGACTCCTCGCCGATAGTGGAGGTCGTGGTCACCAACACGCTTCCGGTCCCCGAGGAGCGCCGTCATGGCAAGATCCGCGTGTTGAGTGTCGCGCCGCTTTTCGCGCATGCCATCCAGAACGTCTACAACGACGATTCCGTCTCGGAGCTCTTCGATCCGGACTTCCAGCTATAACGACCGCGGGCCGACCCGCTGATCACGAGAGAGGACGAACATCATGACCGAGACCACAGAGATCCAGGCGCAAGCGCGCGAGCGTATCGGCAAGGCGAACCGAGCGCTGGCGCGGCAAGGCAAGCTGCCCGCCGTCGTGTACGGGACAGACATAGGATCGATTCCCATCCAGGTGGATCGTCACGAGTTCGAGAAGATCGCCGCTCATGAGGGTGTGGGAGCGATGCTCTTCAAGCTCAAGATCGATGGGCACAAGCCGATCAACGTGATGGTCAAGGACATCTCCCGCGATCCCACGTATGGGACGATCCAGCATGTCGACTTCTGGGCTATCAAGATGAGTCAGTCCGTCACGACTCTCGTGCCGATCGACTTCGTGGGGGTGTCGGCCGGCGAGAAGGCGGGTGGCGTGCTTCTGCACGAGCTACGTGAAGTCCACGTGGAGGGACTGCCAGCGCACCTTCCCGAGCATATCGAAGTCGACGTGAGCGATCTTGAGGTCGGTATGTCGCTGCATCTTCGTGACATCGTGCCTCCCGAAGGGGTCACCATCCACGGCGATCCGGACACGATCGTGTGCTCCGTGACCGCTCCCACCAAGGCCGTCGAAGAAGAGGTCGTCTCCGTGGAGACGGAGCCTGAGGTCATCGGCGAGAAGGAACAAGAGGAGTAGTACCGTCGTATGACACGATTGGTCGTGGGCCTGGGCAACCCGGGCCCTGAGTATGCGAACACGCGACACAACGCGGGGTTCATGGTGATCGATCTTCTCGGCCAGGCGCTACGGGTGAGCTACTGGAAGGACGAGGCCGGCTCCAAGGTCGGCCTCGTCCGTTTCGGTGAGGAGGAGGTCGTTCTCGCGAAACCGCAGACGTTCATGAACGTCTCGGGCAAGGCAGTGCGGGCGCTCGCGCGCGAGTATGGCGTGGTGGCACACGACATCATCGTCGTCCACGACGATCTCGACCTGCCCGAGGAGACGGTGCGCGTCAAGCGCGGAGGCGGTCACGGCGGTCACAACGGGCTTCGCTCGATCAGCGAGGAGCTGGGATCGAGTGACTACATCCGTGTCCGCATCGGGATCGGTCGACCACCGGGGCGACAGGACCCGGCGGATTACGTGCTCGAACCGATGCGGAAAGAGGTGGCCGAGAGGCTCGAGGCGAGCGTGACACACGCCACGAGTGCGGTGCTGCACGTGATCGAGCGGGGTGTCGAGTCGGCGATGCAAGAGTACAACGGGAGCTGATAGCGGAGGTAGGGGTGTGCCGGAGAGGGTCCTCCGCTCAGACAGTCCTCGCTGCGGGCTTCGCCCTCGCTGCGGAACTCGCGGACGGACCCTCTCCGG
>JAJFTR010000077.1 GCA_021372825.1 Actinomycetes bacterium
TGCGCCAGAGCGGCGACCGTTGCGGGGAGGAGTTCGACGTTGTGCCTGCACAGAGGCACGACACCCGAGACAGCGACCACGACACCGAGGTCATCAGCCGCCTGTGAGAGTGCATGCATGCCCTGGAGCACTGATGTCGAAAGCCCCGGCCTCCCGCATATCTCGTCCGCCGAGCGGTCGAGGCCGAGCGTGCGGATCTTGACGTGCCGTACGCCGGCGTGCAACGCTCCGGCTGCATTCCCCGGCCGAGCGAGCGCACCTCCATCGGTCTCAAGTCCGATCCGGGCGAATCCGGCGTCAGCCGCAGCCGAGATGAGTGACGGCAACGCGGGATGAGCGAACGGCTCGAAACCCTCGAAGAAGACATTGGGCCGGCCAAGAGCGTCCCACTCCTCGGCGATCTCGGCGATCTCGGCGAGTATGTCACCCTCCGAGCGGGGTGAAGGTGCGGTCGCCACAGCGGCGCACCTCTTGCATACCAATTGCTGACCCTCACCGAGGCTCACATGCGCGAACCGGATCACTACCTCTCCCACTCGATCGGCGACCGCACCAGTATAGCCCGAGTGCGTCGTGGTGGTCCCGCGGCTCGGCCTGGTAGAATCACACCCATGGACATGAGGCCACGTGCACGCGTGCCCCTGCCGGACCTGATCGCAGGTCTCGGCCTGCTCGTCTTGTTGTTCGCCATCCGCGATGTGAGCTACACGTTCTTTCACTCCCTCGCGGAACTTTTCGCCATCGTGGTGGCTGCATGCATCTTCATGGTGATGTGGAACAGCCGCCGCTACGTGAACAACGGGGCACTGGTGTTCATCGGCGTCGCGTCGCTGCCCATCGCCGCCGTTGACGTGCTGCACATGCTCACGTATTCGGGTATGGCCGTCATCCCCGCCGTGAAACCAGACGTGGCGACTCAACTTTGGGTCATCGGCCGTGTGCTGCAAGCGACAGCGCTCTTGCTCGCTCCCTCGTTCATCGACAGGCGGGCACAAGAGCCCTTCTGGCTGACCGCCTGGGCTGTACCTACCGCGGTACTTCTGTGGGTCGTGTTCAAGACCAACTGGTTCCCCGAATGTCTCACGCCTGCAGGCCTCACGACGTTCAAGATCGCGGCGGAATGGGCCATCGCGGCAGCGCTGGCTCTCGCCCTTGTCCGCTTCCGCAGGGACGCTACGCGTTTCCATCCCGACGTTCTCCGGCTCATCTCCTGGTCGATAGCGGCGACGGTGGCGTCCGAGCTGACGTTCACGCTCTACACCGACCCTTATTCAGCCACTAACCTCGTGGGACACTTCCTGCGCATCATCGCGTTCTACCTTCTGTACCGCGCGATCATCGCCACGGCACTGAGAGAACCACACGCCGTCCTGTTCAAAGAGCTCGCCGATCAAAACGAGACCCTCATGGAGACCGAACGCGCCATCCGTCGCGCCAAGGAGTTCAGCGATGCGCTCAGCGATATCGACTCCGCAGTCAATTCGACGCTGGACCTCCATGAAGTACTCTCGCGCGCCATCGTGGCCGCGACGACGGCGTTGCACGCCGACGCGGCTACGATCAGCATCAAGGAGGGCGACGTCTGGACGATCCGCCTTGTGCACCACATGCCCGATTCTCTCATCGGAACACAACGGGATCGCATGAGTGCATCACACCTCTACGAGACAGCCGAGACTCGACGTCCGATGATCGTCGAAGATGTGCCCGCAGATGGCGATGCCTCTGGCGACCTTGCCCGCGATCTTGGCGTCACGGCGCTCATGACGGTACCCCTCATGGCCGGTGGTGAAGTGATCGGCATCCTGACCTTCTACGTGCTCGCACGTGGGCACGGGTTCACGCCCGAGCAGCTCAACTTTGCCTCACGGCTGTCCAGCTCCTTGTCGCTCGCGATCGAGAACGCCCGCCTCTACGACGCTCAGAAGAAGATAGCCGAGGAGCTCCAGACGCCCATGCTGTCCTTCCCTGATGAACTCCCTGGTGTGAAGTTCGGCCACGCATATCGCTCCGTCGAAGAGCTCGCCCGCATAGGCGGCGACTTCTATGACGCGTTCGAGCTTGGCAACGGAAGTGTCGCCGTGGTGGTGGGCGACGTCTCCGGCAAGGGAATGGCAGCCGCGACCGCAAGCTCCATCACCCGCACGACGTTCCGTGCATTCGGTCTCCACCTGCGTGCACCTCGTGCCGTCCTCTCGGCGGTGAACGAGGTGCTCGTCAGACTGCTGCCCGATGGGTCGTTCGCAACCGCTACGTATGCGGTCATAGACATCGCCACCGGTGATCTCACTGCGGCGAGCGCAGGTCATCCCGATCCCTTCGTCTGCACGCGGCTTGGTTGCTACCGGCAAGACGCACGACGAAACCAGCCGCTGGGACTGTGGGATGACGTGGTCTTCGACGAGTTCACGCTGAAGCTCGCGCCGGGCGACTCCGTCGTACTGTTCAGCGACGGACTGCTCGACACCCGTCGCAACAAGGAGTTCTTTGGCGAGGAGCGCGTCGAGGAGGTGCTCACGAAGATGCGAGACGCAAAGCCGCAGGAGATCGTCGACGCTCTCATGGACGCAGTGGCTCGCTTCTCAGGCACTCAGCACACGGATGACATCGCCATCGTCGCGGCGACTCTACGTGCGGAGACCGTATGAAACAACGAGCGGCCACCCGGGCCGCTCGCGATGTTCCCTGGTGTCCGAGGCGGGAGTTGAACCCGCACGGGGTCGCCCCCACTAGGCCCTCAACCTAGCGCGTCTGCCATTCCGCCACTCGGACGTTCCGCTGTCGTTCAAGACAGCGAGGCGTAGTGTAACAAAAGCACTCGGACCTTGCCTAGACCGCTTCCGCCTCAGGAGAGTCCACGACCACGTGGACCGTACGCTGCCCCTCGGCCACCGGGACTGGGTACGGAGCGGCGAAATGACACGCCACGCGGTGGTCGGAAGCGACCTCGCGAAGCGCTGGCTCCTCCTGCGAGCAGATGCCCTGCGCGATCGGACAACGCGTATGGAAGCGACAGCCCGACGGAGGGTCGACCGGACTTGGCGGGTCTCCAGGCAGCAGAATGCGCGCACGGGTGCGCTGCACCACCGGATCGGGGACCGGCACGGCCGAGAGCAACGATTGCGTGTACGGGTGGTGTGGCCGCTCGTACAGGTCACGCCACCCCGAGATCTCCACGATCTTGCCCAGATACATGACCGCGACCCTGTCGGAGATGTGCTGCACCACCGACAAGTCGTGTGCGATGAACAGGTATGTGAGCGCGAACTCATCCTGCAGCTTGTCCAGCAGGTTGAGTACCTGCGCCTGAATCGACACATCGAGCGCTGAGACGGGCTCGTCACACACGATCAGGCGTGGCTGCAGTGCGAGCGCGCGAGCAATACCCACGCGCTGGCGCTGACCGCCAGAGAACTCATGGGGATACCTGTTCGCGTGCTCCGGGTTCAGCCCGACCACTTCCAGGAGCTCACGCACGCGCGCGTCACGCTTGGAACGGTCGCCCGACTTGTGGATGAGAAGGGGCTCGCCGACGATCTCTCCGATAGTCATGCGCGGATTGAGAGACGCGTAGGGGTCCTGGAAGATGATCTGCACATCCCGGCGGAACGACTTGAGGTCGTCACCTTTAAGCGATGTCACATCCACCCCGTCGAAGTCCACAGTCCCACCCGTCGGCTCGACAAGCCGCATGATGCATCGACCGGTCGTGGACTTCCCGCATCCGGACTCTCCGACCAAACCGAGTGTCTCACCCTTCTCGACTTCGAAACTGACACCGTCGACGGCCTTGACCACGCCGGCCTGTCTGCGGAGCAATCCGGAACGGACAGGAAAGTGCTTGTACAGATCGTTCACGGAGAGCAGAGACATCTACGCCGTCACCTCCGCGAGTGCGACCTCACTCTTGGTAAAGCCTGGCTCTCCCGCAAAGTGGCACGCGCTCGAGTGATCGCCGTCGACCGCACGCAGAAGCGGTTCCTCGGTGAAGCAACGCTCCTGCGCGTACGGGCACCTCGGCGAGAACGCACAGCCGGGCGGCACGTAAATCAGCGACGGCGGCTGACCCTTGATGGGATGGAGCTCCGACTTCTCTGTCATGCCGTGAGCGGGGATCGAATCCATGAGACCCCACGTGTAGGGATGCAGGGGGCGGTAGAACACCTCGTCGGTCGTCCCGAACTCCACGGGACGACCTGCGTACATCACGAGGATGCGGTCAGCGACGTCGGCGACCACACCCAGATCGTGCGTGATCATGATGATCGCGTTTCCGGTCCTTTGTTGTATCTCCTGCATGAGCTCGATGATCTGGGCTTGGATGGTGACATCGAGCGCTGTCGTCGGCTCGTCGGCGATCAAGATGTCCGGATCGCATGCGAGGGCCATTGCAATCATCGCACGCTGCCGCATCCCGCCTGAGAATTGGTAGGGGTAATCTCGAACACGCTGTTCGGGATGAGGGATGCCCACCAACCGAAGCAGCTCCACGGCCCTGGTCTCGGCCTCTTTCCACGACATACCCTTGTGCACCACGAGGGGCTCGCCGACTTGGTGACCGACGCGGTACACGGGATTGAGCGACGTCATCGGGTCCTGGAAGATCATCGCAATATCGTTACCGCGAATGCGGCGAATCTGCTCGTCCGACATGGATACGAGCGACCGTCCCCTGAACAAGACATCGCCACCGACGACCTTGCCCGGCGGCATCGGGACTAGCTGCATCATCGTGAGGGCGTGCACCGACTTGCCCGACCCCGATTCTCCCACGACTCCGAGCGTCTCACCTTTATCGAGAACGTACGACACACCGTCAACCGCTTTGACGACGCCATCGCGAGTGAAGAAGTGCATCTTGAGGTCGCGCACCTCGAGCAGGTGTTCCGTCATCGTCAGTCCTTCATCTTCACGTCAAGTGCGTCCCGCACACCGTCACCCAGCAATGTGAACGCAAGCACCGTCGAAAGGATCGCAAGCCCGGGCCAGAATACCAGCCCGGGGTTCGTGACCAAGAACCCGCGGCCTGATTCGATCATCTTGCCCCACGAGATCGCGGGAGGCTGGATGCCCAGCCCCAGGAAGGACAGCGCCGCCTCGGTCAGGATAGCGCCACCGACCGACATGGTCGCATACACGATAACCGGGGCGATCGCGTTCGGAGCGATGTGCCGGAACATGAGACGGATGTCGCTCGCGCCGAGAGCCCGCCCTGCATCGATGTAGTCGTTCTCCTTCACGGAGAGGACGGATCCTCGATACAGACGTGCGAACGTCGGCCAGCCGAGAAGACCAATCGCAAGGATCACCGGGCCGATGCCCCGCGCTTCGGGCGGCACGATCGCAAGGATGAGGATCGAGAACAGGATGTAGGGGAAGGCCAAGAAGACGTCCGTGGTGCGCATGATGAGTGCATCGAGCAGTCGTCCGTAGTAGCCCGCGAACGCTCCCAGCAAGAGCCCGATCGTGGTAGAGATGATCACCGCCGTGAACCCGACGACGAGGGACGTGCGCGCGCCATAGACTACACGGCCGAACATGTCACGTCCCAGTTCATCTGTCCCCATCGGATGACCTGCGGAGGGGCCGTGCAGCCGGTTCGCGGCGGCGGTGACAGAATCGATCGTCCTCGGGTCGCCAAAGTGGTTCGGCACCCACAGATCCGCAGTCACTGCCGCAATGATCACGATGAGGATCCAAACCAAGGAGATCACAGCCAATTTGTTACGGACGAGACGCCGGAGAGCGTCTCCCCACAACGTGCGGCTTGGTGGTGTTTCCTCATGGGCGACATGGAGCAATTCAGCGGTGACGGGCGGGGTCGCGGGCAACCCCGAGCGAGTGTCTTTGATCGGATGCTCCTCGGTGCGATCGGTATTCTGAAAATCGGTGTCTCTTGCCACTACTGCTCACCTCCTCCGAACCGGATCCTCGGATCGAGGAAAGCGTAGCTCACGTCTACCAGCAGGTTGACGAACATCACTGCGAACAAGATCACGGTGACACCACCGTAAACGATCGGGAAATCGCGGCCCACGATCGCGCGGTAGATGGTGTAGCCCACCCCGGGCCAGTTGTAGACCGTCTCGGTGAGGATCGCGCCCGAAAGCATCGCCCCGAAGTCGAGGCCTATGAAAGTCACCACTGGGATCATCGCGTTCTTCATGGCGTGGCCCCACAGCACCTTGCGACGGGACAGCCCTTTTGCATAGGCAGTGCGGATGTAGTCCTGGCCTATCACCTCGAGAAGCTGGCTGCGCATGATCCGCGCCGCGTACGCGGTGGAGACGGCAGCCAGAGTGATCGCAGGCAAGATGAGGTACACCCAGCTCGCGAACTCCCCCGAGGCACCTGTCGGCGGAAGATAGAAACGAGCGCCGGTAAGGTCTTTGAGCCATATCCCGAACGCGTACTGGAGCATGATGCCGAGCCAGAACACGGGGAGAGCCACAAGAATAGAGGTCGACAGCGTGACGAGGACGTCGAGAAACGAGCCCTTCTTCGTAGCCGAGATGACCCCGGCACCGATCCCCACGATGATCTCTACGATGATGGCGCAGATCGCGAGCCTCACCGTGTACGGATATGTCTCGCCAAGGATGTCGGTGACCCTCCGGCCGTTGTAGATCGATGTACCCAGGTCGGGAGGGTCGAACTCGATTGCAAGGTTCCCGAGCCGCCATCGTCCCGAGGCCCCGCGGGTCACCACCTTGCCCCATGAGTTCGTCACATTGATAGCGCCGTCTTCGGGAAACGGACCCGAGACCCTGGGGATCACAAGCGCGACCTTGCCGGTCTGTGGGAACGTGTCCTTTGGTTGCTTTGAATCATCTGTGGCGGTCGAGCCGTCATAGTACTCGATGTGGATCGGAGACAGGGACGAGAGGTAGTCGCCGTACTGCGCGTACCACGGCCTGTCCAGGCCGAGGTCCTTGAGCAGGCGCGCCTTGGTCGCCGGATCGATCGCCTTCTCGCCCATCTTGAGCTGGATGGGATCAGCGCCTGGCAGGAAGTTCGCCGTGAGGAACAGCAGAAGAGTCACCCCGAGGAATACCGGGATGAACTGCAGGATGCGTCGGACTATGTACTGGAACATCGGATGCCTTCGTGTCGACAGGGCCTACGATACAGAGTGGCAGGACGCTGCGTGGTTCACGTCCTGCCACTCTGAACGCGACATGACTATCAGCAGTCGTTTGCGACTACTTGCCGGCCTCGATCCAGACCTTGGTGAAGTCGCCCAGACCCTGAGCATCCCACACGAAGTCGTGGATGCGGCTCGACCCGACGCGGGTGTGCTTGTAGAACATCAGAGGCGCCACCGGCACATTCGCCTGGACAATGGCGTTGATGTCCTGGTACGCCTTGATGCGTGCCGCGTCGTCGGTGATCGTACGCGCCTCGTCGAGCGCCTTGTCCACCTCTGGGTTGGAGTACGCCGACTTGTTGTCGCCCGCCTTGGACTGGAACAGCGGATACAAGAAGTTGTCCATGATCGGGTAGTCAGCGATCCATCCCAGACGACCGAGCTGGAAGTCCCCCGCGTCAAGCTGCTTCAGATACACCGGGAAGTCAGCCGAATCGAAGACGGCGTTGATGCCTATCTTCTTCAGGTCAGACTGGATGAGCTCCATGATCTTCTCGTGGCCTGCGCCGCTGTTGAACGAGAGCTTTATGGTCGGCAGACCCTTGCCCTCAGGATATCCCGCGTCCGCAAGCGCCTTCTTCGCAGCTTCCACGTCGTACTTGGTGAACTCCCACGCACCCTTCTCATACCCGGCGATTCCCGGAGGAACGATGTTGTCCGCAGGCTCGCGTGTGCCCTCGAACACCGTGTCACAGATCGCCTGGCGGTTGATCGCCATCGAGACCGCCTTGCGAATATCGGCGTTCGAGAAGACCTTGTCCTTCTCGTTGAAGATGAGATAGTACGTGGCGTTCTCGGCACCGAGGACGACCTGCTTGCCCGGATTGACAGTGTAGCCGTCATCAGAGGTACCGTACTTCTCCTGCGCGAGCTTGATCTTGCCCTCGCCGATCGGTGCGAAGTCAAGGTTGCCGGCCTCGAAGTCCGTGTATGCAGCCTCCGTGTCCTTGTAGATCTTGAAATCGACGCCATCGATGTAGGGCTGGTCGCCTACGTAGTTCTCGTTCTTGACGATCTTGATGTACTGGTTGTGCTTCCAGGGCTCGGCCATCTTGAACGGGCCGTTGCCCACCGGGAAGTCGCCGAAGGCGACCTTCGTGCCGTTGTAGTCGACCCCGTTCTCGACAGCGGCTTGAGGAACTGGCGCAAGTGCGGGGTGTGCGACGACGAATGCGAAGTCGGCGAACGCCTGGCTCAGCGTGACCTCAAAGGTGGAGTCGTCTACCGCCTTGAGACCCGACATCTCCGTCGCCTTGCCGTTGACGACATCGTCATAGCCCTGAACGAACGCGAGGTGGTAGCTGATGATCGAAGCGTCCACCTTACCCGTCAGGGTGTTGACAGTGTTCGGGTTGACGATGCGGTTCCACGCGTACACGAAGTCCTTCGCCGTGACCGGCGTGCCATCGGAGAACTTGGCGTCCTTCCTGAGACGGAAGGTCCACACCGTGGCATCGGCATTCGACTCCCACGACTCCGCTGCAGCGGGCATGAGCTTCGTCGGGTCGAGCGGATCGACGCGGGTCAAGCTGTCGAACAGGCACTGCTCGACCTCTGTGCCCTCCGACTCTTGAGTGTTATAGGGATCGATGTAGGCCGGCTCACCGATGTAGAACGACATGGTCCCACCCTTGGTGATGGTCCCATCAGTTCCACCGTCGGTCGTCTCGGTCGTCTCTGGCGCACAGCCGCCCATTCCTGCGACTGCGAGCACCATGACGAGCGCCAGACTCAGTGCCAGGCTCTTGCGGATTCGATCAGACAACGTTGAGCCTCCCTCCGGAAAACGAACTCACGTACTCGTACACCGACAGTTCAGCGATCGCGCCTGTGTCATCCCTCCCCGGCGATCCAACCCGGCTCGCAGCTCACGGGCATTCTCGAGGGTAACGTTCCGTTCACACACAGATGACAACTCCTGATCATACTCCCGCTGTTTGCATAAAAAGGCAAGCGCAAAGAGAACCGAGACGCGTACCGCCCACGCAGTCACCGTGCCGAGAAGAACGTCCTTCGACGTCACGGCATGCGGGCCTTCGAAGCATCGCTGGCGACACCAAAGACGCCTGCCGCAAGACAGGCGCCAGCTCATCCCCGAGACGAGGGTTTCACGCGCCGGGACGATACACCAGCATGAGCAGGACTGCGCTCACCGCATAGCCGATGCCGAAGGCGACGGTGATACGGTCGAGGTTCTTTTCGATGATCCCGGTACCCGAAGACGTAGTGGGCATGGCTCCGCCGAGCATCGACGAAAGTCCCGTGCCTTTGCCGGAATGCAAGAGCACGAATAGGATAAGGCCTATTGCACATATCAAGTGAATAGCAAGCACGACGTACGTGATGACTCCCACAGACGACTCCTCTACGTTCACCGCGTGAAGCGGATTCCTTCCGAAGGATGAAGTATACCCTCCGAGAAAGGCCGTCTCAAGCTATGTGTCAGACTCGAGGCCGTTGATCACCAAGGTCCTACCCGTCCACTCGGCTGGTTGCTCAAGATGCAGCAGATCCAGCACCGTGGGCGCGATGTCGGCCAACAGTCCATCGTCCCTCACACCGCGAACACTATCCGCCACGACGATGCACGGCACCTTGTTGCTCGTGTGAGCGGTGAAGGGTTTGCCCGCCTCGTCCAGCATCTTCTCTGCGTTGCCATGATCGGCGGTCACGATCACGCTGCCCCCGGCCGCGTACATGGCGCTCACGACCTGCCCGACTCCGTCATCGACCGCCTCAACTGCCCGGATCGCCGCGCTGAGCACTCCCGTGTGGCCGACCATGTCACAGTTCGCGTAGTTGACCACGTAGAAGTCCGCTCGTGCGGAACGGATCGCCTCGACGAGCCGGCCAGTCACCTCAGGAGCGCTCATCTCGGGCTTGAGGTCGTAGGTCGCGACCTTGGGGCTCGGCACCAGGATACGCTCCTCCCCCTCTTTCGGGACTTCGACTCCACCGTTCAAGAAGAACGTCACGTGAGCGTACTTCTCGGTCTCTGCTATGTGCAGCTGCCGCAGTCCCGCGGATGCGATCACGTCGGCGAGGACGCAGCATGGAAGATCCTTGGGAAAAGCAACCGGCGCCGGGATCGTGGGATCGTACTCGGTCAGACACACGAAGTCGATGTCCGGCACGACGTCGCGCGTGAAGCCATCGAACTCATCATCGACAAACGCACGGGTGATCTCCCTGGCGCGGTCCGGGCGGAAGTTGAAGAAGATGACCGAGTCACCATCGCGCACGGTTCCCGCGCGGGCGCCACCCCGCCTGATGATGGTCGGCTCGATGAACTCGTCCGTGATTCCCGCCGCATATGAAGCCTCGACCGCCGACACCGCTGAATCCGCAGTGGCGCCCTCCCCGAGCACCATCGCGCGCCATGCCCTGCTCACGCGCTCCCAACGCTTGTCGCGATCCATCGCGTAGTATCGGCCCATGACTGATGCGATAGATCCTGTATCCAGCCTAGCCAGGACTTCTTCCAACATGCGAACGTATCCCGCACCGCTCGTGGGAGGGACATCGCGGCCATCCATGAAGCAATGCACGAACACATCGTGCGCGCCGCGTTCCACCGCCATCCGCAGCAACGCATACAGGTGCTCTTGATGGCTGTGGACACCTCCGTCGGACAGGAGGCCCATGAAGTGGACGGCGCCACCCCGTGAGATGGCCGCGTCCATAGCCTCACGAAGGACTTGGTTCTCGAAGATGCTCCCGTCTTCGATGGCGCGGTTGATACGGGTGAGCTCCTGGTAGACCACTCGACCGGCGCCGATGTTTAGGTGCCCGACCTCCGAATTCCCCATTTGCCCTGGCGGGAGACCGACCGCAAGACCTGAGCACTCCACCGGCGCCCAAGGGTATTCGGCGAACAGCGCATCGAGGTGAGGCGTCCGGGCACGCCAGATGGCGTTGCCTTGACCAGCATCAGCAAGCCCGTATCCATCCATGATCACGAGTGCGACAGGCGCGTGCGCCTCGATCTTCACAGCGCCGCCCGGACGATGTCGGCGAACGATTTCGCGTCAAGTGATGCTCCGCCGACCAGAGCTCCGTCGATGTCAGGTTCGCCGAAGAACATCTTGGCGTTCTCGGGTTTCACCGACCCACCGTACAGTACCCGCATCTGCATCGCAGCAGGTGGGCCATACATCGCTCCGATCGTCGCCCGGATCGCGCGTGCCACGTCGTTCGCCGACTCAGGCGTCGGCGTCCTTCCCGTGCCGATAGCCCAGATCGGTTCGTAGGCGACCACGAGGCGTCCTGCTTGCTCGGCATCCAGTCCCGCAACACCAGAGGTGATCTGCGACCTTACAAAAGCATCGGTATTTCCAGCCTCCCGCGTGGCGAGGGTCTCACCACAGCAAACGATCGGCTGAAGTCCCGCGCGGAATGCAGCGTGGACCTTCTTGTTGACCGTCTCGTCCGTCTCGCCGAAGTGCTCCCGCCGCTCGGAGTGGCCGATGATCACATGGGTACAACGAAGCTCAGTGAGCATACGAGGCGAGATCGCGCCCGTGAACGGACCCTCCTGCTCCCAGAAGACATCCTGCGCACCCAGACCCATCGTGAGGTGGTCGAGCTCGATAACGGTCGACACGGCCTTGATCCCGGTGAATGGCGGGCACACGACGACCTCGACCCCGGAGAGTGAGTCGTCGAGCTCCTCGGCTATGTCCTGGACCAGCACTGCGCCCTCGCCAGACGTGGTGTACATCTTCCAGTTGCCTGCGACCAACATACGCCGGTCCATGCGTACCCCTTTCCGATGTGGGCCTTCTTAGGCGTCCTTGTCAGCCAGTGCCTCGACGCCGGGGAGCGGTGACCCCTCGAGAAGCTTCATGGAAGCGCCGCCCCCTGTGGAGACGAAGGTCACCCGCTCCTCCAGATCGAACTTCTTGAGAGCGGCGACAGAGTCGCCTCCTCCTACCACGGAGACGGCACGGTTGTTCCGCGCCACGGCCATCGCGACCTCCCTGGTGCCGTTCTCGAACGGAGTCAACTCGAAGACACCCATCGGACCGTTCCAGAATATCGTGCGTGCGCTTGCGATGACCCCTTTGAAGAGTTCGGCAGATGTGGGCCCGATGTCCAGACCCATCATGTCCGCGGGGATCTCCTCCCGACCCACGATCATCGTCTCAGCGTCCTCCACGCACTGCTCGGCCACTACGAAGTCCACAGGCAGCACAAGCTCCACTCCCCGCTCGGCCGCCTTATCGAGCATGCTCTTCGCCCGCTCTATCCACTCCGCCTCGACAAGAGAACGCCCGACGGCAACCCCTTTGGCGACGAGGAACGTGAAGCACATGCCGCCGCCGATCAGAAGCGCGTCCACGCAGTCGAGCAGACGATCGATGACACCGATCTTGTCCGAGACCTTCGAGCCGCCGAGTATCGCCACGAATGGCCGCTCCGGGTTCGTGAGCATCGAGGTCAGCGTCTCCACCTCCCGGGCGAGCAGCAGCCCTGCGACTGCCGGCAGATGGGCAGCCACGCCCGCAGTCGAGGCGTGAGCGCGGTGTGCGGCTCCGAAGGCGTCGTTCACGTACATGTCCGCGAGACTTGCCAGCTCGCGAGCGAACACGGGATCGTTGGCTTCCTCTCCTGGATGGAATCGCACGTTTTCGAGCATCACGATCTCGCCATCGACCATGCGGCCCACTGCTTCGTGCGCTTCATCCCCCACGATGTCGTCAACGAAGACGACGTTGCGACCCAGAAGTCGCTGCAGCACACGCCGCACCGGACGCAGACTGTAGCGTGGGTCGGGCGCGCCCTTGGGACGACCGAGGTGGCTCACCACGATCACTCGGGCTCCGTGGTCCACGAGGTAGCGTAGTGTGGGGAGCGCGGCTCTCACACGCGTATCGTCAGTGACCGAGCCTTCCGCGAGCGGAACATTGAAATCAACACGCACAAGGACACGTTTCCCCCGCACGTCGATGTCCTTGACCGTCTTCTTCGTGAACATCTTCCCTCCTGATCGGCCTTCTCAAAGACGAGCGGGCACCGTGGCGCCCGCTCGTCGCACGCATTGGGTCTAGCCGAGCAGACGGATGAGATCCACGACGCGGTTGCTATAGCCCCATTCGTTGTCGTACCACGACACGCACTTCACGAAGGTACCCTCGCCGCCCATCACCATCGTCTGCAAGGAGTCGAAGACCGATGACGCGGGGTTTCCGACAACGTCGATGGACACGATCGGGTCCTCGCAGTACTCGAGGATCCCCTTCATCGGGCCCTCTGCTGCATCCTTCATCGCAGCGTTGATCTGCTCCTTGGTCACGGGCGTCTCCAACTCCGCCACGAGGTCGACCACAGAGCCGTCAGGCGTAGGCACTCTCATCGACATCCCGTCCAGCCTGCCCTTCATGTCGGGCAGAACGAGACCGATGGCCTTGGCGGCGCCAGTGGACGTAGGGATGATGGACATCGCTGCCGCCCGCGCCCGCCGCAGGTCCTTGTGCGGAAGATCGAGGATGTTCTGGTCGTTGGTGTACGAATGAATGGTGTTCATGAAACCCCGCTTGAGACCGAAGCTGTCCCGCAGGACCTTGGCGAAGGGCGCAAGACAGTTCGTCGTGCACGAGGCGTTGCTGATGATGTGATGCTTTTGCGCATCGTAATCACCATCGTTGACGCCGATGACGATCGTGATGTCCTCGTTGGTGGCAGGCGCGGAGATAATGACCTTCTTCGCCCCTGCATCCCGATGCGCCTGCGCTTTCGTCGCGTCCGTGAACCTCCCCGTGGACTCCACGACCACTTCGACGCCCAGCTCACCCCACGGAAGCGCCGCTGGGTCCCTCTCGGCAAGGACCTTCACCTCTCGTCCGTCCACGGAGAACGCCGCCTCTCCGGCAGCGACCTCGTGCGAGAACATGCCGTGGACCGAATCGTACTTGAGCAGATGCGCGAGTGTCTTCGCGTCCGTGAGGTCGTTGACTGCCACGACCTCGACGTCTGGGTCCGCCTCGGCGGCACGGAACACCAACCGGCCGATACGTCCGAAACCATTGATACCGACTCTGATCGCCACGTGGACAGCCTCCTCCGGATCCAAGAACAACGACCGTCATGCCCTCAACGGGCCCCGTGAGCCATACTACCCGAACCGCACGCAAACGCCACCACGTCGACTCTAGCGACCCGCCATCTCTTCCAGGCGGCGGATTCGATGGTAGACAGCCGACTTCGAAAGCGGCGGGTCGGCGAGTTCGCCGAGCTCACGCAAGCTCGCGTCGGGGTTCTCGAGCCGCAACTCCGCGAGTTCGCGCAAAGCGGGCGGCAACGACTCTAGCCCGCGTGTCTCGGCTAGATGGCGTATCGCCTCGATCTGCTCGACTGCCGCGTCTGCACTCTTCTGCACGTTGGCGGTCTCGGCGTTCACAAGACGGTTCACGTCGTTGCGCATCCCCTTGATGATGCGTACATCCTCTGTGCGCAAGAGCGCCTGGTGGGCTCCCGCCAGAGCAAGGAACGTGACTATCGGCTCGGCCCCTTTGAGGTACACCGCATACGTCCCCCGGCGCTGAGTGACCTTCGCCGACATACCGAACCGCCCCATGAGCACCGTGAGATCCTCGGCAACCTGCTCGTCGTCAGCGGTGAGCTCGAAGTGGAAGTCGCCGTGCGGATCGGCAACGAATCCTCCTCCGAGAAACGCTCCCCTCAAGTAGGCGACAGCACAGCAGTCGCGCTTGACCAGCCACGCTGGGATCCCGTGTACCGGACTATGATCGGAATCCAGGATGCCAAGGTCGACCAGCGCGTCACTGAGTCTTGGCTGACTCGGCACCGTGATGAGGTAGTTGTTCGACTTATGCAACACCGAACGCCTGACCGTGAGCTCGGTCGACAGATCGTACCCGCTGTGCAGGAGCTTGATGACCTTGCGCGCCACAGGCGCCGTTTCGGTGGCCACTTCAAGGCGCAGACGCTCGTTGGGCGTATAGTGCAGCGTCCCCTCGACGCGCACGAGTGCGGAGAGCTCAGCGCGCGGGCAACACCGGCGCCGCGTCTCCACACGAGAAAGCTCGTCTTTGACCTCCGCGGTGAAAGACACTACTCGATCTCCCTCAAGACCGCACACAAGCGCCGGGGATCGTGATGCATCGGGTTCGCGGTGTCCACCACATCGGCTGCGACCACATGAGCACCGAGACCCGCGATCCTCTCCCGGACATCGGCACCCGCGTCCACAGCGGGAGCGTCCTTGGGCAACGGAGCGGCGTCGGTGTCATGTACGACCACCACATCGATGCGCTTCAGACCATGGTCGTAGAGCGCCCTCACGTGGTCGAAAGCGTTCATGCCGGTCGTCTCACCGCGCTGATCGGCGACGTTGCACACATAGACCACACGACCTGGGCACGCACACAGCGCTTCGCGCATGCCCTCGACGAGTAGGTTGGGTATCACGCTCGTGTACAGGCTCCCCGGCCCGATGACCACAAGGTCCGCAGACAGAACCGCTTCAAGAGCCGGCGGATAGGCTGGCGGTGACGATGGCTGCATGAGCACACGGTGCACAGGAGCGGCGCTGCTCGCCACGTTCACCTGCCCTGTCACGACACCACCCTCCACGTCCTCCGCGGAAAGGACGACATCCGAAAGAGTCGAAGGCAAGACGCGCCCTTGAGCCCCGAGTAGCTCAGCTGCTGTCTCGATGGCATGAGCGAAATCGCCTTTCATGTCTGCGAGGGCAGCGATGATGAGGTTGCCGAGCGCATGCCCCTGAAGTCCGGTGCCCGAGCGGAAGCGGTATTGGAACACCCGCGCCAGCTCACTGTCAGGGGCTGCCAATGCGACCAGACAGTTCCGGATGTCACCAGGCGGCAAGATGCCCAGCTCGCGGCGGAGAAGCCCCGAGGAACCTCCATCGTCGGCAACGGTCACGAGCGCGGTCACATCAAGGCCAGAGGCCCGAAGACATCCAAGGACGAGTGGCAGGCCGGTGCCACCTCCGATGGCCACTGCTCGCATGCACTCGCTCACTCGCGTCCCTTGTCCTTGCCGATGTCGCGATGCGTGACGTTGACCGCGTAGTCATGCCGCCGCAGATGCTCCGCTGTCTGCTCGGCGAGCACAACGCTCCGATGCATCCCCCCGGTGCATCCCATAGCGATATGCAAGTGCGTCTTGCCCTCAGTCAAGTACTCCGGCAACAGCAGGTCGAGTAGGTCGAACCACCGCGTGAGGAACTCCTCGGTCTGTACCTGTTCCAGGACGAAAGTCCGCACGGGCCGCTCCAGGCCCGACCGGGCACGCAACCGCGGCACGTAGTACGGGTTGGGCAAAAAGCGCACGTCCATCACGATGTCGGCGTCCACCGGAAGCCCGTACTTGAACCCGAACGATGACACGGTGACGGTGAGCGTCCGCTCAGGGGCAGAAACCGAGAACCGCTCGCGGATGACCGCTCGGAGCTCGGCGGGGCGCAGGTTGCTGGTGTCAATCGTCACGTCGGCCCGGTCCTCGAAGGGGCGAAGCAACTCTCGCTCGGTCCGAATGCCCTGCACGAGCGATCGTTCGTCCGCAAGCGGATGCCTGCGTCGTGTCTCCTTGAATCGCTGCACGAGCGTGCGGTCGTCGGCTGTGAGGAAGACCAGCTGGTAGGGATGCCCCTCCTCACTCAGCGCATCGAGTGCCTGAGAGAGCTCCGAGAAGAAGGAGCCTCCCCTGACATCGCATACCACCGCCACACGGTGGACGCGGCTGCCCGGCAATGCTGTAAGCGCGACAAGTTGTCCGATGAACGCCGGGGGCAGATTGTCGATGCAGAAGTACCCGAGGTCCTCGAAGGTATGCATCGCCTCGGAGCGCCCGGCCCCTGACATCCCAGTGATGATGATGATCTCGCGTTCAGCGCTGCTCGCATCAGGCTCTGGAGGTGAGGCGTGCGTGGCGGTGTCGCGCTCGTCAGCTGTTGCCATCTTCGAGCATCTTCCCGCCAAGTGCGGTCACAATGGATATGACGATGCTCGCCACCACAGTCTGAAGGAAACCAGTGGTGTGCACGCCCGGCACGATCCATGACACGATGTAGAGCATGAGGGCGTTGATTACGAGCCCGAACAGTCCGAGAGTGAGGAATGTGACGGGGATGCTGAGAACACTCACGATCGGCTTGATGGTGGCGTTGACAACCGCCAGAACTAGCGCCGCGATCACCGCCGCTGGCCAGAACCGGTCCACCTGAAGAAGCGCACCGCCCGAGAGATACGCGACCCCGAACAGGGCCGCTGCGGAGATCAGCATACGCAGAACGAATCGCATCAGTGTTCCCCTTACCTCGTTGTCGTCCTTCGCAACCAGTATACCAGCCACACGATGGGCACACTCTCACTCCGAGACCGGCGGGTGGAGCGCCTCATACACGTCCTGGGCGACCTCGTGGGTGACGCCGGGCACTGCTGCGATCTCCTCCACGCGTGCGTCGCGCAGCTTCCGGATTCCCCCGAAGTGTGCGAGCAAGGCCCGCTTGCGCTTCGGGCCGACACCGGGGACACCGTCGAGGATCGACGCCGTCATCGCCTTCCCGCGCAGGTTGCGATGATACTCGATCGCGAACCGGTGAGCCTCGTCGCGGATGCGCTTCACCAGGTACAGCGATGGTGAGCCATCGGGAAGGACGACGGGCTCATCCCACCCAGGCAGCCACAGCTCCTCCTCGCGCTTGGCAAGTGCCGCGAGCGGGATGTCCGGCAACCCGAGCTCGGCCAGAACTGCGCGTGCCGCGCTCAGCTGGGGTCTACCACCGTCGATCACAACCAGGTCGGGGCGCTTCGCGAAGCGCGCGTCCCCCGCTCCCTCGCGTAAGAAGCGGCGGCGAAGGACCTCACGCAGCATCGCCACGTCGTTGGCCTCATCGGCAGGCGTCCGTACCTTGAAACGCCGATAGGCCGCTTTATCGGCGCGCCCACCACTGAAGACCACCATGGAGCCGACGGAATGGCGGCCGTGCAATGTGGATATGTCGTAGCACTCGATACGGAGCGGCGGGGCGGGCAGAGCAAGTCCGCTCTCCAGCTCGAGCAGCGCGCGATTGAGCCGCTCCTCGTCGTAGCGCGTGCGGTTCTTGTAGCGCGCGAGCGCATGACGAGCGTTCGTCGCCGCCAGATCAGCCAGCGCCCGCTTCTCGCCGCGCTGGGCGACATGCAGCCGCACGCGTCTGCCGCGCAACCCCGAAAGCCACTCCTCAGCCGTCTCAGCCTGCTCGGGCAACACAGGCACGAGGACTTCCCGCGGCGCGTACGAGGCACTCGCGTAGTAGCGGAGCAGGAAACCCTCGACGAGCTCGGACTCGCTCACATCCAAACCCTTGTCGAGGATGAACTCGTTCGTGCCGACGATGCGTCCTTCACGCACGTGCAGCATATGCACCGCCGCGATCGTCTCCTCCCGCTCGACGCCGATCACATCCATGTCGAGCGGCCGCTCCGAGACCACTCTTTGTTTCTCAAGCGATGCGCGCACCGCCTCCAGCGAGTTGCGAAGCCGTGCGGCACGCTCGTAGTCGAGGTCCTCGGCGGCCTCGTGCATGGCGCGCTCGAGCTCATCGGCCACCTCACGTTGGCGGCCCTCGAGGAAGGCCGCCACTTCATCGACCCGCGCCTGGTACTGCTCGCGCGTGATCGCGCCCACGCAGACGCCCGGCCCCTTCCCGACGTGATAGTCGAAACATGCGGTTTGCGTGGGCTCTCCGCCATGGGCGGTCACACGCTTCCACTCCGAGCACGTCGCACGGCAGATGGGGTAGACCCGGCGCACCACTTCGATGGTGGCACGGGCCGCCTTGGCGTCCGTGTAGGGGCCGAAGTAACGCGTGCCTGTGCGATGCTTCTCGCGCGTGTACTTGATGGCAGGGAAGGGGTCGGACAAGGTGAGCGCGATGAACGGGAAGGTCTTGTCATCCTTGAAGTCCACGTTGTATGGGGGGCGGATCTCCTTGATGAGGTTCGCTTCAAGGATCAAGCTCTCCGTCTCCGTCGTCGTCGCGACGAAGTCGAACGAGTCGACCTGCTCCATCATGTGCGGGACCATCGGCCGCTCATCATGGCCGGCGATGTACTGGCGCATGCGCTTGCGCAAGCTCTTCGCCTTGCCGACGTACAGGACATCGGCGCCGCGCTTCCACAGATAGACGCCAGGCGCATCAGGGACGTGAGCGAGCTGGTCCACGATGTCGCGGGGATCGCTCACGCGATGTCACGTCCGAGTTCGGCTTCCACGCTCGCCCCGCGACCCTCCAGGACCGGCTTCAAGAAGCGTCCTGTGTGGCTTTGAGAGACCCGTACGACGTCCTCAGGCGTTCCCACTGCGACCACTTGTCCCCCGCGATCGCCTCCCTCTGGTCCGAGGTCGATGATCCAGTCGGCGCTCTTGATGACGTCAAGGTTGTGCTCTATCACAAGCACGGTGTTCCCCGCGTCTACAAGGCGGTGCAGCACGTTCAACAGCTGCCGCACGTCGTCGAAGTGCAGCCCCGTGGTCGGCTCGTCCAGGATGTAGAAGGTCCGGCCCGTGCTGCGCCTCTGCAGCTCACTCGCGAGCTTCACACGCTGCGCCTCACCACCAGACAGAGTCGTGGCCGGCTGGCCGAGCCGGACATAGCCGAGACCGACGTCGTGCAGCGTCTGCAGCTTCCGGCGGATCGGCGGGATGTTCTCGAAGAACGAGAGCGCCTCGTCCACCGACATCTCGAGGATGTCCGCGACGTTCTTGCCTCGGTACGTGACCTGCAGGGTCTCTCGGTTGTAGCGCTTACCCTTGCACACCTCACATGGCACGTATACATCCGGGAGGAAGTGCATCTCGATCTTGATCTGACCATCCCCCTTGCACGCCTCGCAGCGCCCCCCGCGCACGTTGAAGGAGAAACGCCCCGGCGAGTATCCGCGGGCGCGCGACTCAGGAGTGCTGGCGAGAAGCGCACGTACGTCGTCCCAGAGTCCCGTGTAGGTGGCGGGGTTGGACCGTGGCGTGCGCCCGATCGGCGATTGATCGATCACGATCACCTTGTCGATCGCCCGGATCCCTTCGATCGAGGCGTACTTACCGGTACGGTGTCGCGTCCGGTTGACGGCGTTGGAAAGCGCCGGCGCGAGCGTATCGGCCACAAGCGAGCTCTTGCCGGAACCGCTCACACCCGTGACGAGCACGAGGTTCCCGAGAGGGATCTCTACGTCGATGTCACGCAGATTGTGCTCGCGCGCCCCCTGGATGCGGATGCTCCCCTGCGAGCCGGCCCGCCGCTCTTGCGGCACGGGGATGGCGCGCCGTCCCGAAAGGTAGGCGCCGGTGAGCGAATCCTCGCAGGCGAGGATATCGGCCGGCGTTCCCTTGCAGACGATCTCGCCACCATGCTCGCCGGCGCCGGGGCCCATGTCCACGACGTAGTCCGCCGCCCTGATGGTCTCCTCGTCATGCTCCACCACGATCACGGTGTTGCCGAGGTCACGCAGACGTTCCAGGGTGCCGATCAGCCGTGCGTTGTCTCGTTGGTGCAGCCCTATGGACGGCTCATCGAGGATATACAGCACACCCATCAGTCCGGAGCCTATCTGGGTCGCGAGACGGATGCGTTGCGCCTCGCCGCCAGAGAGCGTCGCGGTCGCCCGCTCAAGGGTGAGGTAGTCAAGGCCCACGTCCACGAGAAAACGAAGCCGCTCCGAGATCTCCTTGATGATACGCGCCCCGATCCGCGACTCGCGTTCGGTCAGCGGGAGCGACTGGAAGAAGACGAGAGACTCCTTTGCCGAAAGCGTCGTCACCTCGTAGATGTTCTTGTCCCCCACCGTCACCGCGAGGATCTCGGGTTTGAGGCGCGCGCCATGGCACGCCTGACACGGGATCAGGGCCATGTACTCCTCGAGCTTCTCCTTGACCTGCTCGGACTCCGATTCCTGGTAGCGCCTCATGATGGACTGCAGTGCGCCTTCGTACTTGGTGTACCAATACGTTTCGCGCCCGTCGCGCGTGATGTAATCGATGCGGATCCGCTCATCGCCGAACCCGCGGAGCAACGCGTTGCGGGCCTCCTTGGGCAGTTCTTGCCACGGTGTGTCGACATCGACCCCGATGTGGCGTGCGGCGGCCTCGAGTAGCTGCGGGTAGTAGTTGAGATTGCCCGAGAAGGGTTTGATCGCCCCTTCGGCGAGAGTGAGCGTGGGATCGGGCACGACAAGGTCGGGGTCTACTTCGAGCCTGCTTCCCAGACCCGAGCACACAGGGCATGCGCCGTATGGCGCGTTGAAAGAGAAGTCGCGCGGCTGCAGCTCGTCCATGGAGAACCCGTGCTCGGGGCACGCGAGCGCTTGGGAGAACGTCAGTTCGTCGCCATCGATGACAGCGACTGCTACGGTGCCCTCAGCGAGCTTGAGCGCCATCTCGACGCTTTCCGCGAGTCGCGACCTCACCTTCTCGCTCAGTACCAGCCGGTCGATGACCACGTCGATTGAGTGCTTGTACTTCTTGTCGAGCTTGATCTCCTCGTCCAGAGTACGCATCTGACCATCGACGCGGACCCGCATGAAGCCCTCCGCCCGCAGCTGCTCGAAGAGCTTGCCGTACTCGCCTTTGCGACCCTTCACCACCGGCGCGAGCACCTGCACCTTCGTGCCGTCGCCGAGACCGAGGATGGTGTCCACGATCTGGTCGGATGTCTGCCTCTCGATGCGTCTGCCGCACACCGGGCAGTGCGGCACGCCGATCCGAGCGAAGAGCAGTCTCAGGTAGTCGTAGATCTCCGTGACGGTCCCCACCGTGGAGCGCGGGTTCTTGCTCGTCGTCTTCTGGTCGATGGACACAGCGGGCGACAGTCCCTCGATGTGGTCCACGTCCGGCTTGCTCATCTGGCCGAGGAACTGACGCGCATACGCCGACAGGGACTCCACATAGCGCCTCTGGCCCTCGGCGTAGATGGTGTCGAAGGCGAGTGAGGACTTGCCGGAACCCGAGAGTCCGGTCACGACGACCAGCTTGTCACGCGGTATGTCAAGGTCGAAGCCTTTGAGGTTGTGCTCACGGGCTCCGCGAATCGAGATGTACTCCAAAGACACGGGCAAGGGTCCTTTCGGCAGCGCAGGTTTCGGTCGAACCTCCATTTTACGCCCGCAGGAAAGCGAACGCATGTTCGTTCGGGGGCGCAGGGACACACCGATCGCACGTCGCCGACGATCGGAAGGCATACGATGAGACGTGCGGTCACACCCCGCTGAGCAGGTCTCGTACCACCTTTGGGTCGGCGAGCGTCGAGAGGTCGCCGAACGCGTCCGTGTCGCGCTCGCCCGCCGCGATCTTGCGGAGGATCCGCCGCATGATCTTGCCGGAGCGCGTCTTGGGCAAGTCGCGAGCGAACTGGATCTTGTCGGGTTTCGCGATAGGTCCGATCACTTTGCGCACATGCCCCGACAGGATCGTAGCCAGGTCATCAGAGGGCACGTAGCCGTCTCGCAGCACCACGTAGGCGTGGATCCCCTCTCCTTTAACGGGATGCGGAAAGCCCACCACGGCCGCCTCCGAGACAGCCTCGTGGCTCACCAGCGCGCTCTCGATCTCCGCAGTGCCCAGCCGGTGGCCACTCACGTTGATGACATCGTCCACCCTGCCGAGAAGCCAGTAGTCCCCCTCGGAGTCGACCCGCGCGCCATCACCCGTGAAGTAGCGCCCCGGGAACCTCTCGAAGTACGTCTCACGCATGCGCGCATGACCCTCATCACCCCATGTGCCCGCGAGCATCCCCGGCCACGGGCGCCTGACGGTGAGGTAGCCGCCTTCTCCGGGATCGGCTCGGCTTCCGTCCTCGCGCACCACCTCGGGTTCGATGCCAAAGAAGGGCCAGCTTGCCGAGCCAGGCTTGAGGGGGGTGGCGCCAGGGAAGGGCGTGATCAGGAACCCGCCTGTCTCGGTCTGCCAGTATGTGTCGACGATGGGCACCTCTCCGCCGCCTATCGTGTCGTGGTACCACGTCCACACTTCGGGGTTGATCGGCTCGCCGACCGTGCCGAGAAGACGCAAGCTTGTAAGATCGTAGCGCTGCGGCCATCCCGCACCATGCCGCATGAGCGCTCTTATCGCCGTCGGCGCCGTGTAGAAGATGTTCACGCGGTACTTCTCCACGATCGCCCAGAACCGAGCCGGGTCAGGATAGGTGGGGATCCCTTCGAACATCAACGAGGTGGCCCCCGCCGCCAAGGGCCCGTACACGATGTAGCTGTGACCGGTGATCCAACCGATGTCGGCGGTACACCAAAAGACGTCCTCATCGCGATAGTCGAAGACGGTCTTGAAAGAAAGCGTCGTGTACAGTAGATAGCCCGCGGTGGTGTGGAGGACCCCTTTCGGCTTGCCCGTCGACCCCGAGGTGTAGAGGATGAAGAGCGGGTCATCCGAAGCCATCGGCTGAGGCGCGCATGGTCTGCGCACCTCCGGAGCGCTGATCTCCTGGTGCCACCACGTGTCGCGACCCGGCTCCATGTCCACATCTCCGGCCCCACGCTTGACGACGATGCATGCCTCCACACTCGGACACTCGAAGAGGGCCTCGTCGGCGGCGGCCTTGAGCGGCACCTTCCTCCCGCCCCGGATCCCCTCGTCCGAGGTGATGAGCAGCTTCGCACCGCAGTCTTGGATGCGTTCGCGCAGCGCGCTTGCCGAGAAACCTCCGAACACCACCGAGTGGATCGCACCGATGCGGGCACATGCGAGCATCGCGATCGGCAGCTCGGGGATCATCGGCAGGTAGATCGCCACGCGGTCACCCCGCTGGATGCCCTTCTTCGTGAGCACATTAGCGAACTTCGAGACCTCGTAGTGGAGCTGCTGGTAGGTGAACGTGCGGGAAGTCCCGTCATCGCCCTCCCAGATGAGTGCCGCCTTGTTCCGGCGCCATGTCGACAGGTGGCGGTCCAGGCAGTTCGCACTGACGTTGAGCCTCCCTCCGCCGAACCACTTGTAGTCGAGACGTTCGAACCCGCCCTCGAAAACGCTCGTGAAGGGCTCGACCCACTCGAGCTCCTGGCGTGCCATATCTCCCCAGAAGCCTTGCGGATCGTCGATCGAGCGCCGGTAGAGATCCTGGTACTGCTCGGCGCTTGAGATCACCGCCTTCCGAGCGAACTCCGCGGGAGGAAGGAACACCTGCCCTTCAGCGGAAAGCGCCTCGATCGTCTGCTCCCGAACCTCGTCGGCCATCCGTATCCCTCCGTTCGTCGCTCGTTTTTGTCTTTTCCCCTGGAGGTGCTACAAAGCACGCTCTACTCGTGGCACGATGGGAGGGTGCTCTGTACCTCTAGGGGGACGTGTGCTCACTTACAAGTACGACAGCTTGCGAAACAGGCTCCAGAACCTCGGCAGCGCGCTAGTCGCGTACTCGGGCGGCGTCGACTCCACATTACTCGCGTTCGCGGCGCACGTGGTGTTGGGAGAGAAGTGCGTCGCCGTACTCGCCACCTCGGACGTGCACACGCGGAACGAGGTCGATGACGCCCGCCAGACCGCGACGCAGCTGGGATTCTGTCTGCTGGAAGTCGACACTTACGAACTCGCTGATCCCCGCTTCGTGGAGAACTCTCCGGACCGCTGCTACTACTGCAAGTCGGAGATGTTCGGACTGTTGCGGCATGTGGCCGACACGCACGGGATCAAGTGGGTCCTTGACGGCAGCAACGCGGACGATGTCGCGGACCATCGGCCCGGGCGGAAGGCGGCGCTGGAGTACAACGTGATCAGCCCGCTGCTGGAGGCCGGTCTCCACAAGCAAGAGATACGCGACTTGTCCCAGATGCTGGGGCTGCCCACGTGGGACAAGCCCTCGATGGCGTGCCTGGCAACGCGCTTCCCCTACGGGTCACCGATCACGGATGACGGCCTAGAGCGCGTGATGCGCGCGGAGGAAGCGCTCCGCGGCCTGGGGCTTCGTCAGTTCCGGGTGCGCGCTCACGGAGACGTCGCGCGCGTGGAGGTCGAGCCTGAGGAGATGCAGCGCGCATGGGACTTGCGCGAGGCCGTTGCCTCGGCCGTGAAGGACGCGGGCTTCACCTTCGCCGCTCAGGACCTGGAAGGCTACCGGTCCGGTAAGATGGACGAGGCCCTCACCGGCACAACGGCTGACCACGCCGACTAGGCCACGAGCTCTCGTAAGGCCGCCCGTACAGCCGCAGGTATCCGTACGTACAGACGCCCCGGGTCACCGAATGCTTGGCCGAGAACCCGAGTGGTGAAGGGCTGTGCCGTCTGGATGATATCGATGTCGGGATAAAGCGTCCGCGAGACGCCTTCGACGGTGGCGAGCGACTTGATGAGCAGGCCATAACCGCTGGGGATCGCGATGTGATGCTCGCCGAGAAGCTTCAGGAACCCCAGCCCGAAGTGCGCGAAGTTACTGTGCCCCTCGTCGGGGAACGCGCCGTCCAGAAGCCGGCCAAGGCCCTCGCGCACAGCGGGGACATCGGCGGGTGGCACATGCACGCCGAGCTTGTCGGAGTACGTGAGCGCCCTGTCGGGGTCTCTGTAGACGAGCGCCGCCATCACTTGCGTGATGTTGAGGCGCTCCTCGGGAGTGAGGTATCCCACGATCCCGAAGTCTAGGTACGCGATCTTGTTGTCAGGCGTCACGAAGACGTTCGCGGGATGAAGGTCGGCGTGATAGCGGCCGTAGACGAACACCTGCCTCATGAATGCGACGGCCCCGTGGACGGCAAGACCGTGGAAGTCCACCCCTTCAGCGGAAGCGGCGTCAAGATCCGTCAGGCGCCAGCCGGTGATGTACTCCATGCTGAGCACGCGCGCACTCGAGAGCGGCCACACGATACGGGGCGCGACCACCTGAGGATCGTCTCGGAAGTCATACGAGAAGCGGTCCGCGAACCGGCCTTCCTTGCGCATGTCGAGCTCTCGCTCGACCGTGGCCGAGAACTCATCGAGCAGCGCCACAGGATCGAACCGGCGGGTAAGCCGTCCCAGTCGCCTCGCAAGAGAGCGGGCCACTGCGATGTCTCCGCGGATCGCCTCGGCAGACCCGGGGCGTATGACTTTGATGGCAAGCTCAGCCCCCTGCTCCATCGTGTCGCCCCACACCGGCGTGTACGCGTGCGCGAGCGTCGCGCGATGCACCTGGGCGATCGAAGCCGAGGCGATCGGCTCATCGTCGAAAGTCGCCCACAAGTCCTCCGGCTCACGGGCGAACTCGTGCCGGATGACCTCGCGGATGGCCGACGCGGGCAACGCGGGGACCGCGTCTTGCATCGACTGCATCTCCGCCACGAGCTCTGAGGAGAACTCGTCAGGGCGCACCGAGATCAGCTGGCCGAGCTTGATGAAAGCCGGGCCGAGTTCTTCGAAGGCCAAGCGCCAACCGCGAGCGAACGCCTGACGACGCCGGCTTCCCGACGTCAACCCGAAGCGCGCGGCAGGCAGCGCTGCGAGCTGGTGTTTGAGGGCTACCCCGACGATCTGCCACGTCCGAGACACCACGGCGCGCCTACTTCTCGTCAAGCCGACGCATGATGGCTTCGAGGGTGGCCTCCATGCTTTCGAGCCGGCCACGCATCTCGGAGACCTCGAAGCGCACCTCCGCGAGCACGGGATCCGGCTCCTCGACCGGCCCTGTCTGCTCGCCACGAGCCCGGGCCTCAAGCTCGGCCTTGAGCTTCTCCTTCTCCTCGGTCACCATCGCCGCGAGACCGTCCACAAAAGCGTCGGGACCGCCCCCCATCCCCTCGGGCCCGCTCGCCTCGCCTCGGCGGATCGCAGCTTTGAGTCCCTCGTCGGCGGTCTCATGCGTGAGCATCCACGCCGCGAAGAAGCGCATCACATCGTCAGTCATCGCTCGTACCCCCACATCGGTCGCGTCATCATGTAAGTTCGTTCCCCGTGGCTGGATACCTGCGTCTTGCGAGACCGCGGACCGCTGCGCACGTCAGTCCTTGCAGACTCTAGCGCGCGCGCAAAAGCCTCAGGCTGTTGAGGATCACCAGCAGCGCGACTCCCGTATCCGCGAAGACGGCCATGCCGAGCGTCGCCGCGCCGAGAAGCGCGAGCAGGAGCACCACCAGCTTGACGGCGATGGAGACCACGACGTTCTCGGTGATGATCGCCCGTGCGCGGCGTCCGAGCGCAAAGAAGCGAGGAAGGGCGCGGAGGTCGTCACGCATGAGCGCCACATCGGCCGTCTCGATCGCGGTGTCGCTCCCCGCCGCTCCCATGGCGATACCGATGTCGGCGGTGGCGAGCGCCGGGGCGTCGTTGATGCCGTCGCCCACCATCGCCACCACACCGTAGCGGCCCTTGAGCTCGCGGACAGCGGCCGTTTTGTCCTCGGGCAACAACCGCGAAAGATACTCGCGCACCCCTGTCGCCATCGCGACGCCCTGGGCGGTTCGCTCGTTGTCACCCGTGAGCATCACCGTGTGCTCGATTCCCGCATCGTGAAGGGCCGCGACTACCTCGGCAGCCTCAGGACGCACTTCGTCGGCCACGGAGACGTAACCTGCCACGGACGAGTCGCGCACCACCACGAGCACTGTCTCGCCTGCGCTCTCATGGGCGGCGAGCGACAGCTCAAGAGACGATGGGATCTTCGCAAGGTCGGTGCCGAAGGCCGGGCTCACGACGTACACGCGAGAGTCATCAAGGATCCCTGCGACACCCCGGCCCGCGAGTTCCTCAAGCTCGGTCACCGGACGCGGCGCGATGCCCCGCTCGGCGGCATAGCGCACCACGGCGACCGCGAGCGGGTGGTTGGAGTGCGCCTCTAGAGACGCGGCCGTCTCAAGAAGCGCGCGCTCGTCGGAGGCGTGGACGAAGACGACTGCGGGGCGCCCTCGAGTCAGCGTTCCGGTCTTGTCAAAAGCCACGGCCCTTGCCTTGGCGGCAAGCTCCAAGAAAGCGCCACCTTTGACGAGCATCCCGTCGCGCGTGGCGCGCGTGATGGCCGAGACGATCGCCACCGGTGTTGAGATCACGAGCGCGCAAGGGCATGCGACGACCAACAACACCAGCGCGCGGTAGAGCCACTCGCTGAAGCTCCCGAACGATATCCCGAAGACCGCCCCGGCAAGTGGCGGCGCCACTGCGATGCCTACCGCAAGCGCTACCACCGAGGGAGTGTACCAGCGCGAGAACCTATCGACGATCCGCTGCGCCGGCGCTTTGGTGGCTTGCGCGTCTTCGACAAGGTGGATGATGCGCGCGATAGTGGTGTCCTCGGCAACCGCCGTCACCGTCACCTCCAGCAGTCCGCTCGTGTTGAGCGACCCCGCGAACACCTGGTCACCAGGCCCTTTCTCCGCAGGAACCGACTCGCCCGTGATGGCGGACTCGTCGAGCGCCGAGCGTCCTGCGACGATGACGCCGTCGAGCGCGACCCGCTCTCCCGGCCGCACGACGAGCGTCTCACCCACCCGGACTTCGTCCGGCCGCACCAGCGTCTCAGCCTCACCTCGCCGGATCCGCGCCTGCGCAGGAGTGAGGTCTACAAGCTCGCGAATCGACCGGCGCGTCCGGACGAGCGCACGTGACTCCAGCCAGCCCCCGAGTGCGAACAAGAAGATGACGGCAGCACCCTCCTGCCACTCCCCGATGGCAGCCGCGCCGACGACCGCCACTGTCATGAGCACGTTCATGTCGAGCATGCGCGCGCGCAACGACACCAGCGCACGACGTAAAGTGAGCGCGCCACCCGCGATGATGGCGAGCGCGAAGAACGCGGCCGAGATCAACGGCGACTCGTTCAACGCCGACGTGACGTACCCGAGCGCGATCGACGCCCCGCTCACCAGTACGGCGACAGCGCTGCGATGCTCTTGCCACCACGACGGAGGCGGCACTTGCTCAGCCGCGCGCGCGAGGGGCTCCACACCGTGGCCACTCGCCCGCACGACGGCGATCACGCGCTCGCGCGGGTCGTGCTCTGGGTCGTACTCGAGCACGAGCAGGCCGCTGGCGAAGTTGATGTCGCCGAAGAGTACCCCTGGCACCTCACGCAGCGACGCGCTCACGGCGCGGGTGCAGTCCGGTCAATCCAGACCGGTCACGCGGTATGCCGCGTGCTCAACAGCATTCGCCGCCGCGCGCGCGAGCAACTCCACGCGCTCGGCAAGAGCGTCGTCTGCTGTGACTTCTCGGTCGAAAACGACGTGGAGGACACCTGCCCCCACGTCATGCGTCGACTCGATCACTCCCGGCTCGCGCGCGACCATCTGGGCCAGTCGCGCCGCGCATTCCCCGCACACGAACGGGTTCGGCAGAAGAGCCTGCAACGAGAAGTCACGCATGGCGAGTGCAGCGCTACCGGATGGCGTCACCGCACGCCACCACCCTCGGCGACATGCCCTAACGCACTCGACAGCAAATCGCGCACGCACTCATCCGCAAGCCGATAGACCGCGCGCTTCCCCTGCCGGCGGAACGTCACCAGATCGAGGTTGCGCAGCAGCCTCAACTGGTGCGAAACCGCCGATTCCGAGACTCCTGCGACCTGCGCGAGATCGCAGACGCACAACTCCGTGCGGGCCAGCGCCGCCACTATGCGCAGCCGCGTGTCGTCCCCGAGCGCATCAAAAAGATCACGCGCCCGCTTGAGATGCCCATCGGCAGGCACCGCGGCCCGCGCTACTGCGAGCGCGGCCTCGTCGTGCTCAATGACCTCACACAAGCCATCGTCATCACGGATATCATCTGAGCGTATGTTCATATGTTGAATCGTATGTCCCGCACGACCAAGAAGCAATCCCCGACGTGGAGTGCTAGTGTTGCATCTATTCGCCAAGGAGGAACATCGTGCCAGAGGGTTCGGACACCGCGGTCTGTGACGAGTCGCAACCGCAGCAAGGACTCGCCAACGTACGCGCACTCGGCATCGTCAGCCTACTCACCGACGCCTCCTCGGAAGCTATCTACCCGGTGTTGCCCCTGTTCCTCGCCAACGTGCTCGGCGCGCCCGTCTCCGTCATCGGGGTGATCGAGTCGCTTGCCGAGGCGACCTCTTCGCTCACGCGCGTGTTCTCTGGATGGCTCTCCGATCGCGTGGGCAAGCGCCGCCCGCTGGTCCTTCTCGGCTACTCGCTCAGCAATCTCGTGAAGCCGGCTCTGGCGCTGGCCCCCTCGTGGCCTTCGGTACTGGCGCTTCGCGTCACTGACAGGCTTGGAAAGGGCATCCGCACGGCGCCCCGTGACGCTCTGATCGCCGATTCGTGTACTGCCGAGGACAGAGGCGCCGCTTTCGGTCTGCACCGCGCGCTGGACACGGTCGGCGCCGCGATCGGGCCGTTCATCGCGTGGCTCGTGCTGACCCTGTCGCCCGACGCGTACCGCACCATCTTCCTCATCTCGGCGGTTCCTGGTGTCGCCGCGATCTTGGTGGTGCTCTTCGCGGTGCGTGAACGCAGACCCGCGACGCGCGCCGCGACCGAGAGCGCGCCACGCATCCGTCTTCGCGGGCTCGGCGCTCCGTTCGGGATCTTCACCGCCATCTCAGCGGTCTTCGCACTGGGGAACTCATCGGATGCGATGCTCATCTTGCGCGCGCAGGACCTGGGCGCCAAGGCGTCACTCGTGCCGTTGATGTACTTCGTCTTCAACGTCGTGGCCGCCTCACTCTCCGGCCGCTTCGGCAAGCGCTCCGATCGCGTGGGGCGTCGCCGCGTCATCATCGCGGGGTTCGCCGGATACGCGATCGTGTACGCGGGCTTCGCGCTCGCGCAGGGCGCCTGGTCGCCTTGGCCGCTCTTCGCGCTCTATGGCGTCCCTTACGCTCTCACGGAAGGTATGACGCGCGCGTTCGTCGTCGATCTCGTGCCGGACCACGTGCGTGCCACCGCCATCGGCGGTTACACGTTCGTGCTCGGGCTCGCGGCGCTTCCCTCGAGTGCGCTCGCCGGTGTGCTTTGGGACACCGTGGGGCACTCGGCGCCTTTCGCCCTTTCCTCCGCACTCATGGCCGTCGCGGCGCTCGCGATGTTCGCGCTACGCCGCTCGCTGGTGTCTTCCACATAGACCCGCGCGGGAGTACGATACCTCCTGGGGACTCATCTGGGAGGGGATCCACATGGAACCCGCACGCAAGAAGACCACAGCGCTTGTGATCGTCGTCGCGCTCGTGGCAGCGGCGCTCGGCGGTCTCGGCGTGTGGTTGCTCACGCGCGACCGCACGCCCTCGCCTGCCACCTCGACCTCCACCGGACAGCCGGCACAAGAGAGCACCTCGAGTGAGGCGACATCGCCTCCCTCGTCAGGCGCCACGACACCTGCCGAGCAAAGCGCCGGGACCGGCCCAAAGGCGCCGGATGACGCCACACCGCCGTCCGAATGGGACGCCGAGACGGGAAGGTTCCTCGCGTACATCGAGAGGATCGAAGACCGGAGCGGCACGACATACCTGGGAGTCGACTACACGCAGCTCCTCACCGGCGAGGACGCGGCCGAGGTCTATGAAGCCGAAGGCGAGGAGCCTCTCGATTTCATCGTGATCAACGAGAGCGAGAAGGTGCGCACGTGGCCGGTGGCCGACGACGTGTCCGTCTCGGTCGCGACCATGCCAGGACACTTCGACGTGGACGGCTACGACCTCACCTTCGATGCGTGGCGTGACATGTACACCGGCGCCAGGGACGATTTCCCCCGGGCGCGAACGGTTCTTTACTGGATCACGCTGGAAGACGGGGTCATCACGTCGATCGACGAGCAGTACTTCCCGTAGGCCGCGGACGCCGTTCTACCGCTTGCGCGTGCGCACGCCATGCGCCGAGCCCTTGCGCGCACCTTGCTTCAAGCGCGTCAGCACCTCATCGGCGGTCGTCGACTCCACCTCGGCCTTGAGTTTGACGACCTGATCCCGGAGCCGCGCCGCAGTCTCGAAGTCGAGCGCCTCCGCCGCCCCGTGCATCTCCTCCTCCATCGTGGCGATGATCCGAGCGAGCTCGCTTCGTGGCAGCTTGCCGAGTTCGGCGGCCACGGCCACGCTCGGCTCCAAACCCACCTCCGTCTCACGGACGTACTGCGCGATGTCATGGATGGCCTTGCGGATGGTCTGAGGTTCGATGCCGTGCTCGGCGTTGTACGCCATCTGGATGGCACGCCTCCGCTCGGTCTCGTCTATCGCGGTGCGCATAGAGTCGGTGACCGTGTCGGCATACAAGATGACTTCGCCGGACACGTTGCGGGCGGCGCGCCCGATCGTCTGGATCAGGCTACGGTGATTGCGGAGGAAACCCTCCTTGTCGGCGTCGAGGATTGCGACGAGAGAGACTTCAGGCAGGTCGAGACCCTCGCGCAGCAGGTTGATCCCCACGACCACGTCGACGACGCCCGCCCTCAAATCGCGGAGGATCTCCACACGCTCGAGCGTCGCGATATCGCTATGCAGATAGCGTACCTTGATGCCGTGCTCGAGCAAGTAGTCGGTCAGGTCCTCGGCCATCTTCTTCGTGAGCGTGGTCACAAGCACGCGCTCGTTTCGCTCAGCACGCTCGCGTATCTCGGCCATTAGATCGTCGATCTGTCCCTTGGTCGGGCGTACTACGATGCGGGGATCCACCAGTCCGGTCGGACGGATGATCTGCTCGACCACCTGCGCCGATACGCGCAGCTCGAAGTCACCGGGCGTGGCCGAGACGAACACCGTCTGCGGCACACGCGTGCGGAACTCATCGAAGGTGAGCGGCCGGTTGTCCAGAGCGCTCGGCAGCCGGAAACCGTGTTCCACCAGGGTGACCTTCCGCGACCGGTCGCCCTCGTACATGCCATGGAGCTGCGGGACGGTCACGTGGCTCTCGTCGATGATGCACAAGAAGTCCGTGCCGAAGTAGTCGATGAGCGTGTGTGGCGGCTCACCAGGCTTACGGCCGTCGAGGTGCCGTGAGTAGTTCTCGATCCCGTTGCAGTACCCCATCGTCTCAAGCATCTCGAGGTCATAGGAGGTCCGCATCTCCAGCCGCTGGGCCTCCAAGAGCTTCCCTTGGCTCTTGAGCTCGCTCAGCCGCTCGCGCAGCTCCTCCCTGATCGCCTCGACAGCTTCAGCGATCCTCTCCGGACGGGTGACGTAGTGAGTGGCCGGCCACACCGGAAGCCACTCGAACGTCGTGATGATCTCGCCGGTGACCTGGTCGACCTCGGTCACCGACTCCACCGTGTCTCCGAAGAGCTCGATCCGCACCGGGTCGTCGGCATACGGAGGAAAGACGTCGATCACATCTCCGCGAACGCGGAACGTCCCCCGCGAGAGATCGAAGTCGTTGCGGTCGTACTGGATCTCGATGAGGTCCCGGATAAGCTTGTCGCGCTCGTAGTCCTCGCCCGCCTTCAGGAACACCGCCATGCCCGCATAGTCCTCCGGCGACCCGATGCCGTAGATGCACGACACGCTCGCGACCACGACGACGTCCTTGCGGGACAGAAGCGCCGCAGTCGCCGCGTGACGGAGCTTCTCGACCTCCTCGTTTATGGAGGCGTCCTTCTCGATATAGGTGTCCGTCGTCGGGATATAGGCCTCAGGCTGGTAGTAGTCGTAGTACGACACGAAGTACACCACGGCATTGTCCGGCATGATGTCCCGGATCTCGGAGGCAAGCTGCGCCGCAAGCGTCTTGTTGGGCGCGAGGACAAGCGTCGGCTTGTTCACGGTCTCGATGAGTTTGGCGACTGTGAACGTCTTGCCGGAACCCGTCACGCCAAGGAGGGTCTGATCGCGTAGACCATCCTGGACTCCACGCGCGAGTGCGGCGATCGCCTTGGGCTGATCGCCTGCAGGTTCGTACTCCGAAACGACCTTGAATCCAGCGCTGTCCGCGCTCATGTTCTTCTCGTCACTCGTCTCAACCGGCCGTCACTCGATCACGGGCTCCCGGAGGAGCGCCTCACCCAGCTACTCGCCGCCGATCCAACTCAGCGGCACGGCGTACTCGTCTCGGTCCTTCTGGGAGTTCACCCATAGGGTGAGCGTGCTGCGCTTCGCGATGCCCGAGTAGGCCTGTACTGCCACTTTCTTGCGCTCGAAGTCTTCGGAGTCGCCCCGAGACACCAGAGGCGCCCACCGTAGGATCTTGGCAGACTTGTAGTATGCGTACGGCTTGTAGAAGTATGCCTGTGTCTCACTCTCGACAGCCACATCACAGACCGCCTCGCACAACGCTGTGTGGTCCTCGTTCGGTTTGGTGTCACCCGTCAACCGCGCGCTGTCTCCGCGGTACTCCATCACAGTGAAGTAGGACACTGGCTCGTACTGCGCAGCGATGGACTCAACGACACTTGCCAGCTCGATGCCGCTCAGGGTGCCATCTTGTATCCCTGTCGCGCCCTGAGAAGCGGAAGCCCCTTCGCAACGCCACTCACTCACACCGAGCGCCCGCATCGCGGATTCGAACTCCGCGCGGCGCGCAAGTCCGAAGTCCCAACGGTCGATATCGGCATCCCCATCCACGTCAGTACCCCCGTTAGCGGCCCAGTCCTTAGCGATCTCACTTCCTTCACCATCAGTCATGAGCACCACGACGACTCTGCGGCCTGACCGCACCTGATGGCTGATAGCCTGCCCCATACCGAAAGTCTCGTCGTCGGGATGTGGGGTGAGAAAGAGCGCCGTCCCTTGTGCCAGCGGCGGCTCCTGAGGGTGTCGAACCCACCAAAGACCTCCAAGACACACGGCCACGAGGACGGCCAATACATAAGGCAACACTCGATAACGACGCATCCGGCCCGTCCTTAAGGGTTTGTTGGGCTCCTGAGGCGCTGTTATACTGCCACACATGCCTGACGCGGACAATTCACACACGGATATCCCCAGGCCGTCCAAGCCCACTCGACTGGTGTCTTTGGACGCCTTCAGGGGCCTCACGGTCATCGGCATGATCTTCATGGACCACCCTACTATCCGTGAGGCGGTCCCTTTGTGGCTCCTCCATCCGGACTGGCACGGGTTTCGCCTCGCCGACACCATCTTCTCCTCATTCCTTTTCATCGCTGGCGTGTCGATGGCTTTCTCCGCCGCCAAGCGCGCCGCGGATCCCTCAGCCGAGAGAAGTGCATTCGCGAGGCGGATGCTTCTGCTCATCGCGCTCGGATTCGCGGTCAACCTCGTGAAGTACGGAATCCCGCTCAGGGTCTTCGGTGTACTCCAGCGGATAGCGCTCGCGTCGCTGATTGCGTGGCCCTTCAGGAGAAGAGGGCCGTGGCTTCCCCTGACGGTAGGGCTGGGGTTCATCACGGTTCACACACTCGTGCTGCAGTTCGCAGGAGCTCCGGGGATTCCAGCTGGCTACCTTGATGGGATCCATAACATCTCCGGATGGATCGACACACACCTCGTGGGACTTGCCCACACCTACAAGGGACAGGGCTTCGATCCCGAGGGGGCCTTAAGCACTCTCACCGCATCGTCAATGGTGCTCCTGGGACTCTCTGTGGGACAGTGGCTCCGCCGTTATCCGAAGGACCCGCGCATGTTGCGTCGGCTCGCCGGCCTCGCGCTCGCCTCATTCGTGTGCGGGCTTGCCTTATCGATCGCCATCCCGATCAACAAGAAGCTCGGAACCGGCTCGTTCACGCTGATCATGTGGGGTATCGACATCGCGGTGCTCGCGGCATTGTACTGGCTTGCAGATGTCAGGGGGCACACGAGATGGTTGCGCCCCATCGTCCCACTCGGCCTGAATGCACTCGGCATCTACGTGGGCTTCAACATTTTGCTCGGAATCGTCATGCACATCACGATCACAACACCGGGTGGCACAGACATCTCGCTTTTCCGAGCTATCGGAGCAGCGGCTGAACGAATCATCGGCGATCCCACTGCCGCAACGCTCAGTGTATCGGCGCTCGAAGTCCTCGCCTGGCTTGCAGTCGCGACCGCCCTGGACAGACGGCGCATCTACTTCAAGCTCTAGGTGTCACGGCGCGGAGGGATGCGGGACGTACGCGTAGAAACCTGCCCCGGTCTTGCGCCCGAGCTCACCTCGGGTCAGCATCTCGCGCAGCAGTGGGCGTGGAGCATACGAGGGGTCGTCGAGGCGTGTCGCCAGGTCCTCCATGATGCTCACCACGACATCGACTCCGATCAGATCAGCGAGCTCAAGCGGACCCATGGGGTGGTTCAGGCCGAGACGTATCGCGCAGTCGATGTCCTGCGCGGAGGCCACACCCTCTTCCAGTTCGCGCACCGCTTCGTTGAGAAGCCTCATCAGGGCTCGATTGACCACGAATCCCGGAGACGGCGCCACGTTCACCGGCACCTTCCCGAACGCCAGCGCGTACCGCTCCAGCGCCCGAGACACCTCCGGCGAGGTGTATGCCGACGACACCGTTTCTACGAGTTGCATCCTCACGGGCGGGTTGAAGAAGTGGAGACCTCCGAAACGCTCAGGATGCTCCAGGGTGCTCGCCAGCTCGTCGATTGACAACGACGACGTGTTCGTCGCCAGAACCGCGGAGGTGCGCATGTGCGCCTCTGCCTCCTTGAGCACCTCCAGCTTGGTGGTGAGGTCCTCAGCCACGGCCTCGATCACAAGGTCGCACCTACTGAGCGCGCTCATGTCCGTGGAACAGGTGAGCTTGTCCTCAGCCTCGACGATCTGGGACTGATCAAGGCTGCGGGTCAGCCGATCGAAGACGTGAGCCCGGCCGTCGGCGAGCTTGTCCGGGAAGCGGCCCCACCACACCACCGAGGCGCCGCGCAGCAGGAGCAACTCGACGAGCCCCCGGCCCATTGCGCCGTACCCGAGGACACCTACGGTTTCGTCGAGTCGAGGAGGCTCTTCCGGGGCGAGTGCGTCTCCGACGTCCACGTCGGCGTCGCGCTTCGTCAGCACCACTCGGCCGTCATCGTCCCGGACCAGCGCTACCCAGTACGGGACCTGCTCATGCGTTCGTGACGGGGTCTCGACGCGAGTGGAGGCGACCACGACGCCGTGAACCGGCGGCAGCTCTTCGAGTTCGCCGCCGCACAAGGTGCACGACTCTATGTCGTAGGGATACAAGGCTCCGCAGTGCGCGCACCTCCTTGTGGACATGTCATCCCCTTCCGATCACGTGGATCGCCGCCGTGCCGCCGACACCACCGATGTTGTGTGTCACACCGATGTCTGCTCGTGCGATCTGCCCCTGTCCCGCTTCTCGGCGAAGCTGTTTGACGACCTCGCAGACCTGGCCGATCCCCGTGGCGCCGATCGCATGACCGCCCGCTTTGAGTCCACCGCTGACGTTGATGGGGATTGCACCCCCAGGCGCGGTCTCACCCGCCCGAAGCAGTTCGACGGCTTCGCCGGGCGCAGCCAGACCGAGGTCCTCCATCGCGATTATCTCAGCGATGGTGAAGCAGTCATGCACTTCGGCGAAATCCACGTCGTCCGCGCCTATGTCCGCCTGTCGGAACGCATCGTGAGCTGCTTCCACCGCTGCCGAGAAGCTGGTCCGCGTCTCCCGTTGCACGAGCGAGATGGCATCGGTACGGACCGCGGAACCCAGCACCTGCGCGCTTCTGTTGTCCACGGGCTCTCGAGAGAGGATCACGGCCGCAGCCCCGTCTGATATCGGACAGCAATCGTATAAGCGCAGGGGTGTTGCCACCACCGGTCCTTGTGCGATGTCCGCTTCTGTCACGTTCTTCTGATGAAAGTGGGCCTTCGGGTTGTTCCGCGCATTCGTGTGGTTCTTGAGAGCCACACGCTCAAGATCCTGGACCGTGGTTCCGTACAGCCTCATGTGCTCTTGTGCGACCAGCGCATAGCTTGCAGGAAAGGTCAGCCCCACCGCCTGATCCAGTCCCGCATCCCCGGCCATCCCGATATTGTGCGTAAGGTCGGCCCCCGGAATGCCTGTGAGCTTCTCCACTCCCACCACGAGGACCGGGTCGTACTCATTCAGGGCAAGCAATCCCTGGTGGAGCGCAACGCCCCCCGATGCGCAAGCCGCCTCGGCCCGCCATCCAGGCAGATGCAAGCCCGGCATCAGTCCCGCAACTACCGCGTTGAGATGAAGCTGCGAGTTGTTCGGACCCGCAAGGAAGTTCGCGACCACAAAGGCCTGCAGGTCGCGCGCTTCAAGCCCTGCGTCCGCCAAGGCAGAGGTGATCGCCTGATGTAGCAGCTGGACAAGTGTGTACGTCGTGGGACCGAACCTCGTCTTGCCGACCCCGATGATCGATGCACGCATGCGACCGAGCTCCAATCACAGTCTGCACGGAATCGTGCGAGCATAGCACAGCGTGAAGCCGCGCCGCGATGTCATTCGAATGCTCCCGGGTACAGTTCGCGGTAACGCGACCGCTCCGAAAGCACGCGGTCCACATACGCGCGCGTCTCGGCGAACCCCGCTGCGGCAAGCGTCGTACCGCCCTGCTCGGACATCCACCGCTCGACATTGCCCGCTCCAGCGTTGTACGCGGCCAGCGCGGTCTCGGTGTCATCGTAGGTGGCCAGAAGATCGGCGAGATGCCTCGTCCCGAGGGTGATGTTGAGGTCCGGGTCCTTGAGAGTCCGCATATCGACCTCGCGTGTCACGCCCGAACGCGCAGCCACTTCCACTGCAGTGGACGGCATGAGCTGCATCAGCCCCACAGCGCCTGCCTCGGACACCTGTGACTCATCGAAGCCGGACTCGGCGTTGATGAGCGCAGCCACAAGATACGGATCGACGCCCGTTTCTTGCGAGGCGCGCACGATCTCGGCCTCATAGCGCAGAGGGTGGTACATCCGCTGCCACCATGTGGGACCCGCTAGTGCGAAGAGCACCACAAGTGCAAGGGCGACGACGATGGCTGCTGGGATCGACCGGTGCAGTGCGAAGGGATGGTCACGAGACACGCGGTGCCAACTCCTTGTCGAAGAAATCGGCGAGTGCGGCGCGCAACGACAGCTCGTCCCCGTCGTTCTCGATCACGTAGTCCGCTATCTCGCGACGCTCGGCATCCCCCGCTTGGCACGACATCCGCCGGTCGACTTCGTCAAGCGGCATCCCGCGAGCGACGAGCCTTTCTTCGCGCGTGTCCTCTGCCGCCGAGATCGCCAAGACGGCGTCCACCAGGTCGAGGAACTCGGGCGCCTCGACCAGAAGCGGCACCTCCAGCACGACCAGACGCGGCGGCGTCGCCTGCAAAGCGAGGGCGTCGAGCGCGCCTGCCGTCGCGGCGTAGATCGCGGGATGCATGATCGCGTCGAGCTTCTCAGCCTCTTCCCGGCTGCGGAACGCAGCGCGTGCGAGCGCGGCATGGTCGATGTCGCCCGATCCGCCCACTACGTCACTGCCGAACGCCGAGACGATATGCGCGAACACGGGCGAATCGGCCCTAAGAAGGCCATGGGCGATGGCATCAAGGTCGAGCACGACCGCTCCGCGGGCAGCCAAGAAGGCGGCTGCGGTCGACTTTCCTGAACCGATCCCACCAGTGATCGCCAGTACGTACATCGTCACTCCTCTAAGATGTCAGGGCCGGAGCGCCCGTTTTGGACGTCCGGCCCCGTTCACTGCGAGTCTCCGGTGCGGCGCCGGGCGCCTACTGGTCCGTCTCTGCCTCAGCGGCGTCTTCGACCTGAGGCTCCTCGCCGGTTTCTACCTCAGCGGCGTCCTCGGCCTCGGGAGCGGCGTCCGCCTCGTCGGCAGCAGCCTCTTCCACGGAAGCCTCCTCGGCGTCTTCCTCGTACTCCGCATCCTCATCGCTTGGCCCGGGCACCGCGTCTTCGATGCCCAGTTCCTCATTGGCGGCGCGAAGGGAGAGCGAGATGCGGCGACGGTCGGTGTCGACGTCCATGATCTTGACCTGGACCTCGCTACCGACACTCACGACGTCCTCGGCCTTCTCCACGTGACCCTTGGCCATCTCGGAGATGTGCACGAGCCCCTCCACCCCGTCACCGATCTCCACGAAAGCACCGAACGGCACGATCTTGGTGACCCGGCCCGAGACGATCGAGCCAGGGACGAAGTCCTTCACGAGTTGCTTCCACGGATCGTCTTGGGTCTGCTTCAGGCCCAAGGAGATCCGCTCACGCTCCAGGTCGACGTCGAGTACCTGGACTTCGACCTTGTCGCCCACCGAGACGACCTCTGACGGGTGGTTCACATGGCTCCAGCTGAGTTCGGAGATGTGCACCAGGCCATCGATGCCGCCCAGGTCGACGAAGGCGCCGAAGTCGACGATCGACGAGACGGTGCCCGGCAGGATCATGCCCTTCACGAGCTTGCCCAGGATGTCCTGACGCTCTTGGCGACGGTCTTCTTCCAGCACGACCCGGCGCGACAGCACGACGTTGTTGCGGTTGCGGTCCATCTCGATCACGCGACACTCGAGCCTCTCGCCCAGGAACGAGTGGAGGTCCTTCACGCGGCGAAGATCGACCAGAGACGCAGGCAGGAATCCACGAAGGCCGATGTCGAGGATGAGACCGCCTTTGACCACCTCGATGACCTCGCCGGTGACGTTCTCGCCAGCGTTGAACTTCTCCTCGACTTGGACCCACGCCCGTTCGTAGGCGGCCCGCTTCTTGGAGAGGATGAGCCTGCCGTCCTTGTCCTCTTTTTGAAGTACGAGAGCTTCGATCTCATCCCCTAGGTGCACGATCTCGCTTGGATCGGCGTCTTTGCGGATGGAAAGCTCGCGCACGGGGATGACACCCTCGGACTTATAGCCGATATCGAGCAGGACTTCGTCCCGCTCGATCTGCACGACTTTGCCAGTCACCAAGTCTCCGTCATCGAAGTCGGTGATGGTGCCGTCGATGAGGGCGTGCATCTCCTCATCGGTGTACTCACGATCGTCCACGATACTGTCGTTCTCTACCACTGTGGTGGCCCCTTTCGTCGGGGCCCCGATTCTCACGTACTCTGTCTCGGTCGACGGCTTTCCGTACATGTCTCTCGGGGGCCTATACTCCATACCCACGCGCGGCGCGCGCAGGCTACAGGATGATACCACCGCAGCAGCCCCAACAGAAGGCCGCAAGGCACATGTTCGGAAAACCTTGATTGCAGAAGTTAGTGCAAAGCCTGCTGCACTTACTTTCGCAATCAACCTGTTCGGACAAGACCCCTCAACTATGGAAGCTGCGCGGAGGGATGGCAGTTGAGGCACAGGTCGTCGGTGACAGCGGTCGTCGTCGCTTCCACCAGCATTCGGAAGTTCTGGGTCTCATGAGGGAACGTCTGAAAGAGCGGGTTGTCGGTACCGGCATCACCGGAGGTCTGCCCGTCACCATAGCGATAGACCTGCGCGTGAGCGACGGCGCCCGGCTCTCCCACGATACGGCTGTCCTCGTGACACTGTTGGCAGATGGGGCCGTGGCCTTGCTGTTCGGCGGTACGGGGATAGGGCATCACGAAACCGCGGTTGTGCCACATGGCGCCGGAGAGATCGCCAGGAACGGCTCCCAGAAGACCGAGCGTGCCGAGAGTCGTCTCCAGCGACGTGTCCGTGGTCACAATCGCCACGCGATCGTAGAAGAAGGGCGCCGATGTGCTCATGAGAGAGTCGACAGGATGGTTCATGATCGCACCGCCGCTCGCCCGCCCCTTGTGGCATGCGAGGCACCAGTCAGAACCGTAGACAGTGACGGTCGACTCAGAGCCCGTCGGGCGCTTCTTCAGAAGCTTGTTCGTCGACCAATACCCAAGCCATCCAAGATCGCTCGCATGGAAGCGCACTCGCTCGCCGCTGAACGTCGCTACCACGCTTGACGCGTGAGGTGAGTGACAGTCATCGCAGCTGAGACACCCGTCCTCGCTCCCGAAGACGACGGTCGCCGATCCACCAGTGGTCGCATCGCCGCCCGGCACCACATCGGTCTCGTCGATGGAGTGCGCTGCACCGACGACCAACCCTCGGGCCTGGATAGCACCATAGACGCCATAACCACCTGTCCCGTCATGGCAGAACAAACAGGTGTCGCGAATCGTCGCTTTCGGCAGCAGGAGGACTCCCTCGGCAGGAGCAGCGTGCACGGTGTGGCAGAGAGAGCAACGATCCGTCGTTGACGTGTAACCGCCATGAGGCCCTTCTCGCGTGGAGAAAGGGAAGTCCTCCGCGTGACACGCGGAGCAATCCATGAGGTCGCCGTCATAGTAGACGCCGCCTTCGGCCCAGCCGTAGGCCGCTGCGGGAGTGCACAGGAGCGCCAGGCCTGCCGCCACGGCGATCATGAACCGGATGCGCATCGCTCCCCTCCTGGCACGACTGCTGCAACTGTACTCTCACGGTACGCCTGCAGCAATCACCCATCGTCCCCCGCCCGGGCACGAAGGGGCGCGTGCCGTGATGCTTCGGCACAACGATCGGACTTCGTGAAGAGGCCGTACCGTGTGAGACGGTCCGCTTTACTTCGCACTCGCCCAGTCACGGCCTGAGCCGACCGACACTTCAAGCGGCACCGAAAGCGTCACGACGCCGCTCATCGCTTCTCGCGCCATCACAGTGAGCTGCGCAAGCTCGCTTTCCGGCGCCTCGAACACGAGCTCGTCATGTACTTGCAACACCAGCCGAGAAGCAAAACCCTCCTCGGCCAGGCGGCGGTCCACCTCCACCATCGCGAGCTTCATGATGTCGGCTGCTGTCCCTTGCATAGGATGGTTCATCGCCGTGCGCTCGCCGAAGGAGCGCAGGTTGTAGTTCGCGCTCTTGAGCTCGGGAATGGGCCGCCTGCGCCCGAACATCGTGACAGCGAACCCGTCCCGGTAGGCGTTCGCCACTGTCTGGTCAAGGAAACGCCGCACCCCTGGATACGCGGCGAAGTACCGGTCGATCATCTCTTGAGCCTCCGAGTTGGAGATGGAAAGGCTCTCGGCCAGTCCATGCGCACTCTGACCGTAAACGATGCCGAAGTTCACCGCCTTGGCCCGACGGCGCATCTCGGGCGTCACCGTGTCGGCATCGACCCCGAAGACCCGTGAAGCGGTGGCGGTGTGGAAGTCCTCGCCGGACGTGAACGCGTCTATGAGACCTTGGTCGCCCGAGAGGTGCGCAAGTACTCTCAGCTCGATCTGCGAGTAGTCGGCCGAGACCATCAAGTCCCCTGGCTCGGCCGGGACGAAAGCCGCGCGAATACGCAGGCCGAGCGGCGTGCGTACCGGGATGTTCTGGAGATTCGGGTTGGAACTCGACAAGCGCCCGGTCGCGGCGACCGTCTGATTGAACGAGGTGTGCAGGCGCCCGTCCTCGCCCACCATGCGAGGGAGCGCATCGATGTAGGTGCTCTTGAGTTTCGTGAGCTCGCGATACTCGAGCACCTTCGAAGCGATCGGGTAGCTCGGCGCAAGGCCACTCAGCACCGATGCGTCGGTGGAGTAGCCCGATTTCGTTCGCTTCCCCGCGGGGAGCCCGAGCTTCTCGAAGAGCACCTCACCCAGTTGCTTGGGTGAGTCGATGTTGAACTCGGATCCCGCCAGAATGAAGATCTCCGAACGCAGCGTGTCTATCGCAGCGCCCGTCTCCTCGGCGAGCGAGGCGAGCACGCCTCGGTCTATCCCTACGCCCACTTCCTCCATGCGAACGAGGACAGGGATGAGCGCCATCTCACAGCGGCGGAAGACATCGGCAGATCCCGTGGCTTCCAGCTGCGCCATGAGAACGGGCGCGAGCTCGGCCACCGTCTGCGCATCACCTGCTGCGCCCGCGTCGGGGTCGAGCGCGCGCCCCAGGTACTCACTCGTGACAGAACCCAGGTCGTACGAGGACCGGTTCGACGCCAGCACATAGGCGGCCACCGAGCAATCGAAGAGCCGCGCGGGGTCCACGCCATCGGCGCCACTTGACGCGCGCTCACGCACGCTCCCCGGCGGGCATGCGCCTTCCAGCAGCGCTTTGGCGTCAGCCGCCGCGACCTTGCCCTTGTCCAGCAACAGTCGCCAGATCCTCTCGGCGTCCTCGCCCACGAGCAATGCCGCGACGTCGCCCGCCGCAACGGCTATTTCACGCTCATCGGCGAACAGGCGCCCGGAGCCGGCCTGCCCTGGCACCACCCCCACCCACGCGTCGGGTGGGTGTGCGGCCAGCGACCGCACCCACGCATGTGCCTCCTCATGGGTGAGCAGGCGACGCTCAAGTGCCGCCGTTGTGTCGCTAACGACCTGAGAAGAACCGGCTGGCTCGCGACGCAACGCCAGGACGCGGTCCACAAGAGAGGTGAACGCGAGTTCGCCGAGTACGCTCGCTGCAGTATCAGGATCGAATCGGCCCCACTGAACGGCGGACACGTCGATGTCGAGCGGCACGTCGCACCTGATGGTCGCGACCAGCCGGCTCGCAAGCGCTTCCCCGGCATGCTCGCGAAGGCTCTCACCCAGCTTGCCCTTTATCTCGCCAGCATGCTCGAGCACGGCATCGAGCGTACCGTACTCCTGAAGCAGCTTCGCCGCTGTCTTCTCACCGACACCCGGCACACCGGGGATGTTGTCCGAGGGGTCACCTTTGAGCCCCAGAAAGTCCGGGATCTGCTCGGGCGCGATGCCGTAACGCTCGATCACCGCATCGCGGTCGTAAACGACTGTGTCGGTCAGACCCTTCCTCGTGCTCACGACGTGCACTCGGTCGTCCACCAGCTGCAGTGCGTCCTTGTCGCCTGTCACGAGCAGCATACGAGCCCCCTCACCCGAACCGCGGCGAGCGAGTGTGCCCAGTATGTCATCGCCCTCCCACCCTGGCACTTCGACGATCGGGACTCCAAGAGCCATCAACACACCTTTGACCATGGGGAACTGGCTCTTGAGTTCCTCGGGAGTGGGGGGACGCTGGACCTTGTACGCAGCGAGCGCCTCAGTGCGGAACGCCGGCTTGCCCAAGTCGAATGCCACTATCACACCGTCTGGTCCGAGATCCGCCGCCATCTTGAGGAGCATCGAGACAAAGCCGAAGACCGCGTTGGTAGGACGTCCGTCGGGAGCCGTCATCGTAGGCGGCAAAGCGTGGAACGCGCGATGGAGCAGACTGTTGCCGTCCACTACAGCGATAGTCCGCTCGCTCATCACATGTGGCCTTTCGGGGTATGTTCTGCGGGTACGAGGTCTTGCCATCGATTCTACCCGACCGGGCACCCGCGTCCCACGAGGGCCACGTCACTTCATCGTGGCGGACCCGAAGAGGGATCGGGCGTGTATCATCGTACGCATGGACTTCCCAAGGAGATGGCGTGCGCATACTGGTCACTAGTCATGGATACCCACCGACGATCAGCGGGGTCACCGTCCTGGTCCAGAAGCTCTCTCGCGCACTCGTCAGACGTGGACATACCGTCAGCGTCGTCACCGGAAGCGACACGTTCGAGCCCTATGAGACCGATGACGAGGGAGTGCGCGTCATTCGGATCACATCTCGCCGCAATCCCTATTGGCCCGCGAACCCGATGCCGATACTGCCTGTCTCAGGACTCAAAGAGTTGATCGCACGCGAGCAGCCGGATGTGATCAACGCCCACGATCCCTTGCCGTTCTGTCTGCAGCTTGTGCGAGCACGCAGGCATCTTGACGTCCCTGTCGTGGCGACCTGTCAGTTCTATCCCAGCTTCGGCGCGTCGTACGTGACTCGTCATCACACGACGGCCCGCGTGGTAGAACAGATGCTTTGGCGCTACTCCGTGTCTCTGTACAACCACGTTGACGATGTGGTGTTCCCTACCGCGACGCATCGGGACCGTTTCATCGAACATGGTCTTGTTGCGCCGGCTCACGTCATCTCGAACGGCGTCGACACGACCCGGTACCATCCCGGCCCGCCGGCGAGCGATGTGGTCTCCCGCTACGCCCTTCCTGAAGGAAGACGCGTGCTCGCGGTGGGCCGCCTCGCCAAGGACAAGGACCTCGACGTCCTCATCCGTTCGATGGCCCATCTGCACACGACTCCTCCGACGCATTTGCTCGTGGTGGGCGAAGGTCCGCATCGGAACGCTCTCGTCGCATGCGCGCAAGAACAACGTGTGTCAGATCGCGTGCACTTTCTCGATTTCGTCCCCGAAGACGACCTCCCCGACATCTACCGGGCGAGCGATGTCTTCGCGATATCGTCCAACCATGAGGTGCAGAGCATTCCGGCGCTCCAGGCGGCCGCGACCGGCTTGCCCATCGTCGCTGTCACTTCTGGGTCCCTGCCCGAGATCTGCCGAGACGGCGATAACGGCATCCTCGTGCCTCCGGGCGACGAACCGGCGCTTGCAGCAGCCCTCATGACCGTCCTCGACCCAGAAGTGAGAGACAGGATGGGGCGGGCAAGTGAACGCCTCGCGCGTCTCCATGATGAGAACGCGACGTTCGATTCGTACGAATCCCTGTATCACAAGACCGCCGTACGGACCTTGGTGCGGGTGAGGACTCGCGAGGCGTTCGGGACAGGACGCTTCCAATAGCGCAGTCGTGACCGACAGGATCCTAGAAGTCGCCTCCCAGCGAGCAGCAGCGACAGATTGCCTAGGCGCGCCAAAGATACCCGACGTTACGTACCGTCTCGAGCCGCCGCGCCACCTCTGGACCTAGCTTCGCGCGAACACGCCGCACGTGGACGTCCACGGTCCTGGCGCCACCCAAGTAGTCGGTTCCCCACACGCGTTTGAGCAGGACTTCCCGGCTGTACACGCGGTTCGGATGCGTGAGCATGAAGACGAACAGCGCATATTCCAGGTACGTGAACTCCACTGGCTGCGTTCCGATGCGGACCTGGTATGTCGCGAGATCGACGGTAAGGTCCTCGACCCTCAGGACCTCGCGCGACAGCCTCTCCTCTCCTGGCCACACCAGCGCACGCACGCGGGCCGCGAGCTCACCAGCGACTCCACCCCTGACCATGAAGTCCGATGGGACACGGACCGGCAGGCGCAGGTTACCCAATGCCTCCCGCTCCACGAGCAGCACAAGCCGCGTCTCGCATCCCTCGCTTGCAGAACGCTCCACCACAGAGGTGAAGACCTCGGGCGAGCGGCCCGCGTCGATCACCACCACATCGATACCACCGGCCGAAAGAGCAGGGCCGACGTCGGCCAGCCGACAGGTGGTGACCGAGATATCCAGCGGCGCGATGGCCTCCTGCATCCATGCGAGAGAGTGCACGTCATCCGATGCGAGGAGCGCGGTCTTCATATGCATGATTCTACCGCTCCTGTCCTGCCACACGACGCGCGCCGGACGGAGGAGTTCCGCCCGGCGCCGTTGCCGTCAGATGATGGTCCTACCTTAGGATCTAGATGACCGAGAGGTACTTGTCGATCTCCCACTGTGACACGTTCTTGATGTACTCGGCCCACTCAGCCCGCTTGTTCTCCACATAGAACCGGTGGATGTGCTCTCCGAGGATGTCCTTCATGGTCTCCGAGTTTTCGAACAGGTCGATGGCTTCGCCCAGATTGCGCGGCAGCGTGCCGATCTCCGCAGCTTCGAGTTCCTCTGAACACATGTGGAAGATGTCGTTGGTGGCTTCGGGCATGAGCTCGAGCTCCTCCTCAATGCCCTTGAGGCCCGCTCCCAACATCACGGCGAAGGCCAGATAGGGGTTCGCGGACGGGTCAGGCGAACGCAACTCCACGCGCGTCGCGGCCTCCTTCCCCGGCTTGTACATCGGTACCCGCACCATTGCCGAGCGGTTCCGCTGCGCCCACGACACATAAGTGGGCGCTTCGTATCCCGGTATCAACCGCTTGTAAGAGTTCACAAGCGGGTTGGTCACCGCACAGAACTCAGGGGCGTACTTCAGCAGACCAGCGACGTAATGCCGCGCGACCTTGGAGAGGTGCTGAGGGTCGTTCGCGTCGTAGAAGGCATTGCCGTCCTTGGTCCACAACGACTGGTGGGTATGCATGCCCGAGCCGTTCTGGCCCTGTATCGGCTTCGGCATGAACGTGGCGTAGACGCCATTGGCATACGCGACCTCTTTGACGATGAGCCGATAGGTCATCACGCTGTCCGCCATGGTGAGCGCGTCTGCGAATCGCAGGTCTATCTCGTGCTGCGACGGCGCGACTTCATGGTGCGAATACTCCACGGGGATGCCCATCTTCTCCAGCGTGAGCACCGTCTCCCGCCGTAGATCACTTGCGACATCTAGCGGAGTAAGGTCGAAGTAGCCTCCTTCGTCGAGGATCTGGGTGCCCTTGTCGTCGGCGAAGTAGAAGAACTCGAGCTCCGGACCCACATACATGGCGTACCCCATGTCAGCGGCCTTCGTAAGCACCCTTCTCAACGCGTAGCGTGGATCGCCCGGGAACGGAGTGCCGTCCGGCTGCACGATATCGCAGAACATGCGGGCGACCCCGTCTTCTCCCGGACGCCAAGGCAGGACCTGGAAGGTCGACGCATCGGGGAACGCCACCATGTCCGACTCCTGGATACGCGTGAACCCGTCGATCGATGAGCCGTCGAAACCCATGCCCTCTTCGAAGGCGCCTTCCACCTCGCTGTCTGTGACAGCGAACGACTTCAAGACGCCGAGCACGTCGGTGAACCAGAAGCGGACGAAGCGGATACCTCGCTCCTGTATCGTCCGTAGCACGTACTCCTTGTCATACGTCGGACCCATCTCCACATTCCTCCTTGTCAGCCGTGTCCCGCGCGGCCTCGGCGTGCACGTATTCTTCAGGTCTCGTGTCAGCGTAACGGCCGGATGTTTCCGCCATGTTTCGTGCAAGAGAACTTCTGCTGAAGGCTCAGGCGTCTTCGCCTGTGACGCCTCGTGCGCTACAGGGGTACGTACAACTTGCCATAGGGCCGATGGCTGAACGGAGCGAGCCTTGTGAAGGGCTGTGACGTCACCTCGTCGAAGTCCATCCCCATAGCCGAGCAGTAATCACGAAGAAGCGGGACCAAGGTGGCCATGTCTTCCTCGGTCGCCTCGAAGATCCCCACCTCCTTGCCACATCGCCAGGGCTCCACGGTCCCACGGACGTAGATCACCCCCCCGTGCATGCCCGCCCCGAGGAACGATCCGGCGACGGGCTCCTCGGGGAATTGCGTGTTCATCCCCAGGAGAACGGCGATACCTCCCGCCATGTACTCCCCGAAGAAATCCCGCGCCTTGCCTCCGCACACAAGAACGGGAACGAGGTTCTCGTACGCCTTCATATGGATCCCCACGCGGTAGCCCACATCGCCTCGTATGTACACATGTCCTCCGCGCATCCCATAGCCGAGCACATCACCCGCGTCCCCGTGCACGACGATCGTGCCCGCGTTCATGGTGTTGCCGACTCCGTCCTGCGCGTTACCGAACACCTCGATCATCGGCCCGTCCATGAGCATGCCAAGATCGTTTCCCGCCGTGCCGTGGACATCGATCCGCACCCCGTGAGCTGAGACACCGGTACCGATGTAGCGCTGACCGTTGACGCCAGTGAGGACCAGGTGCGTGGCGCCGTCTGAGATGGCCTGGCGGACCGTCTCGTTCACCCGACGGTAGTAGACACCCCGTGCGTCGACGGTGGTGACGCCGCCGTCTCGCCGCACTTGGGGTGCGACATCGCTGTATCCCTCAACGACTGCAGCCGTGTAGCTCATGACCACCTCTCCCTACATCCCGACGGGCTTGACGCCCAGGACCGCGTTCATCTGAGCATCGAGGCCGACCGAGCGCAGGCGTTCACGCGACCCGCGCAGTGACTCGATCGCGTTCACACCGAGCGCCCCCAAGATCTCTTGGATCTCGTGACTCCATGCGCTGACCAGGTTGACGAGCCTCTCGGCGCCCCACTCGGGATCGAGACGGCGTGTGAGCTCGGGCTTCTGAGTGGTGAGCCCCCACGAGCAGCATCCGGTGTGGCAGCTCTGGCACAGGTGGCACCCAAGCGCCATAAGCGCCGCCGAGCCGATAGCGACGACGTCGGCTCCGAGCGCGATCGCCTTCGCCGCGTCGGCCGAAGAACGGATCGAGCCAGCCGCGACGATGGATGCGTGGTTGCGGATACCCTCGTCACGGAGCCGCTGGTCCACCACAGCGATGGCCACCTCGATCGGTATCCCAATATGGTCACGGATGACCTGCGGCGCCGCTCCAGTACCGCCGCGAAAACCGTCAAGGTAGATGTAGTCCGCGCCGGCACGCACGATGCCTGAAGCGATGGCGGCCACGTTGTGGACGGCGGCGATCTTGACACCCACCGGCTTGTAGCCGCTCGCCTCCTTGAGCGCGTAGATCAGCTGGCGCAAGTCCTCGATGGAGTAGATGTCGTGGTGAGGCGCGGGGCTGATAGCGTCGGTACCCTGCGGGATCATGCGAGTGGAGGAGACTTCCTTGTCGATCTTCTCGCCCGGAAGGTGACCGCCGATACCGGGCTTGGCGCCCTGTCCGATCTTGATCTCGATGGCGGCGCCACGACCAAGGTACTCGGGGTCCACACCAAAACGCCCCGACGCCACCTGCACGATCACACGGTCCTGATAGGGATACAAGTCGGCGTGCAATCCGCCTTCGCCTGTGTTCATAAGCGTGCCGAGGCGCTGTGCGGCCATCGCGAGTGACTTGTGCACGTTAAGCGACACCGACCCGTAACTCATCGGCGAGAAGATGATCGGCGCGTCGAGCTGGATGTTGGCGGTCATCCCCCCGTTAGGGGCAAGACGGTAGCCGCCCGCCCCGTCGGCTTCCACTGAGACCGCATCAGGCTTGCGGCCAAGGTACGTGCGAAGTTCCATCGGCTCGCGCAGCGGATCGATGGACGGATTCGTGACCTGGCACGCGTCGAGTAGCAGGTGGTCGAATATGCGCGGGTAGGGGCGCGGATTACCCATGGAGGTGAGGAGCACGCCGCCTGTCTCGGCCTGCCGCCAGATCGCCTTGCGCGCGTCGACCGTCCAGTTGTCGTTGTCCTTGTAGGCGAGCGCGTTCTTCTCGATGGTGATGCAGTGCGCGGGACAGAAGGTCACACACCGGTGACAGGCGCGGCACTTCGAATCGTCGGGTATCGGGCGCTCGTTGAAACTGTAGACGCCCCAGCCGCACTGCTGCACGCAACGCCCGCACTTATGGCACTTGTCGTAGTCGATCTTCACCCTGAACTCGGGCTGGATGTAGGTGCCTGGCATGATTACGCTCTCGCCTCCTCAAAGTCGCAGGAGGTCTCGGTGCCAGTGACCGCACACGAGACTTCCGTGGGAGACAGGTGCAGGTCACCGTGGATCGGCCAGTCCATCCCCGCGACTCGCGCGACTGTCGGCTCGCCTGCCTTGGGCGTCCACACCTTGTCAGGAGAGTCCATTACCGCACGGATGGCACTCTCTTCCGAGGCGACCATCACCACCGAACCTGTGCGCGCCGCCACAAGTGGTCGCAACTTGATGCGATCGTTGAGCGCCACCATCCCGCCATTGAAACCCAGAACGATGGCGAAAGGACCATTGAGCATCGCCGGGCCGTAGACCGCCCGAAGTGATCGCATGAGCTCGCGCTCGGCGGCAGGCATTCGGTCGATCTCCTCCCACAAGGGGCTCGCGAGCGCCTTGCAGGCCAGTTCGAGCGGCAACTTGTGACGGCGAAGCATCAGATCGAACAGGTAGGCGGCCACTTCGGTGTCCGTGCCGAGCGTGCACTTGTACCCGAAGGTCTCCAGGTAGCGACTGTTGATGCCATAGCTTGATATCTCACCGTTGTGAACGATGGTCCAGTCCAGCAGCGCGAAAGGATGCGCACCGCCCCACCAGCCGGGTGTGTTCGTAGGAAACCGGTTGTGTCCCGTCCAGGTGTGCGCGGCGTACTCCTCCAGACGGAAGTAGTGACCGATCTCCTCGGGGTAGCCCACCCCTTTGAAGACGCCCATGTTCTTGCCGGACGAGGCGACGAAAGCGCCGTCGACGGTCGCGTTGATGGTCATGACCGCCTTGACCACGTAGTCCTCGGCGGACGACTCGGCCTCCTCGAGCTTGCGGGGATGCGGGTTCAAGAAGTAGCGCCACAGAAGCGGCGCATCGGTGATGCGCTTGACGGGACGCGTAGGCATCGGTTCGGCGAGGTCCACCACGAAGTACTCATCGAAGAGCGCCTCGGCGTCCTCCTTCGCGCGCACGTCGTGATACATCATGTGGAATGCGAAGTGGTCAGGGAACTCGGGATAGATGCCGTATCCCGCGAAGCCGCCACCGAGGCCGTTGCCCCGGTCGTGCTGGATAGCCATGGCGAGTATCGCGTCTTCGCCGCTCATGAGAGTACCGCTCTCATCGCACAGTCCCATGAGTCCGCAGCCGCCGTGGATCTTGTAGGGTGCCTCTTCCGCATAGCGCGGTCGCTGCGCCGTCATCTCTTACTCGACTCCTTCTTCTTCTTGCGCCAACAGGGCCGCGAGCGCATCCCCGCCACTTGACGGAAGCGGACCCAGGCCCAGCTTCTTGCGCGCGGACGCCCGTGGCGTGCCGAGCACGCCCGTCTTCTCAAAGGTCTGATATGCCGAGACCACCTGCTCGGGACCGTTACCAGAGGCGATCGCGAGCTCCTTTAGGGTGCGGAACGTGTCGGCCATCCCGATGCGGCTGGGACACATCTCCTGGCACGTGTAGCACTCCAGGCACTTCCACACTTGCGGGTCGGCGAGCACTTCGTCGATCTGCCCCAGTAGCAGGCGCTCCATGATCTCGGTCGGCTGGTACGCAGGGTCGACCTTGCATACCGGGCAGTCGTCCTTGCAGGCTTGGCAGTTCACGCACTTGGACAGAAGCGCCACATCCAAGAAGGAAGCGAGCCGGACCTTGTCGGCTTGGCGATCGTTCCACTTCTCAAGGAAGGAATCCACCGGCACGCGGTGCATGTCGAGCCCGATCTCCTCGGGTGTGTGGCCGTAGCCGAGCGCAATGAGCTCGGAAAGATAGAACACAGGAACGTTGATGTCCTCTTTCGCTCTCTGAAGGGCTGCCTGGTTGAGGTCGAACTGCTGGAAGCAGCTCGGGCACACCACCACGAGTGCGTCGATCTTGTTGTTCTCAAGGTCGACCAGCTTGCGCCGGGCGAAGGCAAGCGAACCCTCGCGCTCGCCCACCCGGTCCAGGGCGTTCCCACAACACTGCATCTTGGTGGCGTAGTCGACGACTGTTGCGCCGAGCGACGCCACAAGCGCCTCCACTTTGGTGGGATTGAGAGGGTCGTCCCACCGCACCGCCGGGCTCGGACGCAGCAGGTGGCATCCGTAGTGGACCGCGATGCGCATACCCCAGAAAGGACGCGCCAGCCGAGAAGCCACCACCGAGGCGCCGACCTCATCGGACAACCACTCCGCCAGGTGCACTACCTTGAGCGCGCCCGAGTAGCGCAGGTCCTCCATCGCAAGCTTCTTGTTGATGGCCTCAGTCGCACGCCAGTCTGTGGAAAGGTGGCTCTGTGCCTCTTTGAACGTCGAGTAGCAGCCGTTGCAGGGGGTGAGCACATCCAGGCCCGCTCGCTCGACGATTGCGAGATTGCGCGCCGCCGTCATGTAGAAGACGTCCTCATCGGCGGCTTTCACGAGCACGCTCTCGGGACAGCAGGTGTGGCCGTCGAGCTCGTGGACGGTGGCGCCCAGGTCGTCGAACACCAACCGCGTCGCCTTCTCGATGAAAGGAAAGCGCGCCGGGATCGTGCACCCCCAGAACACCGCAAAATCCTTCATGTGCCCCTGCCGATCGCTCGTGTCGTCCGGACAAACAAAAACGCCCACCACGGGCCACTCGACCCGGGTGAGCGCCATTGCTCACATAGTCCTGTGACACATCGTCGTGTCACCTCTCGCAGTCTATCACGCGCAGCGTGATCGCGAAACCCATGGGAAACATGGCACGCCGCTCCCGAACAGGTGCGATACCCACGAAGCATTCCCGCTCAGCTCGGCAGCGATGCTCTTCTCGCTACTCCTGCGCCTTCTCCGCCACGATGATGGCTTCGGCGACCTGCCTGAGTGTCATACGCCTGTCCATCGCGAGCTTCTGAAGACGCCGGAACGCTTCGGGCTCGGTAAGCCCCGTGGCCATCAGCGCTCCTTTGGCGCGATCGACCGCCTTGCGCGTCTCAAGCCGCGCGGCAAGATCGTCGATCTCAGCCTCAAGAGCACGCGCTTCGGTGAAGCGCGAGACGGCCACCTGCATCGCTGGGACGATATCCCGCTTCGTGAAAGGCTTCACGAGGTACGCCATCGCTCCCGCCGCGCTCGCGTCCTCCACATAGGTGGACTGGGAGAACGCCGTCACCATGACGACCGGCGCGAGCCGCTCGGCGTTGATGATGCGCGCCGCCTCGATACCGTCCATACCGGGCATCTTCACATCCATGAACACCACGTCGGGCCTGAGCTCGCGGGTCAGGGACACGGCCTCTTCGCCGTCGCGTGCCTCGCCAACCACCTGATGTCCTTCCTCGGCGAGCATCTCGCGCAAGTCCATCCGGATGATGGCCTCGTCTTCGGCGATCACGACCCGCATGGCTCAGTCGTCCTCTCTGCTCGACCGGCCGAGGGGAACACGGACGGTCACTGTCGCACCTCGTGCACGCGAGAACGCAAGCGTTCCTTGCAAGTCATCCTCCACCACGGTCTTGACTATCGCGAGCCCCAAGTTAGCCGAGGACTCTGGATCGAAGGTCTCCGGAAGTCCCGCCCCGTCGTCACGGACGACGAGATGCAGCTCGTCAGGGAGCTGCCGCATCGCCACCGTCACGCGGCCAGACGGCCGGTCTGCGACACCGTGTTCGATGGCGTTGTGAACGAGTTCCGCACAGACGAGCGCGAGCGACGTGGCAGTTGACGCGGGGATCAGCCCGATCTCGCCTTCGACGTCAACGCTCACCTCGGAGTCGCCTGCCATACTCCGTCGCACCATATCAACGACGGTGCGCGCGACAGCGGTGAAATCGACGGACTCCTCAGTGGCCGTGGCGAGCATCTCGTGAACAACGGCCATGGACGACACGCGTTCGACGGCCTCAGCCAAGGCTCGCGCCGCTTCCTCACTCGTCGTGCGACGGGCCTGGATACGCAGGAGCGAGGCAATCGTCTGCAGGTTGTTCTTCACTCGATGATGGACTTCGCGGATCGTCGCCTCCTTCACTCGAATCTCCTGCTCGCGCCTTCGAACGTCAGTGATGTCCAAGACGAGCACACAAGCCCCCGGGTCGAATCCGATCGTGCGGAACCGCAGCACACGGCCCCCAACCTCGAGAGTGACCGCTCGCGCGCCCTTCGTGTGGAGCACGGGCGCGATCGCCGTTGCTCCGCCCGGAAGCGCCGCCGCTTCCCTTCCCACGGGCGCACCGTCGAGACCAGCCAGCCTCATGATGTTGACAGCGTTAGGGCTGGCGTAGCACACGATACCCGCGCCGTCGACCTCCATGATGCCGTCTCCCGCGCGACGCACGGTGGTGAAGGGTTCTCCGGAGTCGATGTCGATGATGGGCCCGCATGCGAGCAGCCCGACCACTCGCTCTGCCAGAGACATGAAAGCGATCTCCATCGCGCCGGGCGATTCAGTCACTTGCTCGACGACGTCACGGATGACCACACCCGCCGGTCGGCCATCCGTCATGACAGGCCGCGCAGAGGTGTGATAGCCGATACCGCGCGTGACCCGCCGACGGGTACCGATGACGGCGACCACGTGTTCGAAAGCGTCGTATGCCTCCGGCTCGTCACTTCGAGCGAGAAGCTGACCGGCCCGGCTGGCCGCGACTGCCGCGACCGCAGTGACCGGCCGTGCGTCTGCCACCACCCGAAGGGCGTGACCGTCGGGTATCGCAAGCGCCACATCGCCATACCCTAGGTCTGCGACAAGCTGCAGGTTCTCCGCCACGTTCGCGAGATGCGGCCCGAGTGGGCTCTGCGTGTGACCGGTCTGTAGGGAGTTCGTGTCCATGGGTCGATTATACGGGAGCCGGCATCACTCGGCGTGACAGAGACGGCGCTTCTTCGCCCGCGTCGGGCGAGAAGAACATGCCGCTCATCGCCAAATACTAACCATTCATCCGCATGGGACCGATACTCGAGATGACGCACAGCATGCGACAGGAGCCCGCCTGTGGACCAGGACTTGGAGCGCGTACTCGATCGCCAACGCCAACTGCAGACTCTGTCCTACATCATCATCATGGCGCTACTCACCATCGTTGGCGTGCTCGTGTATGCGCTCGCGAGACAAGCGATGCTGGCGGATCTGTGGCTTGCGCGAAACGAGGTGCTCCGTAGCGCTGTTCCCGGTCTCCTCCTCATGGTGATCCTGTACATGATCGATCAACATCAGCGGCTCAGGCGGCAGCTCACGAAGATCCACGATGACCTTGAGGTCACCACATCCAAGCTTCAGGCTTCTGTGGACAGGCTCTCGTTCGCCCACCGAGCCGCCGAAGCGATGAGTTCTCTTACCGCCCGTAACGGACTCGACCAGGTGCTTCACGAAGCGCTGGAGCGATTCAACGTGGATGCGGTGGCACTCGTGTCAGACGACATCCGGCTTGTCACGCGTGCCGCGGCCGCCAGAAACGACGCACATCTCGTCATCGAGCAGGCGGCGCTCGAGGCGGTACGTGCGGGTGCGCCTCTTCGCTACGACCCGCCGGACTCCGGCACGCACGCGCTCGCAGTGCCGCTCCACATCGATGGGAAGCTGTCGTCGGTGCTCTGTGTCTGGCGAGCATCGGAGCCGTTCTACGAGCAAGACCTAGAGGGCGTCGAACTCGTTGCGCACATCATCCAGATCAGCCTGGAGAACGACCAGCTCCTGGAGCGGACTCGCGCGCAACTGTACGGCACCCTCATGGCGCTCGCGGAGCTTGTAGGCCTCCGTCGCCCTGACTATGAAGACCACGCAGCCAAGGTTGCAGAACTTGCAGTGAGCACTGGCATCATGCTCGGACTCACCACGCAGGAGATTGCGGATCTTAGGGTGGCCTCCGTGCTCCATGACGTGGGTATGCTGGAGGCGCCTGACGCCATCACGCGTACCGACCGTCCTCTCACGCCCGCCGAAGAGGCGACGATACGGCGTCACCCCGCTGCAGGTGCGAGAATCCTGACGACCGCACGCCTCGACGAGAAGATCAAAGAGGCGGTGTTATGTCATCATGAGCGATTGGACGGCTCTGGGTATCCTTCTGGTCTTAAGGGTGACGCGATCCCATTGAGTGCGCGCATCATCGGCGTATGCGACACCTACGTCGCGCTCACCTCCGAGCGTCCGTATCGGCACGCACTCAGCGAACGCGCGGCCTTCGCGGAGGTCCAGCGCGCAGCCGGAAGACTCTTCGATCCTCGCGTTGTCGATGCGCTCGGCGTGGTGACGGGGAACATCCGAGCCGGCGCGGCTGTCGGTGACGAGCTCGCCCTCATGCTCGGCCAGGTCGGTTGAGTGGATCGTGCAGCGGGGCGTGTTGATGAGAACCGCGCTGCGAGCCCGTGAGTCCTCTTCTCGGTGCGCCTTCCATCATCCTGATATGATACGTATGCGCGCTGTCGAGGGCGTCCAGGGGAGGGAGCGACGAGGGTGTCATCTTCGACGTATGTCTACGCATACGTAGCCTTCGCAGCCGTGTATCTCGTCTCGGCCATGGCCTTCGTGGTGAACGCTTTGCGGGTGTCCACCGCACTCTCACGGAATCGAACCGCCGTGGAAAGGCCGCGCCTCGGTGAGGCGACGCCGCCGCCCAGCTCATCAGTGGCCCGCATAGAGCGACTCCTCGGCTACACGCAGCTCGCGACGCTCCTTCCGCTGGCATACATCGTTGGTTCCGCTTTTCTCGGTTCACGGATACTCAAGGGCGCCGGACCGCGAGCGATCAACATCCTTTGGCTTGCATTCACCGTCGTCGCCTGCCTGGCGGCAGTGTTCCTTGCCGCACGGGGAGTCCACGAATCGCGAGCACTCTCCAGAGCGGCTTTCGTGACAGATGAAAGCCGCCGGCCAGCGGACTTCTACCAGAGAGTAGGTGTCCGGCTCGGACTGAGCGCCGCCTTGCTCACACTCGTGGCGGTGTTCATGCTTCTGAATCTGTTCTCAGTGCTGGGCGATCTCGACAGCGTGCTCACCGCACGGTACGTTCTCTGATCGGGCCGATCCTCCCGCATCTCATCGGGCCTGCTATAATCCGCATTCGTGCGGAAGCACATGATGCCCGGGTGGCGGAACAGGCAGACGCGCCGGTCTCAAAAACCGGTGGCCGAAAGGCCGTGCGGGTTCGATCCCCGCCCCGGGCACCAATAGACCATCCGTGGTCTTCGCGGACTCTGCAGCCTGCCTCCCCTGATGACACGCGAAGAGGCATAATCTCTACAGGAGTGAAGGGCGTAAGGGGTTTCCATGGAAGGCGACGGCAAGTCCGATACGCTCATCGAGTCGCTGCCCAAGGCAGAGCTGCACGTGCACCTCGAAGGGACTCTCGAACCCGAGTCGATGCTTGCCTTCGCGGAGCGCAACCGGATATCGATCCCCTACGACGACGTCGATGACATCCGCCGCGCATATGAGTTCGAAGACCTGAGCTCGTTCCTCGACGTGTACTACGCAGGGATGAGTGTGCTCGCCACCGAGCAGGACTTCTACGATCTCACGTGGTCGTACCTCACGCGGGCCGCCATGGAGAACATCGTCCACGTCGAGCCGTTCTTCGACCCCCAGGCACACCTCTCCCGCGGTGTCCCCTTCGGCGTCGTGCTTGCAGGCATCCTGCTCGCTTTGGAGGACGCCGAAGCCGACTTTGGCATCACGTACCGCCTCATCATGTGCTTCCTCCGCGACCAGCCTGCCGATGAGGCGCTGCACGTGCTGGAGACAGCGAGGCTCTACGGCCACCGTATCAGCGGGGTCGGACTCGACTCGGCAGAAGCCGGCTTTCCTCCTGGGCCTTTCGCGAGCGTGTTCGCACAGGCCGCCTCCCTCGGCCTGCACCGCGTCGCCCACGCCGGTGAGGAGGGTCCTGCGAGCTACATAACAGACGCGCTCGACCTGCTCGGCGCCGAACGCATCGACCACGGAGTGAGGTGCCTCGAGGACCCCGTCCTCGTCGATCGGCTGGTCCGAGAGCAGGTCCCTCTCACGGTCTGTCCGCTCTCCAACGTGAAACTGCGCGTTTTCGATTCGCTGGCCGAGCACCCTCTTAGACGCATGCTGGAGGCGGGGCTGCTCGTCACCGTCAACTCGGATGACCCCGCCTACTTCGGCGGCTATTTGTGTGAGAACTACCGGGCGATGCACGCGTCAGGAGGTCTGACGCGCGAAGACGTCATCACCCTTGCGAAGAACTCCTTCCGCGCATCCTTCCTTCCCGATGAGGAGAAGCTGGCACACATCCAGCATGTAGAAGAGGTCGCAGCGGCTCAGCGATGAGTGACCGAACACGCGTTCGACAGTCGCGATGCGTGCTGGTACACTCCGATACGAACATCCGTTCGTATCGGAGGACGCCGTGACCGCTCCATCACCTGCCGCTCCCCCACGGATCGACGAAGCCTGCACCGGGCGTCTCTTGTCCCGCCTCAACGCCCAGCAGCGCATGGCTGCTTCTCACGGCTCCGACCCGTTGCTCATCGTGGCCGGAGCCGGTACCGGCAAGACGACCACCCTCGCACATCGCGTGGCGTACCTCATAGCTCGTGGCACACCGCCGGGTCGCATCCTCTTGCTTACCTTCACACGACGCGCAGCAGCCGAGATGCTCCGCCGCGTCGACGGGCTGCTGCGCGCTGCCGCAGGGCATGATGATATGCCCGCTTCTCTCTCGGGCGCCCACGTATGGGGTGGGACCTTCCATGCCGTAGCGACGCGGCTGCTCAGGATCCACGGCGGCGACATCGGGCTCGACCCCGCCTTCACCATCCTCGACCGTGGGGATGCCGAGGACCTCATGCACGTTGCCCGGACGTCCCTCGAACTCGGCCGGTCAGCCAAGCGCTTCCCGCAGAAGGCGACATGCCTGGACATCTACTCACGCTGCGTGAACAGCCAATCTCCGCTCGATGACGTGCTCGGCCGTGCCTTCCCCTGGTGCCGCGAACAGGCCGATGACCTCAAGCGGCTGTTCGCGACATTCGTGGACCTCAAGGAGGCGCAGCACGTCCTCGACTACGATGACCTTCTCGTCTTCTGGCGCGGACTGCTCGCCGACCCCGACGCAGGCGCACGCGTGCGCGAGCGCTTCGATGCGGTGCTTGTGGACGAGTACCAGGACACGAACGCCCTGCAGGCCGATATCGTCGCGCTGCTCCGGCCCGACGGATCGGGAGTCACCGCAGTGGGCGATGACGCGCAAGCGATCTACGGCTTTCGGGCAGCGACCGTGCGCAATATCTTGGACTTCCCCTCTCGCTTCCCTGGCGCCACCGTGCTCACCCTCACCCGGAACTACCGGTCCACACAGCCGTTGCTTGACGCCACGAACCGGATCATCGCATGTGCCGAGGAGCGCTACGACAAGGACCTCTTCACGGATCGGCAGGGCGGCTCGCGGCCCGCCCTTGTCACCTGCCAGGACGAGACGGAACAGACGTCGTTCGTCATCGACCGTGTCCTTGAGCATCGCGAAGCGGGGACCGAGCTTGCGAGGCAGGCCGTCTTGTTCCGCGCGTCGCATCACTCCGCTGCGCTGGAGCTGGAGCTCGCGCGGCGCAACATCCCGTTCGTCAAGTACGGCGGCCTGAAGTTCCTGGAGACAGCCCATGTGAAGGACCTCCTGTCCTGTGTGCGCCTTGCCGAGAACCCCCACGATTCGATGGCTGCCCTGCGAGCGCTGCAGCTCCTCCCGGGGATCGGACCGAAGACCGCCTCAGAGCTTCACGAGGCACTCACGGCCGCCGACGGCGCCTTCGACGCGTGGCTCAGTTGCCGGCTTCCCGAAAGCACCAAGGGAGTCTGGCGCGATTTCGTTGCACTCATGCGCAACCTTGCCCACGCGCCGGAGGGCGACGTCTCCGCTCAGGTGCATGCTGCACGTGTCTTTCTCGGCCCTCTGATCGAACGCCGATACGACAACGCCTCGGCACGACTTTCGGACCTCGAACAGATGGAGAACATGGCGAGCCGGTTCCACAACCGGACGCAGTTCTTGTCGGAGATCACGCTCGACCCCCCGCAGTGGACGGGCGACCTTGCGGGGCCGCCGTTACGCGATGAGGACTACCTTGTGCTCAGCACGATGCACTCAGCCAAGGGCCTGGAGTTCGACTGCGTCTACATCATCCATGCCGCGGATGGCAACATCCCTTCCGACATGGCGACCGGCTCCACCGAGGAGATCGAAGAAGAGCGCCGACTGTTCTACGTCGCGTGCACG
>JAJFTR010000078.1 GCA_021372825.1 Actinomycetes bacterium
CAGTTGATTCGGCTGGAGGAATGGGTGGACATCGTCTCGATGCACAAGGCGGGCGTGTCGATCAGCGCGATCGCTCGCGAGCTTGGGATCTCCCGCAACACTGTCAGGGCGACGCTTCGCCGAGATGGTCCGCCGGAGTACCACCGCCGCCAGAAGCCGAGCAAGCTCGACCCGTACAAGCCCTACCTGCTCGAGCGCCTGCGCGAGTTCCCGGAGCTCTCGGCCAGGCGCCTGTTCGACGAGATCAGTGCCCAGGGCTACGAGGGCAAGATCTCGATACTCAAAGACTTCACGCGTGAGCACCGGGTGCCGCGCAAACGCACCGTCGTACGCTTCGAGACCCCTCCGGGCGAACAGGCCCAGTGCGACTACGCCGAACTCGGGGTCCATGAGGTGCGGGGTGTCCCCACGAAGGTCTACGCCTTCACGATGCTGCTGGGCTTCTCGCGCTATCTCTACGTCGAGTTCTCGGACTCCTGCGCCTCAGACGCCTTCCTCGCCGCCCATGCGCGCGCCTTCGCCTACTTCGGCGGGATGCCCCGCCGCGTGCTCTACGACAACGCGAAAGTCGTGGCACTCGAACACACCCGTTCTGTTGTGACCTTCAACGCCGCGCTGCTCGATTTCGCCGGACGCTTCGGTTTCCGCCCGCAGCTGTGCCGCCCCTACCGCCCCCAGACCAAGGGCAAGGTCGAGCGGACGATCGGCTACGTGAAGGACGCCTTCCTCGTCGGCCGCACCTTCACCGACATCGACGACATGAACACCCGGGTGCTCTCCTGGCTCGAAGACGAGGCCAACGTGCGTGACCACGCCACGACCGGGGTGCCGCCCGTGACGCGTCTGCCGCTGGAGGGCCTGACCCCGGTCTCGGAGGCGCTGCCCTGGGTGCCGCCGCGGGCGCCAGCGCCGCTCTCCGCTCCGGACCGTCCGGTCTTCCGTTTCGAGACCGCCCCTGCAGTCGAGGTGCGCCCGCTCACCGTCTACGAGGAGGTCTGTTCGTGAACCTGTCAGAAGAGCGCTTGGTGCACTTCGCCGAGAAGCTGCGACTGCCCGACGTGCCCGCGCTCGTGCCCGTGCTCGCCCAAGAAGCGGCGGAACGCGAGTGGTCGTTTTCAGACTTCGCCGAGGCGCTGCTCGCCGCCCAGTCGGACGCCTCGGACGCTCGCGCGTGCGACACCCTGCAGCGCCTCGCGGGCTTCCCGGCCCGAAAGTCGCTCGAGGAGTTCGACTTCTCGTTTCAGCAAAGCATCAACAAGAAGCAGGTGACCGAGCTCGCGAGTTGCGCGTTCGTGGAGCGTGCGGAGAACGTGATCTTGCTCGGGCCGCCCGGCGTGGGCAAGACGCATCTGGCGATCGCGCTGGGGGTGGAGGCGTCCAAGCGACGTCTGTCGGTCAAGTTCACGACCGCGGCCCGCCTGGTCGCGTCGCTTGCCGAGGCCCGAAGTGCCGGCACGTTCTCGCGACGGCTCATGGGGTTCGTGCGCCCGAGCCTGCTGATCGTCGACGAGGTCGGCTTCCTGCCGCTCGATGCCGGGGAGGCATCCCTGCTCTTCGAGGTGGTGTGCCGACGTTATGAGCACGGCTCGATCGTGCTGACGTCGAACAAGACCTACGGCGAGTGGGGCGAGGTGTTCTCCGGCGACACGGTGATCGCCACCGCGATCCTCGACCGGCTGCTGCACCACTCGACGACGATCTCGATCAAGGGCGAGAGCTACCGCCTGAAAGACAAGAAGAAGGCCGGCATCGTGACAACGCCGGCCGGCTGAGGGTGGTCAATTTCAAATCGTCACAGGGTGGTCAGTTTTCAATCGTCATTGACACTGACGGCTGATTCATCACTAGGGTGTGCTCATCATCCACCGGTTCGGCGTTTGACCCGTGATACAACAGGGAGAGCCATTTCTTCGTGTCGGCCTCCGATAGTTCCACCAAGTCCGATGACGATGCCCGTCGCGATTCGCGGCGGGCATCGCTGCGCGCGGGAGCCATGCGGTCGCAGGGGCGGCGCCGCTTCGCTATCATGCGGAAGAACCGTGTGCGAGACCCCATCACGTGAAAGGACGCTCGTGAGCAGACCGTACGATCCACACTCGTTCGAGGAGAAATGGCAGGCGGTCTGGGAAGCGGAACGCCTTGACGCAGCGGTCGAGGACCCGGACCGCCCCAAGAAGTACGTGCTCGAGATGTTCCCGTACCCCTCGGGTGACATCCACATGGGGCACGTGAGGAACTACTCGATCGGTGACGTGGTCGCGCGGTACTTCCGGATGCGCGGGTATTCGGTGCTGCATCCGATCGGATGGGATGCCTTCGGTCTGCCTGCCGAGAACGCCGCCATCAAGAGTCAGACGCACCCTGCCACCTGGACGTACGGGAACATCGAGCGTCAGGCTGCCTCGTTCAGGCGCATGGGCTTCTCTTACGACTGGGACCGCACCGTGAGAAGCTGCGATGTGGACTACTACCGCTGGGGGCAGTGGATCTTCCTGAAGTTCTGGGAGCGCGGCCTGGTGGAGCGCAAGAAGTCCGCGGTGAACTGGTGCCCAGGCTGCAAGACGGTGCTGGCCAACGAGCAGGTCATCGGCGACGGTGTGTGCTGGCGCTGCAAGAGCGTGGTGGAGAAGCGGGAGCTCGAGCAGTGGTACTTCAAGATCACGGAGTACGCTCAGGAGCTGCTCGACGACCTGGAGACGCTTCCCGGGTGGCCTGATCGCGTCAAGACGATGCAAGCCAACTGGATCGGTCGCAGCGAAGGCGCCGAGGTGGACTTCACCGTGTGCGACGCCGCCGGCGAGCCCACCGAGCAGACCATCACCGTCTTCACCACCCGCCCCGACACCTTGTTCGGGTGCTCGTTCTTCTTGCTCGCGCCCGAGCATCCTTTGGTGCGCGAGTTCACCGCAGGCACGGCGTACGCCGCCGCGGTCCAGGAAGTCGTTCAGGCCGCGTCGCGCGAAACGGCCGTTTCTCGGACGAGCGGTGAGGCCGAGAAGCTCGGCGCCTTCACCGGCCGCTACGTCATCAACCCCGTGAACGGCGAGAAGGTGCCGGTGTGGGTGAGCAACTACGTGCTCATGGAGTACGGGACCGGCGCGGTGATGGCCGTGCCCTGCGGCGATGAGCGTGACTTCGAGTTCGCGCGCAAGTACGGTCTTCCGATCCCCCCTGTGGTGGTGGCTGACGACGATCCGCTGCTGGGTGAGCTTCAAGGCGTTGCCGAGCGGATCATGACCGACGTGCCGTGGACGGAGGCGTATGACGGGCCCGGGGTGATGGTACAGTCAGGCGCATTCACCGGGTTGCGTGGCGGGAAGGCGAGCGAGGGCATGCGCGCTGTCACCGAATGGCTCGCCGCGCGCGGCCAGGGCCGGTTCGCGGTGAACTACCGCCTGCGTGATTGGCTCATCTCTCGGCAGCGGTACTGGGGCAACCCCATCCCTGTCATCCACTGCCCGGAGTGCGGACTGGTGCCGGTGCCTGAGGCGGACCTGCCGGTGGTCCTCCCCATGGATGTGGACATCACCAAAGGCGAGACGCTTGCGGACCATCCGGAGTTCTATAACACCACCTGTCCGAGATGCGGGGGCGCGGCACGCCGTGAGACCGACACGATGGACACGTTCACTTGCTCCAGCTGGTACTACTTCCGCTACTGCGACGCGCAGAACTCCTCGGCCATATTCGACACAGCCAAAGTGGCGTATTGGATGCCGGTGGACCAGTACATCGGCGGCATCGAACATGCGATCCTGCACCTCCTGTATTCGCGGTTCTTCACGAAGGTCTTCCGCGACATGGGACTCGCGGATTTCAGCGAGCCGTTCACCAACCTCCTCACCCAGGGGATGGTCAAGAAGGACGGCGAGACCATGTCTAAGTCCAAGGGTAACGTGGTCGCGCCCGAGGAGATGGTGGCACGGTTCGGCGCGGACGCGCTTCGCGTGTACATCCTGTTCATGGCGCCGCCCGACAAGGATCTCGACTGGAGCCAAGAGGGCCTGGAAGGCATCTATCGCTTCCTTGGGCGCTTGTGGCGCTACGTGACGGAAGTAGCCGAGCAGGAAGACGCGGCCACGGGCGACGAGGGCGCCACGGCGCTCCGGCGTGAGCGTCATCGCGTGGTGGGGAAGGTCACCGAGGACATCGAGCGGTTCCAGTTCAACACCGCCCTCTCGGCCATGATGGAGCTTCTGAACGCCGCGAATGACTACCACCGCACCGCGGCGCCGGACGTGCGAGACACCGCGCTCGAGCGCGAAGTGGCCGAGACGCTCACGCTTCTCATCGCCCCGTACGCTCCGCACATGGCCGAGGAGCTCTGGAGAGAGGTGCTCGGTCACCGCGCATCGGTGCATCGTGAGCCGTGGCCTTCCTGGGACCCGGCTCTCGCCCAGGCGGAGGAGGTCGAATACGCCGTGCAGGTCAATGGCAAGGTGCGCGGACGGGTGAGTGTTCCGGCGGACGCCGACAGCGCGACCGTGGAGGCCGCCGCGCGCGCAGACGAGCGCGTGGCAGAGCATCTCGCAGGTCGAGAGGTCACCAAGGTCGTGATCGTACCGGGCAAACTGGTGAGCTTCGTCGTCCGATGAAGCGGGAACGCCGGCAAGGTTCCGGCTAGGGTGAAGGAAGTTGCGGGTGAGGACCACCCGGTAGTGTGATGAGCGATCGGACGCTCCCTCCGTCCCGGCGAGAAGGGGGCGTCCGTGTCTGTAGAGGTTCCTGCACGTGTGCGTGAGATGCTCGCGCGGGCCGGTCTGGGCGGGCTGAGCGATCCCGCCTTGGCGGCCGTGTGTGTTGCGGGTCTTGTCGGCTTGGGTATCGGAGCGTGGCGCTTCTGGCCGCGGGGCGCAGTCGAGGAGCTGCCTGCGTTGCCCGACGAGCCGGTCGCAAGCGCCGAGGCAAGCGCAAGCGTCTTCCCGACGGCTAGCACTTCGGCCGAGGTCGTGGTCGTGCACGTAGTGGGGGCGGTGATGCGCCCGGGAGTGTACAGGCTGCCGGTAGGAAGCCGGGTGACCGACGCGATCACGGCGGCCGGAGGCGGTACCGGTAACGCCGCGGTGGGGGCCATCAACCTCGCACGAGTACTCGCTGACGGAGAGCAGGTGTACCTCCCGACATCGGATGAGGTCTCGGACACCGCGGCGCCGGGCGCCGCGGGCGGGGCAGGCGGTGGTCTCTCTCCGCCTGGGGCGGGGGCGCCCTCGGCCAAGATCGACATCAACACCGCGACGGCTGCGGAGCTGGATGCGTTGCCGGGCGTCGGACCCGCGACGGCTCAGAAGATCGTCGATGACAGGGCGGCGAACGGACCTTTCAAGACCGTCGAGGACCTCATGCGGGTGTCCGGCATCGGTCAGAAGAAGTTCGACGCACTCAAAGACCTGATCACGGCAGGATGAGCCGTGAGCGAGGGTGCGTTCCCGACGCGGCCCACCATCCCACCCACTCTGTGGTGGGCAGCGGCGCTATGGGCCGGAGCGGCCGCAGGGGAGTCTGTGGCTTGGCGCGCGTGGATAGGACAGAACACGGTGTGGGCGGCGGCCGCGGTCGTTATGCCGTGTCTTGCCGCGGCGGTCTATGCCATGGCGCTTCACCGCCATGCGCGGCAGGCGGCCGTGACGGCAGTGGTCGTACTGCTCGCTTCGGGCGTGCTCACGGGGTTCGGCGTGTCGATCCTGCAGGGCGCACAGTGGCGCTCGGTCGCACGCTTGCTGGAAGACGCGGGCGCGCGGGAGTGGGAAGGTGTGGTAGTCGCGGACCCCCGTGAAGGGCGTTTCGGTCCTTCGATGAGGGTACGCGTGCAAGGCGCACCGTACCAAGGCGCGCTCCTCACGGTGTACCTGCCTGGTGGGTCTGCAGCGCCGGAGCTGGGCCGGCGCGTGCGGTTCTCGGCAATACCCGAGCCGCGGGAACCCGACGAGCGGAGCCGCCGCGCAGCCCGGACAGGAGAGCACGCGACCGCGAACGCGTGGCGCTGCACCGACCTCGGGTGGCGTGGGGGCGTCGCGGGCGGTCTCTATCGCTGGCGGGCTGAGGCGGCACGCAGGCTCGAGGTGGTCCCAGGGGAGCCAGGCGCGCTGCTGCGCGGGATCGTGCTCGGCGACCGGAGACTTCTCGACGGGACCGCTGTCGATGAGGACTTCCGGGTCTTGGGGCTCTCGCATGTCGTCGCCGTCTCGGGGTCGCATCTCGCGGTGGTGTGTGCGCTCGTTCTGGTGCTCGGCCACGCGACAGGAGCGCCGCGCAAACTCGTGGTCGCCGTCGTTGTGGCCGTGGCATGCGCGTACACCGTGCTGAGTGGGCTCGCTCTGTCGGCGATCCGCTCATGTGTGATGCTCACGGCAGGCGCGCTCGCAGGGTCCGCCGGCGTCCGTCAAGACGGCGTCTCAGCGCTCGCGCTGGGTGTGAGCGCGATGGTGCTGTGGCAGCCATGGTCGGTCTTCGACGTCGGTTTCGCTCTTTCAGTGGCGGCCGTGGGCGGTCTCCTGGTCTTTGGCGACCTGGGTGTGGCGTGGGTTCGCGAGGCGCTGCCCCATGCGCTCGGTAAGCCTGCGACGCTTGTGGGCACGTCTTTGGTGGCGCAGGTGAGCACGCTCCCTATCGTCACGAGCACGTTCGGGATGCTCTCGTTGGCCGCGCCTGTCGCGAATGTCGCGATCGTTCCCGCAGGGGAGGCGGCACTGTGCGTCGGCCTGGCGGGCGCCGCGATCGGCGGCGTGTGGCCGCAACTGGGGACGGTCGCGATACGGCTGGCGGGGGCGCTTCTCGGGTATGCCTGCGAGGCCGCGTCGCTCTTGGCACGGATGCCGGCTGCGGCAGTGAGCATGGGCGGTCTCGGCGCGGTCTGGACGGCGATCGGCTTCGCAGGGGTGGTGACGCTGTGGGCGTGGTGGCCTCGGCCATCGCGAACATACGCGCGAGCTGCGTTAGGGGCGGTCCTGCTTGTGACCGTGCTGGTGGCGGTCGGTCCCCGCGGACCTGCCACGTGCCGCGTGGTGGTGATGGACGTGGGACAGGGTGACGCGATCCTGGTGCAGGACGGGGAACACTCGATGCTTGTGGACACCGGTGCGGACGCGGGAGTGCTCAGGCAGGCGCTCGCGCGCAACGGAGTGCGGCGATTGGACAGCGTGATACTCACGCATGACCACGACGACCATACCGGCGGGTTCGACGGGCTCGTCGGCGTGGTGCGCGTGGGATGGGTCGGGCGCCCCGATGTGGCCGAGGCGGGATTCGACCGGGTGCGTGAGACGATCCCGCGTATCAGCCCGCGCGGCAAGGTCCGTATGCGAGAGTTGGCCGCAGGGCAGTCGTGGCCTCTGGGCGACAGCGTCGTCCGCGTGCTGTGGCCGCCGAGCGGGGCGAGCGGCCTGTGGACGAACGACACCAGCGTCGTTCTCGAGGTGCAGAGCGGCTCGGTCGAGGTGGTGCTCACAGGGGACGCGGAGCAAAGCGCCCAGACGGGCATGGCCGAGGCAGGGACCCTCAGACGGGTGGAGGTGCTGAAGGTGCCTCACCACGGCAGCACCAATGGTCTTGGCCAGGAGGGTTGCCGCGAGTGGAGTCCGCGAGTCGCGATCATAAGCGTGGGCGCGGGCAACGACTTCGGCCACCCCGCCTCTTCGACACTTGACATGTTGCGTCGCCAAGGTGTGCGCATCTACCGCACAGACGTGAACGGCGATGTGGTCGTAGAGGTGACACACCGAGGGTTCCGGGTTCGTAGCACCAAGCCACGATCGGCGGTGGGGTGTGCGACAATGGTGACACCTCCGACGCCGCGAATCACCGGTTCGCGCGTCTCAGCGCTCACAGCTTGCGAGGAGACCGATGCCAGCCTCGAACGTCGACAACCTGAAGCTCGTCTATCTGATCCATGGCAAAGAGGAGCTGCTGTTGGAGCGCGCGCTCCGCCGGCTGAAGGACATGGTCGCCTCCGGGGACGATGAGCCGCTCGACTTCGATACGTTCGACGGCGCCAGCGCATGCGGGGAGGATGTGGTGATCGCGGCGAACACGGCCCCCTTCCTGTCCGCCAAACGCCTTGTGGTTGTCCGCGACGTCGAGCGCATGTCTCCGGAAGGCCAGGCTGCACTCATCGAGTATGCACGTGATCCGTCGCCTACGGCGTGTCTCGTGCTCGTGGCGGGTTCTCTCGCCAAGACGTCGCGGCTCTACAAAGCTCTCCATGCACTCGGTGTGGTCTCCGAGTACCAAGCGCCCAAGAGGTCGGAGTTGCCGGGCTGGGTGGCGGCGCTCGTGCGGTCGAAGGGACACACCATCACGCGGGCAGGAGCAGAGGCCCTCATAAGAGCGGTGGGAAAGGACCTTCGCGCACTGGAAACCGAGGTGGACAAGGTTATCGCTTTTGTGGGTGAGAAGAAGGAATTGGACGTCGCCGACGTGGAGGCGGTCGTTGCCCAGACGGCACCAACGTCGGTCTTCGACTTCCTGGATGCTCTGGGGGCTCGGAACAGCGCCCGAGCGCTTGTGCTGCTCGACGAGCTACTTGAAACAGGTGAATCCCCCGCGGGCATGCTGGCGCTTTGTGTCGGACGCCTTCGAGTGCTTATCGGCATTCAGTCGCTCACAGCACGCGGCGCCACCGTGGGTGAGATGATGCGCGAACTCAGACTGGCGGATTGGCAGCTTCGGAACATGTCCCGGCAGTCCGATCGGTTCCACGAGCACGAACTCGTAGACGCCCTTCGTGATGCGGCCGATGCTGAAAAGAGAATGAAAACGAGCCAGGGAGATCCCGGGCTCGTCCTCGAGCGTTGGGTGGTCGGCGTGTGTGACCGAAGCACCCGCCTCAACGTGCAGGCGCGCTAATCCGACAGGGAGCCTGCCTTCTTCATCACGGCAGACTTGCGGTTGGCGGCCTGGTTCTTGTGGATGACGCCTTTGCTCGCCGCTTTGTCGAGTGCCTGTGACGCAGCGCGTGCCGCCGCGACAGCCGTGTCCTTGTCGCCGGATGCGACTGCCTCGTTCACCTTACGGACGGCGGTCTTAAGCGCGGACTTCGTCGCCTTGTTACGTGCGTGCGCCTTCTCGTTGGTGAGAATCCGCTTCTTCTGGCTCTTGATGTTGGCCACGTTCTTCGATCCCTCCAGGCATGTTGACGGTGTCCGCCCGAAGGCGAACCCCGCGAGTCTACCATAGCCGAGGTGGGGCGCCAATAGGTGACGGCGACGATGCCCGAACACGGCACGCCGAATCCCAGGTGTGACGTGTATATCCAGCTAGAGGTATTGCATGTGAGTCCTATCACAATAATACTGGTTCAGGAGTGTGAGCGGGAGGAGGAGGCCGTGACGCACACGATCAGGTTCAGTCGCATGGTCATGGCGGTGTGGGTCGTCGCGGTGGCACTTCTCGTGTCGGGTGCGGTCGTCCTTGCCGTGCCTGCCGCCGCGTTCGGATACCACGCTGACGGTCGCGAGGGCACGTATGCGTGCGTGGATTGCCATGGCGACGAGCGCGATGACTGGACGGGTGAAGGTCCTCACGGGTACTACACCGGTTCTACCTCGAAGTGCAAGATGTGCCACACCGTTCACGACGCCGCTGCTGGCGGCGTCCTGCTGCTGCCCACGCCGACGGTCTCGCAGTCCTGCTTCACCTGTCACGACGGTACCGGTGCGGTGGGAGTGTACTCGCAGATCGTTTCCCGAGGGGGGACTGTGCAGGCCGAGCATGCTATCGACACGACCTCTGCGGTACCCGGCGGGTCTCTTCCGCTCGACGGTCTGCTAGGCTGCACCAGTTGTCACACCCCGCATCGCGCGACCGCTCTCGCGCCATATCTCAAGGACACGGGGCGCGCGATGGCGTCTAAGGAGTACGTGTACTCTAACTCGCTACTGCGAGACGACGTGAACGGGCTGCCCAACGGGACGATCACGAACTACGGGGGCGCATGGTGCGCGGCGTGCCATGACGGGCGAACCAGCGTAGGCATGTCCAACAACCATCCGACGACCGAGACGGTCGCCTATGACCTGGGTCGAAGCAACGTGGGATATGCGATGGCGCCTGTAGGCACGGCGCCACGACAGGAGCCGTACTGTCAGCAATGCCATGAGGACGCGCGCGACGTCGAAGCTGCCTTTTCGGCATCGCTCAAGGACTATGGGTACCCGCCTCCGGACGCGCCGACCAACCCCGCGTATACCGCGTTTCCGCACCAGACAGCCAACCTGAACATGACTCTCGAGCAGTACGACGACCTTTGTCTCAACTGTCACGGCGGGGAGAGCCTTCCCTGAGTCTCGCGAAAGGGTCGACGCCATGCTCGGGGGCATGACTGGAGTGCTTGAGAGTCCCGTGCGAACAAGAGGTCTCCTTTGGGGGTATCGATGAAGCTGGGTTCTCGGTCGAGATGTCTGTGCATGGCGGCCGCTGTGTTGACGGCGCTCATCCCCTCGGCGGCGTGCGCTTGGGGTGTGCCGGCCGCTGTCCGTCCCGCTCTGTCGCGTCCGTCGGCCGCGCAGGTCCTTCCGGCCCCCTACGCGGTCACGGTGACGGCGGGGGACATGGCCGACACCGTCACATGGAAGGTCTCGGGGCGCAGCGCCCTGCCGGTGTACGTCTTCCGCGCCCCCCGTCCCGAGGGACCCTTCACGCTGCTCAC
>JAJFTR010000080.1 GCA_021372825.1 Actinomycetes bacterium
GAGGTGGCGGGCCTGGTGACCGCTCTGGAGGCTGCGCGCGCGGTCTGACGAACGCCGGAACGCGTGAAGGGCGCCGGAAGCCCGACGCCCTTCGTCACTGCTGCCCCCACGCCGTGTGGCCTGTGCGTCAGACCTCGGCTGAAGCCTCGCTCGCGACGACATCGTTCCGTGGAAGCGGCATCGCGGCGTTAGTGTCCCCGGTAGTGGTGTACGAAGGCCCGGCCGCCTGACATGAGGCGGCCACTGCTCCATCCTCGAGGGTGATGAGACCCAGAGTCGAGGAGGAGACAGTGACCAAGGACAACATGGACCGACTGACGTGGCTGCGCAAGACGCTTGAGGACGCCGATCTCGACCTGATGCGCGAGATGCTCAAGGTCTTTGCCGAAGAGCTCATGGGTGCCGAGGCCGATGCGCTGTGCGGTGCCGCCTACGGTGAACGCTCCGATGAACGCGTGAACAGACGCAACGGCTATCGTGAGCGCGAACTCGATACGCGCGTGGGCACGATCCCGCTCGCCGTCCCCAAACTGCGCGAAGGCAGCTACTACCCTGACTGGCTGCTCGAGAACAGGCGTCGTGCGGAGCGTGCGCTCGTGGCGGTCATCGCCGAGTGCTATGTGCGGGGAGTCTCGACCAGGAGAGTCGACGGGCTCGTGAAGACGCTCGGCATCGAGGGGATCTCCAAGTCGCAGGTCTCACGTCTGGCCAAGACCCTCGACGAGGAGGTGGCCGCATTCCGCTCGCGCCCCCTCGACGACGGAGCGTATCCGTACCTGTGGGTCGACGCGCTCGCCATCCGCGTTCGTGAAGGCGGTCGTGTCGTGAAGGTCGCCTGCATCGTCGCCACCGCGGTGAACTCAGAAGGCCACCGCGAGATCGTGGGCCTCGACACGTTCACCGAGGAGTCAGGTCCCGCGTGGACCGCATTCCTGAGAGACCTGACAGCCCGAGGACTCTCCGGCGTCAAGCTCGTCGTCTCCGACTCCCACAAGGGGCTCGTCGCAGCGATCGAGGCCGTGCTCCCCGGTGCCGCATGGCAGCGGTGCCGCACCCACTTCATGCGAAACGTGCTGTGCCGCGTGCCGAGATCAGCGCAACCGTTCGTGGCCACGCTCGTACGCACGATCTTCGCGCAGCCGAATGCGGAAGAGGTGGCCGCCCAGCTCGCACGCGTCGTCGAGCAGCTCGAGAAACGCTTCCCCGACGTGGCGACCATGCTCGAGGACGCCGCAGCCGACATCACGGCGTTTTCCACGTTCCCGACGTCGCACTGGCGCCAGATCTGGAGCAACAACCCCCAGGAGAGGCTCAACCGCGAGATCCGCAGGAGGAGCGACGTCGTCGGCATCTTCCCGAACCGTGACAGCATCATACGCCTGGTCGGCTCGGTGCTCTCCGAACAGCACGACGAGTGGCAGGTGAGCCGACGCTACATGTCGATCGAATCGTTGGAAAAGACCATGCAGCCGATGCTCGTGGTGCAGGACGGACTCGATCAGGAGGTGGTGCCCGCGCTCATGGCTAGCTGAGTGAGATACTCGAGGTCGGAGCAGAGGGCTTCATACACCACTTGACGGGACGTGGCCCTGAGTCAATCAGAATGCGGAGGTCTGCCTCGCTCGCTGCGACGTCTCGACCGATGGCGAAGCACGCATCAACCATGT
>JAJFTR010000101.1 GCA_021372825.1 Actinomycetes bacterium
GTCAGTCTTGTGGAAGTCAAGTGCTCCGGCGAGGTGATAGACTGCCTGCCACACGAGTTTAAGGAGCATCCCATGCCCATGACGACATATGACCGTCTACGCGCCTTCAAGTGGACGCTCGTCGCGGTGTGGATGGCGGTGATCCTCCGCCTGTCAGCGTTGCCCGGCTCAGCGGTGCCGGGCCGCTTCGGCTCGGTAGGACACTTCGGCGGTTACGCGGTGCTTGGCGGGCTCGTCTTACTCGCGTTGGAGAAGCCGTCCTGGTGGTTACGAGCAGTCGCTCTCGCTTCGGCCTACGGAATCACCGATGAACTGCACCATCTCTTCGTGCCAGGACGGATGTGCGACCCGGTGGACTGGGTCGTCGACACCGCCGGCGCATTCGTGGGGGCGCTGGTCGTCACATTGCTCCTGCGCGCACGAGAACGCGGCGTTGGACGTACCGAGCGTGGTAGAATCCGCCCGTAGCGACGCGATCGCTGTCGGCCGCTCCCTTGGCCATCAGCGCAGTCACCGTCGTCGAGCGCACATATCTCGGGGAGGAAGGGGCCCATGATCCGCCGCATCGCCCTTGTCACGCCACCCTATCACAGCGGAGTGGTAGAAACCGCGGGCTCATGGCCGAACGTCGCTTTCGTGTACATGGCGGGCGCTCTGCGGCAGGCGGGGTTCGAGCCGGTGATCTACGACGCGATGACCGCTGATCACGATCTTGAGCGCATCGCGAACGAGCTGGAGCGGATCGCGCCTGACATGGTGCTCACGAGCTGCTATACGCCGAGTTTCCCCGCCGGGATGCGTCTGCTCGAGGTGGCCAAGCAGGTACTGCCAGGAGTGGTCACGGGTGTGGGCGGAGTGCATGCGCACTTCATGTGGCGAGAGGTACTCGAGCGCCACAGCGACGTGGTCGACTTCGTGTTCCGCGGCGAGGGTGAGGTCACGGTCCCGGAGCTGGTCCGCTGCCTTGATGAGCGCGACGACCCTCGCAAGGTGGAGGGGATCGCCTTTCTCTTAGATGGAATACCCTTCGCCACGCCCCCGCGCCCCTTCGTGCAAGACCTGGACTCGCTGCCCACAGCGTGGGACCTGGTGGAGTGGAGCTTGTATCGCTTCTACCCCCTGCCGGAGAAGAAGCTCGCCATCATGTCCACATCGCGTGGCTGCAACCAGGCCTGCACCTTCTGCAGCCAGCAAGTCTTCTGGAAACGATCGTGGCGCGCCCGTAGTCCCATGAGCGTGATAAGTGAGCTCGAGATGCTGCGGGACCGCTTCGATGTCGGTGTCGTGATGTTCTCCGATGAGAACCCCACACTCGATCCGGTGCGGTGGCACCGGATACTGGACCTCCTCATCGAACGTGAGGTCGGCACGGACATTCTCATGGAGACCCGCGTGGATGACGTGCTTCGTGACAAGGCGCTCATCCCCCGATACCGTGAAGCGAACATCGACCACGTCTACGTGGGGGTCGAACGCACCGATCAGGCTACGCTCGACCTGTTCAAGAAGAACACGTCTGTCCAGATGGGCAAGACCTCTATCGAGCTTCTCAAGGCCAATGACATCATCACCGAAACGAGTCTGGTGCTCGGCCTTCCAGACGACACACCCGAGATGATCGAGGCCACGTTCCAACTGGCGTTACACTATGATCCCGACCTGGCGTTCTTCTTGACCATCGCGCCTTGGCCCTATGCCGATATGTATGCGGACCTCAAGCCATATATCGTGAGCTACGACTACGAGGACTACAACCTCGTCGCACCTGTCGTGAAGCCCAAGGAGATGACCACCGACGAGCTCATGACGCAGATCATCGAGTGCTATCGGCGGTTCTATATGGGCAAGCTCAAGACAGTCTCCAGCATGTCGAAGTTCAAGCGCGACTACTTCATGGTCACGATGAAGCTCCTCATGGAGAACTCATACCTGAAACAGTTCATGGGAGGGCTCGGGGAGATGCCCGCCGAGGTCCGTTCGATGCTGGCCGATATGGGACTCGATCAGTAGATGCCGGTTTGGGCGGCGCGCTCAGGGGCGATGCCAAGCTGCCGGACCTTGATCTTGAAGTCGTGGGCGTTCGCGGCCATAGCTGTCGCGTCGTCCATAGTGATCTTCCCCTGCTGATACAGCGCGAGCAGGCTCTTGTCGAAGGTCTGCATGCCGTAATACTCGCCGTCCTCCATCGCGTCCCGGATCATGTAGGTCTTCTCCGGGTCGATGATGTACTCACGGACGGTGCCTGTCATGACGAGCACCTCGACCGCGGGGACCAGGCCACCGTTTATCGAGGGGATGAGCCTGAGCGAGATGATGCCCTTGAGCGTCGATGCGAGCATCAAGCGGATCTGCTTTTGCTGATACGGGGGGAAGAAGTCGATTATCCGGTTGATCGTCTCGGTGGCATCGATGGTGTGCAATGTCGACAGTACAAGATTGCCGATCTCGGCTGCGGTGAGCGCCGCCGACACGGTCTCATGGTCACGCATCTCGCCGATGAGTATTATGTCGGGATCCTGCCTCACTACATGCCGTAATGCGTCAGCGTAGCTGTCGGTGTCGATCCCGATCTCGCGCTGGTTGATGATGCACTTGTCGTCCTGGTGGAGAACCTCGATGGGATCCTCGATCGTGATGATGTGTCCCTCACGCGTGTGATTGATGTGGTCGATCATGGCAGCCAGAGTGGTAGTCTTACCTGAGCCCGCCGTCCCCGTCACGAGCACCAGACCACGCGGCTCGTCAGCAAGCCTCCGTACGATCGGCGGAAGGCCCAGCTCTTCTATCGACGCACGGTCGGTCGAGACGCGGCGTAGCGTAATGCCGATGCTGCCGCGCTGCCGGAAGATGTTCACTCTGAACCGGCCGACGCCCGACAGCGAGTACGCGAAGTCGAGTTCGCGATGATTCTCGAACGACTGGCGTTGCCTCTCGTCCATCATTCCCAGCGCGAGAGCCTTGGTCGCCTCGGCGGTTAGAGACGGCAAGTCGTGCAGAACCACCAGCTTACCGTTGAGTCTGATCGCGGGAGGGCTCCCCACCTTGAGATGCAGGTCTGAGCTTCCCCGGTCGGACATGAGTTTGAGCAATCCATCGATATCAGCCATTCGGCGTCACCACACTCACGTAGAGTTCCTGGTCAGACGTACAAGAGGATACCCCACGCGCTGTACTCGTGCGAGCGGCGCAGCCCCAGGCGCACGATCATGTCTCGCGAAGAGCGCCTCGTGTCCAACCGAACACAGACACGAGCGTGATGGTCATGCCGATGAGCGCCACCGCGGTCGGCAAACCGACATATTCCGCAAGGACCCCGGCGACAAGGAACCCCAGTACCGTCGCCACTCGGGACAGAGCGTTCTTCGCCGCGAACACACGTCCGAGGCAGTCGGGCTTCGACGCACGCTGAATGATCGTCGCTCCTGGCACGAAGAACCACATGTTCGCCACTCCGCCGATCATCAAGAGCGGCAGGGTCGCTGGCAACGTCCGGGCGAGTGAGACCGAAGCGAACACCGCGCCGAACACGCCCAGGCTGGTAAGGAACTTGCGTCCCGCTCTATCCGGACCGCTCCTTCCGACACTCGCGCTCCCGAGAAGCAACCCGATCGTGATCGCGGCGTCGAGCACCGCAAGTCCCACCGCCCTCCCCTCCACTGCTCCGCTTCCGAAACGCTCAAGACCGAGACCGTTCACTGCGGTGATCGATGCGGCGACTCCCGCGGATGCAAAGGTGTATACGGTCACGAGATCTCGCAAGACCGGCTCTTCGTTGATGTATCGCAAACCCTGTTGAAGTTGATCCATGAACCTCTCGGACCCTGGCCCGCTCTTGGCCGGGCGCGTGCGCTTCGACACGGTGGCCACAAGTGCGGCAGAGACCAGATAAGTGATCGCGTCGAGTACGAATGCGTTGGACGCCCCGAGCGCCGACACCACACCGGCACCGAATGCCAGACCGAGCAGTTCGGAGACGGAGGTGGTGACGTTGTCGAGCGAGTTGGCCGCCATCAGATGCTCACGCTCGACCACGTCGGGGATGAGCGACAGCCGAGCGGGCTCGAAGAACAACGAGACGGTGGATACACCGAAGGCGGCGAGGTAGAAGAACGGCAACCCTAGATGGATGAGCAATGGCACCGACAAGACGATCGTGCCCCGCAGCAGGTCAGACACCACCATCGTTGTGCGACGGTCCCACCTGTCGACGAAGACGCCCGCCGCCATGCCGAAGAGGACCGCCGGAAGGGTGGTGATGGCGAGCATCACGCCCACCTGCAAGATCGAGCCCGTCGCTTTGTACACAAGGATGCTCATCGCGATCTGGTTGACTTTGTCTCCCACGACCGAGATGAACTGCGCCGACCACAGCCTGCGATAGTCCCGAGAGCCTAGCGGCGCGAACAGTGGTGAAGCTGCCATCCCCCGCTCCCCCCAGGAACGTGTCCACGCGCGCCCTTGGCTCTGCAGCCCTACGGGCGGCACGCCCCCGCGTAGTCGCTCCTATCCAGACTGGAGATCTTGACGACGTCGCCGGTGTGAGGTGCGTGGACGTACTTGCCGCCGCCGATGTAGATCCCCACGTGGTGGATCCTGCTTCGGCCGAAGAACACCAGGTCGCCAGGCTGGAGGTTTGCGCGTGACACCCGCTCACCCACGCCGATCTGCGCTCGCGAGCTGTGCGGCAAGGAGATCCCTACCTGCGCGTAGACCCACATCGTGAAGCCGCTGCAGTCAAAAGCGTCCGGTCCCGCAGCTCCCCATCGGTAGGGCGCACCCAGCTTTGAGAGCGCGATGGCTACCACCGACCCATTGGGACTCTTGGAAGGGTTGCCATAATCCACCGTCGGGTGCCAACTCGCCCGCTCTCGTGCGGCCTCTTGCGCCTCCAGACGCGCAATCTCCGATTCGAGACCGGCAAGCATCCGCTTACGTTCGGCGAGCTGCTTCTCGATCGTCCTCTTACGGTCGAGCATGACGTCGCGCTCGGCCTTCGCCTTCGCTTGGTCCTTCTTGAGTTGGGCCCGCGCCGCCTCCACCTGGGCACGCGTGCTCTTGAGCGCGGCGACATCGGCGGCGTCCTGCTCGTTCATCGTCGACAGTACATCCCACGTGGTGGCGAATTCCTCGAAACTCGACGCCCCCAGCAGAAGCTCGAGCACCCCCATAGGTCCGCTTCGATACATGCCGCTCACGCGTACGTCGAGGTGCTTTTGGAGCTCCTTCTGGCGGGCCGTGAGCGTCTTCAGGCGCGCCTCGGATTTCTTGACCCTCGCAGTGACCGCCTGATAAGAGAGGTTCGCCTCGTTATAGTCCTCAGCGGCGATCTCGACCTTCTGATCGAGTTGCTCGACCTGAGCGCGTACGCGAACCGCTTGCGCGCGCTTGCTGTCGACAGGCGCTGCACCGGCGCCTGCTGGCACAGCGAGCGCCAGCGCAAGAGCCAACAGGAACGCCACCGGGGCCTTGACATGTCGCACTCGCAGTTCGGACCCTCCTGATACCGGCTCAGAGGCTTGTTTCAACGGAGGAATGATACCACCGCCTGGCCGCTCTACCCAAACACAGAGCACACTGCATCGAGCAAATGAACTGCCAACTGCTGTAGCTCGCGTTCACCGTTGAGCGGCTCCGCGACCTCGATGGCAACCTCCGGTCGGCCGGTGGCACCAGCCAAAGCGGTCACCAGACGAGCATGTATCCCGTCTTGCCCGTCCTGAGAGATAACGACCACCGGAACCTTCACCGAGCTCGGAAGGACCTTCGATCCGACATGGAGTACCACATCGGCCTCAGATGGTCCGCCTTCAGCTGTCACCTCGACGCTCGCGCCAGGTTCGGTGGCCTTCGCGAGGTTCGCGAGTCTCTCACCGATCGATCTTCCCTGGTCGTCGAGGTAGTGAACGCATATCTTCTTCGACAAGAGCACGTCTGCGGCGCGGGCGGGCGCCACGGCGATCGCCATCGGGGAGCTCGGGTCCTTGTCGGCCCAGACATGGGCCAGTCGCATGACGGCACGCACGGTCTCTGGACCGACGATACCGTCGGGCGGACAGCCGGTGTTGACCTGGAACTCCCGAACCGCGCGCTCCGTGAACGCACCGAAGATCCCGTCCACAGCGCCGCAAGCGAATCCGAGGACGTTCAGGGCGCCCTGGAGCACACGCACATCAGAACCGTGGAAGTAGGGATACTTGAGGTACAGGAGCCTGTCCCCAAGAGTGAACGTCGCGTCCACCAGCGCGGCCCACGTGTGAGGGCCGACGACGCCGTCTTCGACTAGCCTGTTGTCACGCTGGAACGCCCTGACGGCCTCCTGCGTCTTGCCGAGGAACACTCCGTCGACGCCTGTCGGTCCGAGGTCATAACCGAGCTGAAACAGACGCTTCTGGATGTCCTCGACAGCAGGACCTCGCGCACCGGGCCGAGTGGTCATGCTCACGTCGCATACTCCGGGTCATGCGCCTCGTACAGACGACCTGTCAGAACGAACCATACCGCTCCCTGAACCGGGCGACGTTGTTCTGCACATGGTTCTTCTGCGCTCGGGCGCGATGAAGGAACTGTTCGATTTCGACACTGACGCCGATGTCATACTGATACCGATAACTACTGGAACCATCGAAGTCTAACACGAAGGCTTGTGCGAGGGCCTTGAGTACCGGCTCGGTCTGGACCACTGGCCGTGCGACGCGCTTCGCGACGTCGTGCGCGTCGATCCATTCGCCCGGATGGTGGGAGAACAACACCACGACATCTTCCACAGTCGCCTCTACCTCGCCATCGGAAGGCAATGCTGCGAGCGCTCGTGCGAGACTCACACTCTCCTCCTTCCGGGTCCGGGAGACTCCGCCGCTCCGCATGTCACTCCGCGATCATCACTCGGTTCTTACCGCAACGCTTGGCTTGATACATCGCATTGTCAGCGCTTTCCACCAGGCGCGCGGCGTTCAGTCCGTGCACAGGATAGGCGGCCACGCCCAATGACACCGTCTGGGTCACCGGATCGAGTCCCTCGCCCACGATGAACGGGTACTCCTGCATGCTCGCACGGATCCGTTCAGCGACAGCCCGCGCCCCTTCGACGTCCGTCTCGGGAAGCACGATGATGAACTCCTCGCCGCCGTAGCGGGCCGCGACATCGATCTCCCGGAGGTTCTGCGTGATGATGCTGCTGATGGCCTGCAGCACCTTGTCACCCTTGGGATGCCCGAAACGGTCGTTGAACAGCTTGAAGTCGTCGAGGTCGAGCATGATGAGCGCAAGCGAGTGCCCGAAACGCGCTGCTCGGCCAAGTTCCTCCTCGAGCCGCTGCTGGAAGTAGCCATGGTTGTAGAGCTCGGTCAGCCGATCGGTGACGGAGAGCCTCTCAAGCTCCTCGTGCAGCAGCGCGTTCTGCAGCGCCAGAGAGGACTGGTTGCCGATGACCTGCAGGCGGTCCCTCTCGGCAGGTGTGAGGTCCCGGAACGTCGCCGAGGCGATCACGAGCACGCCGATGATGCTCTCTCCAGAGCGCAAGGGCAGTGCCGCCTGGGAGCGGATCTCATCGGGATCCACGACCCAACCTGCGAGTCCCGAGCCCTGAGGCACATCGCTTTGCTGCGTGAAGCCGTCCCTGAAAGCAGCCCCTAGGATCGTTTCCGAAACTCCCACCACGGGGCGGAACGTCTCCTCGGGACGACCCTGGCACGCGCGCAAGCGAAGGGTCCATGTCTGTTGTTCGAAAAGATAGACGCACGAGATCTCGGCGCCCAGGATACCGTTCGCGCCATCGACGATCAAAGACGCGACATCATCCACTGACGAGTAGCTGGTGAGTGCCTTGAAGAACTCATGCGTGAAGAAGATCTCGGCCAGCCGGCTCTCGAGCTCCTCATTCGCCTTCTCGAGCGCTTCTTTGCTTGCCTGCAACCTTCGTTCATGGCTGCGGATCTTGTCGTAGGCGACCTGCAGTTCCACAAAGATCTTCTCTTGCTCCTCCGAGCGCTTCTTTGCGACGAGGAGGTCCCACACCAACTCGGCGCCGCACCCCCCGATCACTTCCATGCCGGAGGGTCTTTGACGGTCGAGCGCACGCTGGACCGTCGGCTCCTCGGACATGTCGAGTACAAGATCAAGCCCGCTGATCTGCGCCAATTCAGAGATCTCGGTGGTAGTGAAGATACCCAGCTCTTCAGCGAGACGGACCGCTGGCGCCGCGCGATTGGAGTCATAGACCGCGACGATAGATAGATTCTCCACGTCTGACAGCAACCGGAGCACGGAAGTGGCACGCAGACCGCCTCCGGCGATGGCGATGTTCATACGTCCGGAGCGGTTGACGGCTCCTGCGGCTTTGGCAGCCAGTTGTTCCATTTGCTGTCCGTCCTGTCCTTACACGGTCCTGGATGGACCGGATTCAGAGTTCCTTGATTCCGAACTTATAGCTACGCACTACCATGACGCCCGTGTCCAGGTGCAGTTCGACAGTTCGCGCGTGACTTCCTCCCGTATCTTCGGCCAGGATCGGTATCCGCAGAAGAAGAAGTTGCTTGCGAACCTCCTCCAAGTTCCTGTCCCCTACGCCGGCGAGTCGGCTGTCGCCCCGAAACATGGCGGCACCCCCTGCGATCTTCGCGACCAGACGGCGGCCAGATGTATGTTGGACGAGAGCGCCCGCCATCTCGGGAATCACCTCCGAGGCGAACCGCATCAGACTCCCCGTCCGTCCACCATCGCTCGGCGTCGGCAACATCACATGCGCTAACCCGCCACGGCGCAGCCCCGGGTCCCACAGAGCAACGCCCACACATGATCCCAGAGCAAGCGTCATCAGAACCTGAGGATACTGCGCGATCGCATATTCGCCCGTCGAGACGCGTATGACCTCCACATCCTCTGCGTAGGGCGTGCCTGTAGCGGTACCGTCTGTCATGTGTAGGACCTCACGCGACGCCCATCTTCCCGAGGACGACGTCCAGGCTGTCAGGATCGGGAAGGTAGAAGAGCGCGGCATCGACAGCCGCGTCCTCCTCCATGAATCGAGCAGTGACCAGGATCGCGGTGTCAGCCTTCATGCCGATCTCGGAAGTCACGACCTCGAGGACCGCACCCATCATGTCGTAGGCGAACGCCGGCGACGACGGTAGTACGTTCACATCCGCCATGCGCCCCATCGCAGCGACATACGCAGAGATGAGCAGCGTCGCCGCGTGCACGGCAATCGCCTCTTCCTCGTTGCCGAGAGTCTTGGTGCTTCCCGGAGGGCGACTACGCAGAAGGTCTACAAGCCCGAGTACAGCGTCACGAGGCATCATGAACAGTATGCCGCCCTCTATGTCGCCGAGAATGCGGGTGTACACCGCCGCCACGAGGGTCTCAGCCCCTCCGTACATGCTCGGGACATCGCTCACCGCAACGATCCGGGCCTCAGGGACCGATATGCCGACGAAATGGCCGAGTATCTGCGAGAGAGCGGTCGCGGCGTGACCGACTCCGACACTGCCCAGTTCTCGTATCGCGTCCAGCTGAAGATCACTGAGCTCCTCCGGCCGCATGGCTATACTCCCATCTCGAAGAGTGTCCGCGGATCGAGGATGAGCGCTACGCGCCCGTCGCCAAGGACCGTTGCGCCACCCAGTCCCCGTAGGTTTCTGAAAAGAGGCGACAGAGGCTTGATCACGATCTCTTGACGACCGACGAGCCTCTCCACTGCGAGTGCGCGGGCTGTTTCGCCACTTTCCGTCAAGACGATATGATCGTGCTCGTCCGGCATCCGGCCGCGACGCTCGGCCGCACCCACGACCTCGTCGAGGCGGAAGAGCGGCGCGACACCACCGTCGCGCAGTACGGCGACTGGCTGGCCATCGACTGTCTTGAGCGTAACGTCATCCCGGGCGAGGACTTCTGACACCGCTGACAATGGGAGTGCATACACCTGCTCCGCACACCCGAACAGCAACGCTTGGATGATGGCGAGCGTCAGCGGCAACGTCAGAACGATCTCGCATCCAGCGCCAGGCGTGGAATGAATGGCCACCGAGCCTCCGAGGTACTCGATCTTCCCCTTTACCACATCCATACCGACACCACGTCCAGAGACCGGTGTTGCGACCTCGGCGGTGGAGAAGCCCGGCTCGCAAGTAAGCATGAGGATGTCCGCCAGGGTATAGGAATCGCGCTCGTCTTCTCGTACAAGACCGCGCTCGACCGCCTTGGACCAGATCTTGTCGGGATCCATCCCGTGGCCATCGTCTGAGACGATGATCCTGACCTGTTCGCGATCGCGTTCGGCCGCAAGCCGGATCGTGCCCTTCTCGGGCTTGCCCGCTGCGGTTCTTTCGGCTGGCGGCTCGACTCCGTGATCGATCGCGTTCCGCAGCAAGTGCACGATCGGGTCTCCGATCTCGTCGAGCACGGTCCGATCCAGTTCGATGTCGAGTCCCGACATCTGGAATTCCACCTGCCTGCCCAGGTCCCGTGCAAGGTCTCGCACCATTCGGGGGAAGCGGTTGAAGATGTTGCCGACAGGGACCATGCGCGTTTGCATGACCTCGTGCTGAAGGTCGCTGCTGATCTGCTGCAACGCGTCGAGAGCTTCGGCGAGTTCAGGGTCTTGAATCTGTCGGGCGATGCGCTCGAGGCGAGCGCGTACGATGACAAGCTCGCCTACGAGATTCACCATGCTGTCGAGGTGCCCGATCGACACCCTTACCGTCTGCGCTTCGGCGAGCTTGGGCACCGCTGCGTGAGCGCGAGTGCCGCCCGTTGACTCGACCGAGGTGTCGTATCGAGACCGGGACTCCATCGTGACCTCGACGTTCTCGATCTCGCTGATCGCAAGCAACGCTCTCGAAACCGCCTCAGCCGGTTCCCGGGTACGGAAGATCACCACAAACGAGCGGTCGAACCGCTCATCTTCGATGGCGCGCGCGTCGGGCTCGGTCTCTAGTATCTCGCCCATGTGGCCGAGACGCTTGAGCGCCATGTACGCGCGAACCGCTTTGAGGACGCATCCTTCCTCAAGCGTCACAGTGACACGCATGACATCGCCAGCCGCGCCTCCAGAAGCCGCACCAGAAGCCGGTACTCCGCCGGTGTCTGTATCGTGCGCCCCACCCTTCTCTGAGCGGCGAGCGGTACGCGCGAGCAGTGCCTCGACCACGGGCGCCGCATCGAAAGAGCCTCCACCGCTGGACTCGTCGGCGATGAGGTCCCTTACAGCGTCCGCCGCCTGCAGCATCAAGTCGATGAGCTCAGCGTCCACCGCCTGCTCACGCTTGCGGACGGTGTCCATAAGCCCTTCCATCTTGTGCGTGAGTTCCGCCGTCTTCTCGTAGCCCATCGCCGCGGCCATGCCCTTAAGACTGTGGGCGCCGCGGAAGACGGTCTCGACCGGTTCAAGATCGTTCGGGTCGTTTTCCAGCGCCAAGAGTCCGTCTGTGATCGATTGGACATATTCGGCGCTCTCCGAGAGGAACACGTCTTTGTACGCGGACATGTCGTCGCTCACATCACGCCTCCTCTCGCAGACAACGCCGCACCTCGGTGGAGATGCGCTGCAGCGGAACGATCCTGTCGACCGCGCCGATCTTCACCGCCGCTTTGGGCATCCCCCATACGACGCTTGTATTCTCGTCCTGCACGATGGTCGAACCACCTCTTTGCTGGATGAGCTTGAGACCATGCGCACCGTCCACACCCATCCCGGTGAGTACGACTCCCACGGCATGGCTCCCGAAGCGGCGTGCCACGCTCTCAAGCAACGGATCTGCCGCCGGCCGCACACCATGTATCGCAGGGCTCTGCTCGAGACGGATACGGGGTGTTCTGTCACCTTCGACCATCATGTGTGAGCCGTGAGGGGCGATGTAGGCGACTCCTCGCTCCACCGGCATGCCTTCCGTCGCCTCCGCCATGCGGATGTCAGTGACCTTGCCGAGACGCCGTGCAAGCGATGCAGTAAACCCTGCAGGAAGATGCTGTACGACCAGGTACGCGGCAGGAAGCGACGCGGACAAGCCCGAGAAGACCGCCTCCAGAGCAGGTGGGCCGCCGGTGGATGCTGCGAACGCGACAGCCCTGAAGGGCCCCGAAGGTGGCGTGGCGCCAGACGATGGTTCCTCGGCCTTGCTGATCTTCTTCGGAGGCGCGAGCGTACCGGCCTGCGCGATCGTCTGTCGGTGAGCCGGCGACACGCGGTACGCGATCTTGATCTTCTTGATCAGAAGATCGGACAGCTCGGCGAGTGATGAAGCGAAACCCTCCCTTGGCTTAGGAATGAAGTCCACAGCTCCCAGCGACAACGCCTGGTACGTGGTGTCCGGATCGTCGATGCTGCTGAGGATCACCACTCGAGCAGGAGTCACCTTCAGAAGATGGGGCAACGCCTCGATCCCGTTGAGCTCCGGCATCTCGATGTCGAGCGTGATCACATCGGGTTGGGTCTCCGTCGCACGTTCGATCGCTTCGATCCCGTTCTTGGCGCTGCCGACTATCTCGATGCGCGGGTCGACCCCCAGGGCCCGAGTGAGCATCTGGCGCACGAGTGCGGAGTCATCGACGACGAGAACCTTGATGGCGGGTCGCATGGGGGGTCAGGCGCGTGGGGTCGCTTGAAGGCACTTCTTGACCGTCTCAAGCACCTTCGTGGGTTGGAAGGGTTTTACAAGGAAGTCCATCGCGCCCGACTCGAGCGCCTCCACGATCATCTTCTGCTGGCCCATCGCCGTCACCATCAACACGCGTGCTCCGGAATCGCGCGCACGTATCTCTCTTAGTGCGTCGATCCCGCTCATCTCAGGCATCGTGATGTCCAGCGTCACAAGATCCGGATGCAACTCCATGTACTTCTCGATGGCGTCACGCCCATTGACGGCTTCGTGGATGACGTAGCCTTCCTTGGTGAGGATATCCCTGATCATCATGCGCATGAACGCAGCATCATCGACGACGAGGATGGTCTTAGACATCGGCGTCAACCTCCTCATCACGGCTCTTGAGCGCATAGGTGGCCGCGGGTAACGCCTTCGCGGGGTCGAGCAGGATCACGAGACGCTCGCCATAGCCCGCAACCCCTTCGAACACATCGAGAGTATCTTCCGTGAGCACGGATTCCGGCGCCGGTTGTATGTCCGTGAGCGGGACGGTCGCGACTTCGCTCGCTGAATCCACCGCCAGCCCCACGAGTCCCGATTCACCCTCGGCGACGATGATCCGAGCCGAAGGTGAACGTTCAAGCGCACGCCCTCGCAACCGTCGCGCCAGATCGACGACGGGTATCACCTGTCCGCGGAGGTTGATGACCCCCTCCACGGCGTCAGGCGCATGTGGCACAGGAGTCGCCGGCTCGTACCGGATTATGCTTTGCACATGCTCGATCGGCAGCCCGTAGTCCTCGTCACCCAGGCGGAACAGCACATACTGCCGATAGCCGGTTGTGGCGGTGTCCTCCACGTCCGGTCCTTCCTAGTCGATGTGGAACATCCTCACGGACTCTTCGAGCCGACGCGCCATCTCTGCGAGTTCTTGTGCAGAAGAGGATATCTCCTCCATGCATGCTGTCTGCTGCTGCGCTGCCGCGGCAGTCTCTTCGGCTGAAGCAGCGTTCTCCTCGACCACGGCAGCGATGTCGTGCATGGCACGGTCGACTTCGACCGTGCGCTGCGCCTGACCGGCCATCGCCCCTGCGATCTCCTCGGCCAGCGTGGCGGTCCGTGAGACCGCCTCCGTGATCTGCCGCAGCGCGTCGCCCGTCTTGCCGACCACCTCGGACCCCACGACGACCTCGTTTGCGCCGACCTCCATGAACTTGATGGCTCTGGCCGTCTCGTTCTGCACGTCTTTGATGAGCTCGCCGATCTGCTCGGCAGCCTTGCCCGAGCCCTCGGCGAGTTTACGCACCTCTTCGGCGACCACCGAGAAGCCGCGACCGGACTCGCCGGCCCGGGCGGCCTCGATCGCCGCGTTCAAAGACAGCAGGTTGGTTTGGTCCGCGATCGAGGTGATCACATCGACGATGTGACCGATCTCGGTGGAACGCTGCCCCAGTATCTCCACCGAGGAGGCGAGCGTCTCGATAGCGCGACGCACCTCCCCGATCTTGGTGATCGCCTCGCTGGTAGCCTGCTCACCGAGCACCGCGGCTTTGGCCGCCTCTTCGCTCGTCTTGCTCGCCTCTTCCGCGCGCCGCGCGACGTCGTTCACCGTCTTGGTTATCGACTCCATCGCGGAGGATGTCTCCTCGACCTTGCGAGATTGCAACTCGGCGCCGTGCGCGATCTGCTGCACGGAAGACGAGATCTCCATGGACGAGGAGTTGATCTCTTGTGAGGAGGCCGACAGCTGCGTAGCGGCGTTCGTCACCGACTCGGACGACCGCCGGACGTTGCCCGCGATGTCCGCGAGAGAGGCGATCAGCTGGTTGCACTCCTCGGTGAGAACGCCGATCTCGTCGTCATTGACCTTCTCGGCGCGCACAGTGAGGTCGCCCTGACCCGCTTGGATCGCCACATCGCCGAGGGAGTGCAAAGGATCGAGAATGCGTTTCTTGAACGCTGAGCGCCATGCGATCTGCCCGGGGATGGCGCAGACCAGCATGACCGCTGCGCCGAACAAAGCCACCCAGAACAGCTTGATGAACTCGATCTTGACCACGCCGAGAGCAAAGAAAGCCGTGGCGAGAAGTCCTACACCCACGGCGGGGCCGATCGTCAGCCAGGTCCACATGGTAAAGGTCGACGAAAGCCCCCGTCGGACTTCGACGCTGCTGTGGTGCTGCTTCTCCATCGAGTGGTCCCCTCCTAAGAAGTACCGCGCCGTCGCGCCGGTCACTGGTGCTTACGATACTACAACGGTCCTGCCTCATGGCATCGCGAGCGGCTTGCGATAGATGCGCTCGCGACCGCTCACAAGCTCGAACGGTGCAGCCGCCGACGGCGCTACGCGCTCGCTCTTCCCCAGGACCAGATAGCCTCCGCGGGCGAGCGCCGACCAGAACACACCGAGCATCCGGTCTTGCTCCTCCCGGTTGAAGTAGATGAACACGTTTCGGCAGAAGATCACATCCACTGCCTGTATCGGCCTGTCCTCAGACAGGTTCAAGTAGACGAACTTGCAGTGTTGGGTGACCTCCGGCTTGATGATGAACTCGTCTCCGCTTACCTCAACGAACCGGGAACGCTCAGCTCTGGGTATCTGGGACAGTTGGCTTGTCGGATACGTGGCGTGGCGTGCAACGTCCAGCGCGTGAGGATCGATGTCCGTTCCGAGCACGCTCAGCTGGTATTCGTGTGCTCGTTCGCCCAGTGCCGAGAGGAACGCCATCGCCAGTGAATAGGGTTCCTGGCCGCTCGCACAACCTGCAGACCACACGCGGATCATGCGCTGATGCCGGGACGCCTTCTCTGCGAGGAGCGAGGGCACGATGTCTTTCCGGAACATGTCGAACACAGTCGTATCCCTGAAGAACTGCGTCACGTTGATGGTGAGAGTGTCCATGAGCCGCTCATACTCGTCAGGATTCCCATCGAGGTACGCGGCGTATTGACGGTAGCTCTGCAGTCCGAGGGCCCGAAGACGGCAGGCCAGCCGCCTCTCCACGTACCGAGGGCGATACTGTGCGAGGTCGAGTCCCCTGTCATCGCGGATCTTCATGAGCAGGCGATCGAGGTTACCCCGGCTGACGGCTTCGGTCTGGTGACCTTCCATCCTACTCCCGACTATCTTCACACATCCTGTAGGCATTGTAGAATATGCGCTGACCGTGATGAACAACGGTTCGAAGCAGGAGGGTCTGTGCGCATCTCATCTCTTGGATTGCGACTGCTCGCAGGGTTGGGGGCCCTCGTGCTCTTCGCCCTCACGGCCCTATCGGTCACGGTCGTCACCGACGACTATGTACACCGCGAGGCACTGCCCGCAGGGGCCTCCGTCAACGGCACCGACCTCAGCGGCCTGCCTCGCGCAGAAGCGTATGAACTCATCGAGGAGCGCGTCGCCGAGCCACTCACTTCCCCTGTTTCTGTCCGATTCGGCGACAAGAGTTTCGAACTCGACGTATCCGGCGTGCTGACGGTCGACCTCGACGAGATGCTCGAAGAGGCGTTCGCTCCCAAGCAGGCCTCCTCCCTTCCTGAACGGGTCCGCGCCCGCGCCACAGGCTCCCGGCCCGGTTCGGCAGTCGATCCTGTGACCACGGTGGACACCGAGGCTCTTCGCGACTGGATCGAAGGCGTTGCCGCTCAGGTCGACACGCCCTCTGTTGATGCCACTCTCGCGGTCGAGGGCCGTGAACTCGTCGTGACGCCGGCTCGCCGCGGCATCCGGGTGGATGTGCCGGCGACGGCCGAGGCGCTCACAAAAGCGCTCACCCAAGGCACGAAGCAGGTCGAGCTCGTGGTGAACTACACGGAACCGAAGGTCACAGAGGACACTATCGGCAAGGCGATCCTCGTGCGCCGTTCCGACCGTCTGCTACTGCTGTACAACAACGGCGAAGTCGAGAAGAGATACAGCGTGGCCGTGGGGACGCCCGGATACCCCACACCGCGCGGCTGGTGGAAGATCGTCCAGAAGAGATACATGCCGACATGGTCGAACCCAGGGTCGGCGTGGGCGAAGGACATGCCGAAGACGATCGGTCCGGGCCCAGGCAACCCGCTGGGGACACGCGCGCTGAACTTGAACGCGCCGGGAATCCGGATCCACGGCACCTCGAGCGACTGGTCGATAGGCACGGCAGCCTCACATGGATGCATGCGCATGCACATGTGGGACATCGAAGACCTCTACGACCGGGTCGGCGTCGGAACGCCGGTCATCGTCATCGACTAGCCGCATCGCCACGGACAAGGACGCGAGCCGATACGCACCCTAACTCTCGGGCGCTCGGTCGAAGAACCTGATCCTGCCGCTTGGATGCAATCCGCCTGCAGCCAGAGCCGCATCGGCGGCCTCGGCGTCACCCTCGCACACCCTGAGAGCGAGACCGCACATCTCGCCCAATTCGCGCGGCGCAGGTATCGTCACACAAGCGATACGCGCCTGCTCGAGCAGCTTCTCGCCGCTCAGCGCATCGTGTGTGCTGCTGAAACCGTAGACGACGAACGCATGCGACTCGCTCATGAACAGATCTCGCTCATCGCGTGGAGTGCCTGGTCGATGTCGCTTGCGCTGACACCTCTGCCGATGCCGAACCGCACGGCTCCTGTCAAGAGCGTGTCCGTCGTCCGGTGCGCCCAGGGCGCACAATGTAGTCCCGCACGGACGGCGATCTTGTACTTGGCGTCAAGTTCATAGGCGATCCGGTCCGCTGCGATGCGATCGTGCACGACGCTCACAACAGGCGCCCGCTCGACGCCCAGGGAGGGTCCTAGGATCCGAAGCCCGGGTATCTTGGAGAGTCCTTCCATCAGCAGACGCACGAGACGTTGCTCCTCGTCGATCAACCTTTCCTGCTCGACCGCAAGAAGCCTCGCAGCCGCGCCGAGACCGGCGATCGCGGGAGTGGGCAGTGTGCCCGCTTCATAACGGTCGGGCCGCTCGACAGGCATCGCAGGATTCTCCGACTGACCACCGCTGCCCCCCTGGATGAGCTCTCGAACCTCGAGTCCAGGCTTGATGTACAAGACACCCACGCCCTGCGGGCCCAAGAGACCCTTGTGACCCGATGCCACGTAGATGTCGGCGCCGAGCGCCTCAAGGTCGAGCTTCATGTGCCCGGTTGCCTGCGCGCCGTCCACGATGAGCACGGCTCCCGCGGCGTGTGCGATGTCCGCAAGATCACCCACCGGCTGGATGGCGCCCGTGACGTTCGAGGCATGCTGACATACCACGGCGGTGGTGGCGCCCGACATCACGGCAGCTTCGACATCGTCCGCATCTACCAGGCCGGCACTGTCGGCATCGACGGTCACCACTTTGACGCCGGAGCCCGCAAGCCGGGCAAGCGGTCGAGTGACCGCGTTGTGCTCCACCGACGAGACGACGACGCGGTCACCGCGCCGCAGCACCCCCTTCAACGCGAGATTAAGACCGTACGTGCATCCGGGAACGAAGATGACATCACGCGGATCGCGAACGCCGAGCAACTCCGCAACGGACGAGCGCGACTCGAGGATCAGCCTGGATGCCGCCAGCGCGAGTGAGTGCGCTCCTCTGTGCGGATTGCCGCCCGCACGTGTGAGTGCGTCGACGACGGCGTCCACGACTTCAGGAGGCTTCGGCCATGATGTCGCGGAGTGGTCAAGGTAGATGATCCCGTCGTGAGCCATCGTCTCTCAGTGCCCGCCGCCCGCCATCATCTCCACTGCATGCTCGAGCTGGCCGGCGATGACGTCGAACGCCTCGCGCACCGCTTTCTCGCTGCCGGGGAGGTTGATGATGAGCGTACGCCCGCGCTGTGCGGCGACGGCACGCGAGAGCATAGCACGCTTGGTGATCTTCAGACTCTCGAGGCGGATCGCCTCGGCTATGCCAGGGACCTCCCGGTCGGCAAGCTCGAGCGTCACCTCGGGACACACGTCTCGGGGACCGAGCCCGGTGCCGCCCGTCGTGAGAAGCACGTCCACCTCGTCCACATCGGTCATCTCGACCATGGCGGCTCTCAAGTGATCGACCTCGTCGGGCACCACATGATACGCCGACACGAGCCAGCCCCTGTCCTCGGCAAGCGAGATGATCGCTTTGCCCGAGGTATCTTCGGCCTCGCCCGCGGATCGGGTGTCAGAGCTCGTGAGGACACCTATTCGAAGCGGCATTCAGACCTCCCCGAGGCTCTCGACTGTCACTACATCACCGACGTGTACGGTACCACCGCGCCGCACGACAGCGAAGATGCCTTCCTTGGGCATCACACAGTCACCCGCCTGATAGTAGATCGCGCACTTGGTGTGGCAGACTTTCCCTATCTGGCTGATCTCCAACACCACGCTGTCGCCGACACGGACCACGCTGCCCACCGGCAAAGCGAGAAGATCGATACCTTCGGTGGTGATGTTCTCGGCGAAGTCGCCCGCCAGGACATCGAGACCCTTCTCGACCATCTTGTCGATGGATTCTTGCGCGAGCAGACTCACCTGACGATGCCAGTCGCCTGCATGCGCATCGCCCTCGAACCCGTGGTTCTCCAGCAACACACCCCGCACACCGCGCGTCTTGCGAACGGTTCTTTTCTCGGACAGGTTCACCGACGTCACCACACCGGGACCGGGAAGGGCCGTGTCCACGCTCATGCCTTGTCCTCTCGTATATAGTGGCCTGACTTCCCGCCCTCTTTCTCGAGCAGCATCACATCGGTCACGACCATCCCACGGTCGACCGCCTTGCACATGTCATAGATGGTAAGACCTGCCACCGCAGCCGCAGTGAGCGCCTCCATCTCTACACCGGTCTTGGCGTCGGTCTCCGCCGTCGCCACGATCTTGATGGCCGAATACTCCGGCTCAAGATCGATGGCCACATGTGTCAAGGGCAGCGGATGGCACATCGGGATGAGCTCGGACGTGCGCTTGGCGGCCATGATACCCGCCACCCGCGCCACTGCGAGCACGTCCCCTTTCGGCGCCTGGCCGCTCACGATCATCTCTAGCGTGGAAGCGTCCATGAGCACCTTGGCGTAAGCGACCGCACGCCGGTGGGTGACCTGCTTGTCAGACACGTCCACCATGCGGGCTGCGCCCGACTCGTCGACGTGAGTGAGCTTCGGTACGCCGTCCATCTCAGCCTCCGATCTGCGACATGCGCCGGATGGTGCCGATCTTCTGGTTGTGGCTTGCGGGCTTGCGCGCCAGGGCAAGCTGGATGAGATCGTGTATGTCGGCATCCGTGCCCGTGCGCAGTGGCGTGCGCGCGTCCAGTTCGTCATCGCTGAACAGACAGGTACGCAGACGGCCGTCGGCGGTCAGGCGCAGGCGGTTGCACTCTCCGCAGAAGTGATGTGACAGCGGCGATATCACGCCGATGGTCCCCGCCGCGTCCGGGAAGCGGTAGTAACGCGCCGGGCCCCACCCTCCTGGCGCATCATCGCGAGGGACGGGAGCGAGCTCCCCGAACCCAGCAGCCGCCCCCTCGGCAGCGAGCACCGTGAGGATCTCATCGGTAGGCACATGGTCATCCTCGGTCCAGCCCTCACCCTCTGTCGAAGCGCAGGCTGTCCCGTCGAGGTCGACTCCGCCGACGGGCATGTACTCGATGAACCGCACGTGCACGGGCCGTTCCATGGTCATTCGCGCGAAGCCAAGAAGGTTCTGCTCCAGGCTCCGCACGACGACGACGTTGATCTTCACGGGATCCATGCCCGCGGCGAAAGCCGCGTCGATACCCTTGAGCACGTCGGCGAGCTTGCCCCCGCGCGTGATGGCCGAGTAGGTGCCCGGATCCAGGGTGTCAAGCGATATGTTCACACGGGTGAGACCGGCGTCGACCAACGCCTCCGCGTACCGTGGGAGCAACGTCCCGTTGGTGGTGATCGCGATGGTCTCGATACCCGTCGTCTTCCTCAGACGCCGAACATGATCCACGATGCCCAGACGCACAAGCGGTTCGCCGCCCGTGAGCCGGATCTTGGAAATGCCCTCCTTGGCGGCTATCCCCGCGAACCGCTCGATCTCCTCCCATGACAGGATCTCCTCGGGAGGCTTCCACGGCACCCCTTCGGGCGGCATGCAATAGACGCAGCGGAGATTGCAACGATCGGTGACGGAGATCCGCAGGTAGTCGATTCTGCGTCCGAACGAATCGGTTCCCACTACCTGCCTCCTTCCGCCATGAAGGTCCGCTCGATAAGGTCGACGACACCAGCGTGATCGTCGAGGTCCAGACGTGGGACACCAGGTACCTGTAGATCCGGGTTGTCGGTCACGAGCGCGAAAAGCTCAGAAGGAGCGCTGATGATCTCGTCGGATCGCCCACGACGTGAGACCTCTATGCGCACATCGCCCGCACGCTTGAAGCCCTCGGTCACCAATATGTCACAACCGGCG
>JAJFTR010000033.1 GCA_021372825.1 Actinomycetes bacterium
GCTGAGACGTGCGACTTCTCCCGCTTCGGTGACGCCGGTGCCTACATGGCCTTCACCGGGCTCATCCCCTCAGAACACTCAAGCGGCGCCTCTCGTCACCAGGGCTCGATCACCAAGACGGGCGACCGGCACATCCGGCGCGTGTTGGTGGAATCCGCCTGGGCCTACCGGCACGCACCGGCCGTCCGTGGCAAGCTGCGCGAGCGTCTCGAGGGGGTGCCGCCTGAGATCGCGGCCTACTCGTGGACCGCGCAGGTGCGGCTCAATCGGACCTTCCGCACGATCTCGGCGAGGAAGGGAGCACACACCGCGGTCGTGGCGACCGCACGCGAGCTCTCGGGCTTCGTGTGGGGCCTCATGACCGGCAACCTCGGTCCGGCACGGTAGGACACGTCATGCATGCGGGCGGGCGTAAGACTCCGGAGAGATCCTCGATGACGTTATGCGACATCAGCAAGCGCGCGCCTAGTTCGAGGCTCATCTCCGGTCCGGCCGAGATGTGGGGTTGGGATCCCCGGATATCAGCATGGTCGAGCGCCGAATCCATGTGCCCGCTCGCGTGCATCGACGAAGAACCAGAGAGGACCGTGAGCGATCGCGGGTTGACCGGCAATCTCATATCAACGTGTTTGCGCTTCAGCTGTGGCGTGGCGCCTGTGTTCGTAGCGCAACGCTCTTGCCGTCGGCTGGCAGCACTTGGTAGCCGGACCGACTCAGTCGAACGGTCCTTTGAACGTGACCGCCCATAGGCCGTCGTCCTGCTTCTCGAGCACCCACCACTCGCCGGGGTCTCTGACGACCACGAGACCGCGCTGCTCCTCCGGGGGAACTCCCTCAAGTGAGGAGAATCCGATCGTGGAATACGAAACGCGCACAAGTGCCCGATCCGCCTCTACGATCCTCGTCTCATAGATCGTAAAGTCGTCCATCGGTGTGGCGGAGTCATTCCAGATCGCCAGTTGAGTGGGGTAGTCATCCTTAGGCGAGGCGACGAGCGCGTATGCTGTCCTCCAATCGGAACGGTTACGAGCCCGTACATACGCCAGCAAGACCTCATCAGGAGTGCAGCCGTTCAAGTCGAACGCCGAGAGGGCCGGGTCGTTCGCTGGAACGGAGGCGCCCAACGACGTGTCCTGGCTGGCAGATACGACAGGCGTCGCCTCTCCGGTCTCTTGCGGGAGCTGGACACCGGAGCACCCGCCGAGAACCAAGGCGGACATGAGCACCAGTGCCGAGAGCGTGCGCATGAGAGCCTCCCCCGAATTCCACCTAACGCATTTGCGTTTGAGCGGCGGTCACCCGCCTCCGTTCAGCGTAGCGCTTTCGCCGTCCGCTCGAAACGCTTGTTAGCGGTCTGCTTGCGACTCCAGCCGAGCCACGAACGCGTAACCCATTCCACCTTGCCGTTCGACCTCGCCGACAATTCCGACACTACCGAACAGTGCGACCATCTCGTCTGGCGTGAGCATTCCACCTGGCTCGCCCAGCATCCGTTCAAGCGTGCGGCTCATACGCACCGCCAGGGCAGCCGGATCAGGCTCCGCGATGAAGACGGCACCACCGGGGCGAAGGACGCGAGCTATCTGTGCCGCGACGTCTGACTGGCGCGACATGTGGTGAAGGGCGTCGACGGCGATCACCGCATCAAAGGCCGCGTCTTCAAACGGCATTGCCGCGGCATCGCCGAGAACGACGGACACGCCGTGCGACCCCTGCGCATGCCGCAGCATGGCCGCGCTGGAGTCAAGAACGGTGACGTCGCAGGCAGCCACGTTGGCGAGAAGAGCGGCAAGCATGCCGGTGCCGCCGCCAACATCCAGGACTCTGCCACCAGCACCGAGCACCGGCGCCAGACGCGACGCGATGGCACGAGCATCGTCTTGCGTCCAGCGGCGCGCCTCGTGGACGAACCACGGCGTCGCCCACTCGAAGATTGCTCCCGCCATCGCCTCGTCCCAGCCCTCGAACCCTCGCTGGAGTACCGCTAAGGTCTCGGCGCTTGAGCAGATGCCCAGCGCTTCCAGGTCATTCTACCTCTTGGCGTTCTGCTCGATGCGCGTGTTAGCGGGCTCCAAGTAGCACAACTATGCTACGCTGGCTACGACCCCTCACCACGGAGGCAC
>JAJFTR010000105.1 GCA_021372825.1 Actinomycetes bacterium
CTCAGTACGCGTACGACTGGGCGATGGGATGCGGCAAGGCGGACAGTAAGACGTACTACCAGTACCAGGGCTTTGGGAACCAGATCTGGTGGGGTGCCCAGAAGCTCGACAAGAACTGCGGACCCTGGGAACCCGGGGTGCAGATGACGATCGACGGCAGTGTCATCTACCCTTCCAACGAATCGACCTACTCGCTCTTCAAGTACACCCCGCATCTGAAGGGCACGACGTCGTTCTGGTTGCTGTATTGGCGCTACTTCGGAGATCCCCTCGCGTGAGTGAGTGACATGAACGCCCGGGATGTGCGTGGACGCCGCTCTAGGAGGTCCGATGCCCAAAGCGCTGGTCGTTGACGATGAGGCGAACATCCGCGAGCTGGTGAGTGTGTACCTCACCGCGGCCGGATTCGAGGTCGATCAGGCCGGCGACGGTCCCACGGGCCTTGCGCTCGCGCAGGCCGCGCGCTTCGACGTCATCGTGCTGGATATCATGCTGCCGCTCATGGACGGGGCGGAGGTGTGCCGTCGCGTGCGCGCTTTCTCGGACGTGCCCGTGATCATGCTCACGGCACGCGACACCGATCTTGACAAGGTGGCGCTGCTCGAGGGAGGAGCCGACGACTACCTCACTAAGCCGTTCTCGCCCCCCGAGCTTGTCGCGCGGGCGCGGGCTCTGGTCCGGCGCGCTCAGTCGACGTCGAGGCGTGTGGAGCGACTGGTCGCAGGCGGCCTTGAGCTTGATCCCGCGACGCATGAAGTCTCGGTCGACGGCAAGAACACGGAGCTTACGGCCAAGGAGTTCCAGCTCCTGGAAACCATGCTGCGTGAGCCGGGCGTGGTTTTCACCCGTGAGAGCCTGCTCGACGCCGCGTGGGGCTTCAGTGACTACCTGGACGTTCGCGGCATCGACGTCCACATCCGTCACATTCGCGAGAAGCTCGGAGACGACGCCAATCACCCGCGCTTCGTCGAGACGGTCCGCGGGGTGGGCTATCGCATCGTCAAGGACGCACAGTGAGCGCGCAGCGACGCACCCGGGGATCGGTGGTGCGGAGGACTCGCGCGGCGATGGTGGCCGTTTCGGCGTTGTCCGCTCTCGTGGTGTTCGTGGTCTTCTACATCGCGTGGCTCGGCTACACGGTGGATGTCCGCGCAGACGAGCTCTCGCGCCAAGTGTCCGCCCTGGCCAAAGGAGTGTCGGCGGGAGGCCCGCTGGATTCGGCCGCTGGCGCGGGCGAGCTTCGGGCGCAGATCTTTCGCGTACAAGCAGGGCTGATCGGCGCCCGCCTCGCCACCACCGACGCGAGCGGTAGGGTCACGTTCACGACGGCGACTACCGCGGAGGCGCCCGGCGCCATCAGTATCGACGCGCTTGGCGAACCGGATGGCCGCGGTGTCCGCGGTGCCGTGCGTGTCGTGCCGCAGAGCGGCCGCATCCTTGTGGTGGCGGCGCCACTTGACGGCGGAGGGTGGCTCGTCGCGATGCAAGCGGTGCGCGAGATCGCCGCGGCCCGCACGGGTGTCGTCCTGTTGCTGCTCGGCAGCATGGCCGTCTCGCTCCTCGTCGCATGGGGAGCCGGTGGCTACGTGGCGCGCAGACTCACGGCCCCGCTCATCCGTCTTCGCCAAGGCGCCGAGGCGATCTCGGCCGGCGAGTGGGGTCACCAGGTGACCGTCGAGGGCGATGAGGAGGTCGGGTCGCTGGCCGATTCCTTCAACGTGATGTCACGTCGCGTCGCCGACGCGTACTCCGCGCAGAAAGACTTCGTCGGCGACGTCTCTCACGAGATACGCACACCCATCACGTCGATCCAAGGTTTCGCGGGCGCGTTGCTCGACGGCACGGTTACCGATCCCGACACCCACGACCGGTTCCTACGCCTCATCAGGCAGGAGGCAAGGCGGCTGGCCGACCTCGCGACCACACTTCTCGCGCTGGCGGACCTCGACTCGGGCAGGGTGCGAATCGCATGCGGACCGGTCGACGTGGCAGCAGTGGCCGAGGCGCTCCGAGCGCGTCACGCCACTGACGCCGTGGAGCTGTCGATCGGGACGCTTGACCCGGACGGCGCGAGGCCCCTCGCCGATGAGGACCGGCTGCTCGAGGTCGCCTCGGCACTGATCGGTAATGCTATCCGCTACACGCCTCGCGGGGGAAAGGTAGAAGTGAGCGCATGCGCCGACGAGACGCACTGGACTCTTCTGGTGGATGATTCAGGGCCGGGAATCCCCGCAGAAGCGCGGGATCGTGTCTTCGAGCGATTCGTGAGGCTTGACCCTGCGCGGTCCTCCGATGAAGGAGGAGCGGGACTGGGGCTCGCGATCTGCAAGAGGATCGTCGAGATGATGGGAGGGTCCATCGCGGTCGGAGACAGCCCGCTCGGCGGGGCGCGACTTGCGGTCACGCTGGCCCGAGCGTGAGAGGAGCGGACTCAACACTCACGCAACATGCGCTTCATCGTAGGCCAACCTACGGGTGCGATAGTCATCACGACGGCGGTCCGAAGGAACGCCTCTCGTAGATGGACTTGAATCCAGGAAGGTGCGTGTGACCATGAACGGACACATGAAGAAGACGGCGGCGATCATCGCCCTCGCGCTGGTGGCCGCGCTGGCGCTGCCGACCATCGCTGTGGCGCTCCCGCGAGCGAACAGGGCGGTCTCGGCAGTCAGTACGGCCACCGCCGAGACGGTCGCCGCCAACTTGAGGAATCGCATCGAGAACGTGCTCAGAGCGCGCAAGGCGCGGTTCGACGCCGCAGTTGCGAACCTGATCAAGCGGCAGGACCGTGTGGAGGCCCTCGCCGGCAAGGTCGAAGCTCTAGGTGGGGACGTCGCGGGCGTGCGTGCGCGTCTCGAGGAGTCGCGACGCCTGCTCGGGCAAGCCCGCGCGCAAGAGGAGGTATGTGCGGCGGCGTTCAGGGCCGTGCCGGACGCAACCGACCGGCGGGGCGCCTTCCGGGACGCCCGCGCGAAGGGACGCGAGGCGGTGGAGCTGCTCAGGCAGTCACGGACGGTGCTTCGCCGGGCCGCTGAGGAGCTGGGTGACGTCGCGGAGCGGCTGCGAGAAGGTGAGGGGCAGTGAAGCGCGGGATCGCGCTGGCCATACTGGCCGCACTCGCCGTAGCGGTGCTCGTGTCGGGATGCCAAGGCCGCGCGAAGCCTGTCGAGAGGCAGACGGGCACGTCCTCGACGCTCGCGACGGCTCCAGGTGGCTCGGCCGAGGTGAGTGGGAGCGCGGGAGGGCCGTCAGCCAGTGCGGAGGACGTGTCTGCGATCAAGGCGGAGCTCCTGGCCATCGAGAGAGAACTCGACGCGATGGACATGCCTGACGACGGCGACTTCAGCACACTTGAGGGCGACCTCGAGTAGTCTCTCTGCAGGCGCCTCTCTCCGGGGTGGTGTGTATCCTCTTCGCGCTGGGGTACCATGCACGTAGGACCCTTGGAGGGAGGCCCCGTGAGGCGGCTGAGGTCCGTGGTGCTGTCGGCGCTAGCGCTGCTGCTCGTGTTGGGGGGATGCGGGCCGTCGTCATGCTCGAAAGACGGTGGGACCGGCACGACCGGCGGGCACGAAGAGTCCGCAGTCGATCTGGTGCTGGGCCAGCCCACGGAGTTCCAGTACGCGGGTGAGAAGCATAGCGCGGAGCTTGTACGCGTGGGCGGCCTATCTGCCGAGGTGGTCATCTCATCGTCAGCCGGCACCTATGTGCTCACCGAGGGCGATCTTGCCGAGGCGGACCTTGATGACGATTCTCTGGTGGACTGCACCCTCAGCGTGTCGAACGTCAAGACGGGCAGCGCGCGCCTCGTCGTCAGTGCTCTCGAGATGCCCGCATACGACGAGACGGACTTCACGACGGTCGGGGGGCTTGCACCGTATCGGATCATCGATTCGGTCTACACGAATCCGTCCCTCATCACACTCGATGACGGCTCGCATCTGCTGCTGTACGTGAGCAGCGCGGGTCATCGCGTGCAGTGGGAGCGCTACCGCGCTGATGGGACTCAGATCCTCGCGCCCGAACTCGGTGCGGGTCGCATGCCGTGGAGCCCGGAGGGTGGGTGGGGCGAATCTTACGACGCGATGGATGCTGCGCGTGTCGGCGATGCGATCCACGTCGCGTTCCACACCAAGTCGGGGATGTTCATCGCGCGTTTCGGCCTCGATATGCATCCCCAAGGCGCACCGGCGTTCCTGTCGCGGTGGAGCAACACCTGCGCTCTTGCGACCGACGGCGAGAAGCTGTGGATGGCCGCGCAGGAACCTTCGGCGAGGAGCTTGGCGGGCGACACGGGCGTGAGGAGTGCGGTAGCGATCATGACGATCGCCCCGGGGACTCCGCCGCTTCGCAGCGCGTGCTCCGTCGTCACCGATCCGCCTGCAGAGGCCACAGACGCGGCGATCGACATCGCGGTCGACGAGCAGACGGGGTTGCTCGCCGTCCCGTATGTACGCTTCTTCTCCGATGACAACTCCTACGAGCTGCGGGTAGCGATAGTCGACTCGCGCACGACGAAGGTGGCGCGGGACGTGCTCATCGCCGGTGATGAGGAGTTCGGCGGCGCCGCTCCTTCGGGGATCGCGGTATTTGCCGAGCAAGGTCGGGCGCTCCTGTATTGGGAGACCGCCGATGCGCTCGCACAGCGCATCTCCACCGTCGATCTGAACACAGGAACGGTGCGGGACACGTATGCACAGGCTCCTCGCAAGGGCATCCCCGGTCTCATCGGCGAGGAAAGGGACCTCGACCTTGTGCGCCTCGAGGGGAAGCCCGCGATCCTGTTCCTCGATAAGACACGCTACCGCGAGCTTGGCGGGACGATCGCCGAGCAGGCCCGATACGTGCTGCAGCCGATCGCCGAAAAGGGCCCTGCCGGTACGCGTGTGGTCTTGGACGGAGGTCAGCCGATCCTTGCCGATGTGACCTTCGACCTCGGCAGCTTGCGGACGAACCCGAAGAAGGCCGTGTGCGGTTCGCCGTGTCTGATAAGCGGGAAGATCATCAATCGCGGCAGCCGAGATGCGCGCGGAGTGGTGCTGGAAACCTCGGTCGGCGGCGCGAGCATCGGTACGCTCAACGTCGGGACCTTAGGGCCGGGCGAGGAGCTCGTCTTCGCTAAGGTCTGGGACGTGCCGGCAGACCTCACCGCCGAGAGTGTGGATGTCGTTCACACGCTTTCCTGCGCAGACGAGCAGTACACGCTCGACAATGACAGCGCCAGGACCCGCGCGACAGTGCTTCAGAAGGGCGTGGTCCATGGACGCGTGACCAACGCCTCCGGAGCCGCGCCCCCAGACTGGTGGGCGGCAGGACTGGAGGGCGTGGAGGTCAGCTTCGGTGGCAAGACCGTGCTCACTGACACCAACGGATGCTTCGCGATCGAAGACGTCGAGTTCGGTAGCGGCACGCTGACCGCCACCAAGGAGGGTTTCAACCAGGTGAGTGCCACGGTAGCGACCGCGCGTACCACGCCGATAGCCTCAGTAGGCATCCGCATGGACAACCACGGCACGCTCGTGGTGCGCGTGACCGACGATGCGGGCGAGGCGCTTGCGGGCGTCCAGTCCTACCTGGTGGGGTTTGACCGGTCCGAGACGACTGACAGCAGCGGCAAGATCACACTCGAGGCGCCGTTCGGGGCATACAGGATCGCCTTCCGGAAAGCCGGCTACCAGGAGTTGGCGCCGCAGCCGTTCGAGGTGCGTCTCGGCGAGACCACGAACGCGACCGTGGTGCTGAAAGAGGCGACCGCCGCCACGCTCACCGGCCGTGTGATCGACCGCCAGGGCACCGGAGTGGCGGGTGCGCGTGTCACTGTCGTCAACAGCAAGGGCGAGACCGCCGCCACGCTCACCTGTGACGAGAACGGGCACTTCGACGCGGGCGAGCTCCCGGTCAAGCCGAGCGGCGCCTACAAGGTCACGGCGACGGGAGCCGGCCTGACCGTGACCGAGCCGATATCACTTTCGGGCGGTGAGGTCGCCTCGGCGATGATCGAACTCGTGCCAGACCGAGGCGAGCTCGCGCAGCGCGATGTCACCGAGGGCTACACCTCCTGGATGATCAAGGCCGCCTGGCCGGGCTTTCTGGATGTGAGTGGTCAGGCGATGTACGTGTGGTACGGCAACTACGCCGTTCGCGTGGGCGCCCAGTACTGGGACGGCGATCGGGACCTCAACCGCGTGGAGGTCACCACCTGGGGTGGGAAGTACGAGACACACGCGACCAAAGGGGAGGTCGAGTTCCCCGTCTCGAAAGACGATCTTACCGGTACGAGTGCCAAGAAGCTGCCACCGCCTATGGGAGAGGTGACCGACGCCGCTGGCCAGAGCTGGTTCAAGAAGACCGCGAAGAGCGCGACGAGCCTCTACAAGGAGTACAGCCCCGCGATCACGCTCGGCAAGGAGATCTACGCCGGTGCCAAGAAGGTCAAGGAGACTTTCGGCGACGAGGACGAGTGGCTCACGCTCGGACAGGGGCCCGAGCTCCTCACCTGGAAGGAGTCGCTGGATGACTTCAAGGTAGCCGACGAGTGGGACTGGGAACACCCGCTCGACTCGGCCAAGAGCTTGAAGGAGGCCATCCCCACGAGCTTCGCGATCCCCGTCGTCATCGGAGGCGCGAGCGTGCAGAACACGGCGGTGCGAGTCGACGGCATCGACGTCGTGGACAAGCAGACAGGGGAGGTCTACTACTCCGACCGCGCGCAGTGGTTCTCTTTCAGTGACGACGCCGATACCAACTCCAGTACCCGCACGTTCGACATCGGCCGGGCGGGCGTTCCGATCGGCCGGGTGCGGATCTTTGTGTGGGTGACGGTGCAGAAGTACTGGAACGGCGAGCCGGCTGGCACGTGCTTCGACCAGCGCGAGCAACAGCTGATCGTCTTCGATCCGGACACGGGTGGCCAGAAGGCGTTCATCGCGCCCGGCGACATGTATCTCGCGCCCGGCGACTGGTCTTCGGACTACCTGGAGCGGCTTGCCGCGGACTGATGCTTCGCTCCTGCGAGGCGCAGCCTACAAGTACTGCCAGACGTCGTCGATCCCGGCCTCGGTCGCCGGGACACACTCGTCGATGGAAAGCGCGAAGCCCCCTGTCTCGGACGATACGAGTCGCAGGTCGACTACCTCGGGGGACTCGAGCCAGCGTCCATCCGCGTCGATGAGCCGCTTGACTCTCGGCCGCAAGAGATCGTCACGATTGACCCGGAAGACCACGCCTGTGGTCCCGTCAGAAAGCCGGACGACCGCTCCCATCGGGTAGATGCCGAGCAGCGCCACGAGTGCCTTGGTGAGTGACGGGTCGTACGCCTTGTTACGGCCCTGCATGAGCACCGCGAGGGCCTTGTCGGGCCGGATCTCACGGCGGAATGGCCGCCGCGTGGTCATCGCGTCATACGCGTCGCACAGCGCGACGATCTTCGAGAACAAGTGCTGCTCGTGATGAGTGTCATCCTCGGGGTACCCCTGCATGTCGTGGCGCTGGTGGTGCTCGTAGGCCACGACCATCGGCATCTGGTCCACGAGCTGGATCCGCTTGAGGAGGTCTGCGCCCTCGGCGGCGTGGCTCTTAACGATCTGCCACTCGTCTGCACTCAAGGGACCTTCCTTGTTGAGGATGTCCTCGGGGACGCGGACTTTACCGAGGTCATACAGAAGCGACGAAAGGCCCAAGGACTTGAGTGAATCGCTGTCGAGCCCCAGCGATGCTCCGAGTGACAGCGCAAGGATGCACACGTTGATCGAGTGGTTGAGCGTGTAGTTGTCGTGGCTCCTGATCGCCGTCAAGCCGAGAACTGCCGCAGGGTCCTTGAACAGCGAATCGAGCATGCCGCTCACCATCGATTGCAGGGGCTCGACGTCGAACACCTTGCCGAGCTTGGCCTGGGTCTCCACGTCGCGCATGATCTCGACTCCGCGGTCATAGGTCTGCCGCGCCTGCGCCTTGTTCTCGCGTTCCTCCGCTTCGTGGATCGTCGAGTCCAGCTCGGTCGTCTCGGCGACGGCTATTGCTTGCGCGCCGTGCTCGAACAGGAAGTGTGCGGCGCTCTCGATGTCGGTGACGCTCGTCTCATTGAGCAGTGCGACCAGGGCGGCGGCGTCATCCTCGCCGAAGGCTGATCCAAGGGTGACCGCCGAGATCCCTCTGGCCAGGAGGTCTTCGATCAGCTTCCTGTAGGTGACACTCTCCTCGGGCAGCACGTGGTTCTCGATGAACAGCGTGCCCTTGTAGACGTTGATGGTGACCTCATCGAAACCGAGGTCCATCACACCTTTGACCGCCGCGACCAGGTCCGCATCGGACTGGACCACGAGGGGATGCGTCGTCGGATACAAGGAGGCGTTCGTGCAGGCCACCGCGAATGCTCGCGCAAGCTCACGGCCGCGCTCCAGCCGCTTGGCGGTGGCGAAGGGCGTGCGGCTGGCGGCTTGCGCCATAGCCGCGATCTTCTCGTTGGGTTCCAGGGTCTCGCCCGCACCGCTCGTTTCGTGTGTCACGCTCGATCGCTCCCCTCGATTGTCGATCGTGCTTCAAGCAACTCGAGTGTACGTCGTGCACGATAGCGCAACTCACGTCCCTTCTTGCTCCACACGAATCTTCGAGTGGCCATCTTCTTCACCACGGGGATGGCGCTCGCAGGAGCAAGGCGTTCCAGACTGTTCAGTATTTCTTTCTTGAGGTCGTAGTTCCTCTTGAACAGGTCCATCTCCTCAAGCATCCGAAGAAGCGTGGGAACGGCGGATGTGACTCCTGCTCGGCCTATCTCGCGCGCGGCGATGCGGCGCGTCTCGGGATCCCAGTGTGACAGCGCCTTCTCGAGCAGCGCTGTGCTGTCGTCACGTCGCGTGTCTGCCAGCGCTTCTATTGCCGCAGTGCGGACGCCGATGTCCAGGTGATCGACGGCCTGTGCAAGCATCGGGGTGAGGCGCTTGTCACCCACTGAGGCGACGAGCCGTACCGCCGAGGCCGCTTTGGCAGGGTCGCCGCCGCGCAGGATACGCGCCGCGACGGGGGCCAGCGCTTCAGACATGTGAGACACTTGGGTAGCCAGCATGTCGCGCGCGGACTCAGCAGCCACCGCATACGCTTCGATCACCTCTTCAGCCACAGATGTGCGCACCGCGGTGGCACTCGTCGCGAGCTCGGGCGAGGCGGAGAGTTGCTGCAACAACCGGAAAGCCTCTCCCAGCTCGTCATACGCACCCGAGCGCAGTGCGGCCGTGACCGCATCACCCAGGGCGCGGACGCCGTCTTCAGAGGGCTGCGCCTCCGTCACGAGGACGGTCGTTCGGAGCGCACGCGCGGCCGCGGCGGTCTTCGTCGCGCGGCGCATGAGCTCCTCGATGCGCATCTGATCATGATCGTTGTTCTCGGCGACCTCGGCGGCGATGTCCTCGACCTCAGGTGAGAACGGCACACCTTGTTCCGATTCGCTTGCCGGCGAGGGTGCGAGCAGCGCTGCGAGTTCCCGTGCGACCTCCGGTGGAAGCTCGAGCATCGCCGCCAAAGAATCGGGCGCGGCGCCGGTGCGCTCCGCCGTCAAACGCAGCAGGCGGGCGAGGGCGGCGGCTGGCATGTGGGCGATCACATCGAGCAGCCCGTTCATGGGCGTGCCGGAAGGTCCGTTCACCAAAGCCGATTCCAGCACACGGATGCGCGTGTCCTCGTCCAAGCGCAGCAGCGCTTCGGCCACTCGCCGAGTCGCGAGACCGCGCGCTGCGGCTTCGAGCCGCTCGATAGAAAGCGCGATCTCGTCGAAGGGTGTCTCTCCGGCGGCGATAGCTCGCGCCCAGTTGTGGGCCGCGACAGCCGTCTTCTCGCCGATCTCCTCCAGCGGCGCGCTCGTGAGATCGAGGCCCGCCAACCCCTCCTCGGTGGACGCCCGCAGCGTCACCTCGACGACGGCGATGTTGCTCACTCCCGCTTCGAGAAGCGCTTGCCGGATGCCACCGGAGGCACGCACGGACCTGGAGTCCTGGCCGAGTATGCGAAGGAATGTTTCAGCTTCGTGTGGAGCTACGCCTGGGGCTATGATGAGCTGCCCTACCTGCAGTGCGTGGAGTGTCTCGGCGAGTCCGGCGATGGCCGTGCCAGCAGATCCGATTGAGTGTTCTCCGAGCAAGAAGCGCCCTCGGTCGACGCGCATCTGGATAGGACCCTGCGCCGTGAGCCGGTGGCTTGCCTCGGCAAAACGATTGATAGCGTCCATGCGCATGGGCGAGGTGTCAGGGTAGAGGCGGACTGCCGTCGAGGCTGCGGCGAGCAGACGCAGCAACTCCTCTGCGTGAAGAGCGGGTTCGTTGGCGCCAGCGTGGTCCACCAGGGGCCCTTCCTAGTCTCGGACGTCGTCTTCATCTATCGGCGTACACACATGATGGTAGTGCGAGCCGCATCACAATCAAAGGACTCGCGTCGAGGGCGGCTTACGACGATACTAAGGGGTATCTGTGTGCCGCGATACATCCGCAAAGGAAGTTGCTTGGTACTCAGGAGCGACAAGTACTACGAGCAGCTCGCTGCCAAAGCGGTGCAGGAGGCGGGTATAGCCGAACCGCCGGTGCCGATAGCCGCTGTCGCCGAGCATCTCGGCATCCCCATCGTCCGAATGGATCTTCCGCCCTGGTTCACGGGCGCCCTCATCTATGAAGACGGGATGCCCGCGATCCTGCTCAACGGCTCCAAGGACAAGCACATCCAAGATGCAGGTATCGGTCACTTGGTGGGGCACATATTGATCTTGCTGGACGACCCCGCCGCGGATTATCCGCGCGACCGTTTGGACACACATCGGGAGGCCGACACGATCTCCGCGGCGCTTGCCGTGCCGGACTTCATGGTCGCCGATCAGGCCGCGAAATGGTTCAACGATTACCGGTACCTCGCGCGTCTGTTCGGGGTGTCAGAGAAACGCATGCTCGACAAGATGCAAGGGATGGGGCTCATAAAGTCCCGTGGGATCGTCTGGGACTACTAGAGGCACGTCCGACGCGTCCTTCGGCCTGCTGCTATCATCGGAGAAGGTCGCCCTATGTGACGCGGCGGCGACTCGGATTCCGGGAGGAACCATGCGAACAACCTATGCCGTGGGTGTGGACGTCGGCGGGACAAGGATCGCCGCCGGACTCGTCGAGCGCAAGGGTCGCATGGTCAAAGAGGCGCGCACGCTCACCCCGAAGAACGGCCCCTTCGGTATCGTGGACGCAGTGATCGGCCTGATCGACGAGGTCACGGCGGGGGTGCATGC
>JAJFTR010000022.1 GCA_021372825.1 Actinomycetes bacterium
TGCAGCACGTCACACAGCACGCGCACGCGCGAGGGCTCGGGCGTCCATCCATGCCGAGAGACTTGCCACTGCGCCCACACCTCGGGCAGCTCGGCAAGCGCGCCGAAGTTGTAGCCGAAGTCCGCGCGGTCCACGAGATGGCGTAGGGCGCTCGTCACGGACGGCGCCGTGGGCATGTCCATGTCAGCCACCCAACACGGCAGCACGTCGTCGCCGTAGCGGTTCCACTTGACGCCCGTAAGCGCACGCAGTCGCGCGAGGTCAGCGTCGAGCGCCGGGTCGGGTGTGCGAGCGGGTGTGCGAGCGGGTGTGTGGGTGTGGTCAGTCATGCGGCACTCCTTGTGCGAGGATCCGGGCTGTTTCAAGGATACGCCTTGCGCCGTGAACGGCGCGGTCACCGGATAGTTGCGCTAGACTCTACGCAACGCGCCCGCGCGCGGTCATGAGAACGCACCCCGCCGATGTCCGCATGCCCCCGGCCTAGGGAGTGAACCGTGAGAAGAACCGCCAGCCTCGTGGCCCTGGTACTTGTCCTCGCGCTCGTCACGACCGCCCTCGCGGGCTGTTCCGGCGACTCAGGCACCGGCGGCAACGGCGCCGATGAGACTTCCACCGGCGGAGTGACCGACACGTTCACTTTCGCGCAGGGGGCCGACCCGCGCGGGCTCGACCCGGCGCGCATCGACGATCTCGAGTCCGCGAAGGTCATCGGCAACATCTACGAGGGCCTCACCAAGTACGCCCTCGACTCCACGGAGGTCCTCCCGTGCCTGGCGAAGTCGTGGGAGGTGAGTGACGACGGCCTCACTTACACCTTCACGCTCCAGGAAGGCGTGAAGTTCCATGATGGCACGGACTTCAATGCCGAGGCCGTCAAGTTCAACATCGACCGCCAGCTACCGCCCAAAGCAGACGACGACATGCCGTACGCGAGCTTCGCGTTCGGAACCGTCAAAGACGTCGTGGTGATCGACGACCACACCGTGCGCATCGATCTCACGCAGAAGAACACGGCGTTCCTCGCCAACTTGGCCATGAGCATGGCCGCTCCGATGGTGAGCCCCAAGGCGCTCCAGGACAACGACAACTCGGTCATGGAAGCGCCGTGCGGCACTGGGCCCTACAAGTTCGTGAGCTGGAGTAAGGGCGAGAACATCGTGCTGGTCCGCAACGACGACTACTGGAGCGACAAGGCCAAGACCAAGAACGTTGTCTTCCGGTTCATCACCGACAACTCGGCGCGCGTGCTCGCGCTTAACAACGGCGAAGTGGACATGATCGACGGCATCGACGCCACGGTCGTGAAGACCATCCAAGACGCCGGCAACAAGCTTTTCGAGGCGCCGGGCATGAACGTGAACTACATGGCCTACAACACAACCTCGCCGCTTTTCAAAGACCCCGCCGCGCGAATCGCATTCTCACAGGCCGTGAACCGCGAGGAGCTCGTGCAGAGCCTCTACCAGGGCTACTCCGAGGTGGCCGAGACGATCCTGCCCACCTTCATGCCCGGGTACGACCCGACCGTGAGGCAGGCCGCCTACGACCCCGAGGCTGCCAAGGCTGGGCTGGCGAAGGCAGGGATCAAGAAGGTCCATATGATCACGTATTCGAACCCGCGACCCTACAACCCCATGACCGGCGCCTCCCTGGCCGCAGCGGTGCAGGGCTATCTGCGCAAGGTGGGCGTGGAGTGCACGATCGACACATACGACTGGACCACTTACAAGGAGAAGGTCAAGGCCGGCGACTACGACGTGGCCTTCTACGGGTGGATCGGGGACAACGGCGACCCCGACAACTTCCTCAACCTCCTTGCCGACGACGACCCCAACCTCAACCTTGCGCGGTGGGACGACCCGACCTATCAGAAGATGGTGAAAGACGCGCTTGCACTGCCCAACGGTCCCGAGCGCGATGCCGCCTACACTGCATGTGAGAAGTATGTGGCCGAGCGCGCCGTGTGGCTCGTGATCTCACACGCCGAGCAGCAAGCCGCCTACCGGCCGGGCGTGAAGGACTTCGTGTACCACGCAACCGGCAACCTGTATCTCAAGAACGTCGTGGTGCAGAAGTAAGCCGTACATCCAACGTGCAGCCCACCGCGCGGGCGTACGAGCGCAGCGT
>JAJFTR010000040.1 GCA_021372825.1 Actinomycetes bacterium
GCGAGCGCACCGGGACGGGTCCTGCGACTCGCACCCGTGCATCTGGTTCTCGCCTTCAGCCGCCCCCACCACGTGACCTCTGCCCGGATCGCGGGTGCGGCGCCCGGACCCTGACGCCTTCGAGAGGAGGCTCCACCTAACAATACTTCTGCAGTATTGGAGAGCCACTGTCGGCGCGGTGCGCTTCTCGGTAACACTCCAGTGCTCGTATCCACATTGTGCACTTTGCCAGCCAAGCCTGCCAGTACATGCGTTCCACTCTCGTCTTATCGAGTCTCCGTAAGCACACCCTTCACAGCGCGTCGAACGGGCTACGCACTCCTCTGCCACCTCTGTTCAGCACATGCGTGTAAATCATCGTGGTGCGAAGGTCCTTGTGACCGAGCAACTCCTGTATCGTGCGGATGTCGTACCCGTTCTCCAGCAGGTGCGTCGCGAACGAGTGTCTCAGCGTATGGCAGCCCGCATTCTTGTCGACCCCAGAGGCCTGTACGGCATGGCGAACCGCTCTCTGGATGATAGAAGCGTGCACGTGATGCCGTCCTTCGGCCCCGGTCTGCGGGTTGCGCCACCGCCTCTCCTGGGGGAACACCCATTGCCAGCGCCACTCAAAGGCGGCGTTGGGGTATTTTCGGTCAAGCGCTCCCGGAAGCACCACCGCTCCCCATCCGTCAGCGACGTCAGCCTCATGCACGGCGCGCGCACGCTGAAGCTGCTCGCGAAGTGCGGGGATGAGAGCCTCGGGCAGCATCGTCACACGATCCTTGCCACCCTTGCCGTCCCTCACGGTGATCTCATGCCGCTGGAAGTCGAGGTCCTGCACGCGCAGGCTTATGCATTCCGACACGCGCAGGCCGGCGCCGTACATGAGAGACGCCATGAGCCACTCACGTCCAGACATTCGCCCGAGAAGTGCACGCACCCCTTGCACCGTGAGTACTACCGGCAGACGGCATGTCCGCCTGGCGCGGACCACGTCGCCAAGGTCGCCCAATTCGATTCCCAAGACGTGCCGATACAAGAACAGCAGGGCCGAGAGGGCCTGCGTCTGGGTCGAAGCCGCCATCTTGCGGTTCACCGCAAGATGGGTGACGAAGGCGTTGACCTCCTCCTCGCCCATCCGGGCCGGATGCCGCATGCCGTGGAAACGGACGAAACGCTCCACCCACAGGCAATAGGCATCCTCGGTACGGCGGCTGTAGTGCCGGGCGCGCAAGGCGAAGCGCATCTGATCCATCAATCTGGGCTGGGACATCCGGCCTCCGGAGCGTCGGTTGCCCAGATCATCGGCTTCCGGCCTGCCTCGCATCTTGCCGATTCCTGAACACACTGGAGGCCGCCCGAAGGCGGCCCCCACAGACCGCAGGCTATCCGCGGTTCTTCAGCCGTGCCTCGTGTGTTAGATCGCGAACCCGCCGTGCTTCTTGAAGTGCGCCACAAGCCCGCCGTCGGCCAGCAGCTGCGCCATCACCGGCGGCAGGGGCGAGAACGGTATCTCGATGCCCTTTGTGACGTCGCGGAGCGCACCGCCCGTGAGGTCGAGCTCGAGCTCATCGCCCTCGTCGATGAGGTCGGTATCGCACTCCACCACGGGCAGTCCGGTATTGATCGCGTTGCGGTAGAAGATGCGCGCGAAGCTCTTGGCCAGCACCGCCTTGGTGTTCGAGTGGATCAGCACGAGTGGCGCCTGCTCGCGCGAGGACCCCATGCCGAAGTTCTTGCCCGCCACGAGAAACCCGCCGCTAGGCTTCACCTTCTCGTAGTAGTGAGAGTCGAGCTCCTCCATGGCATGGACCGCCATGGCTTCCATGTCGGTAGACTTGAACTTGTATTTCCCGCTGATGATGTAGTCGGTGTTGATGTCGTCTCCGTACTTGAAGGCACGGGCGCGGATCGTCACAGTCACCGACCTCCCTCGAAGTACGCGCGCGGATCGGTGATCGTTCCTTCGATCACTGACGCGGCGACAGTCGCCGGGCTCGCGAGGTAGATGAAGGCGTTGCTGTTGCCCATGCGGCCCTTGAAGTTGCGGTTCGCCGTGGAGATCACGTTCTCGCCGTCGCTCGGCACGCCGTTGTGCGTACCCACGCAAGGACCGCACCCCGGCGTCACGACCGCCGCGCCGGCCTCGACTAGTGTCTGGATGTAGCCGGCTTCTATGGCGTCGAGCAAGATGCGCCGGCTTGCCGGCGCCACGATGAATCGGACGTCGGGATGCACGCGTCGGCCTTTGAGGATGCGTGCGGCGATTTCCAGGTCCTCTAGCCGTCCGTTCGTGCATGTGCCGAGGAAACCCTCGGCGATGGGGGTGCCCACCACGTCATCGACCGGGCTCGTGTTGTCCACCGCGTGAGGCTTGGCCACCTGAGGCGCCACATCGCCCGCGTCGACGCGGATCTCCCGCACGTAGACGGCATCGGCGTCCGGCTCCACCGGGGCGGGGGCGCGGTCTCCTCGGCCCTCATACCAGGCAAGCGTTTTCGCATCGGCTCTCATGAGACCCGCTTTGGCGCCAAGTTCGATCGCCATGTTCGAGATCGTCATGCGCGCTTCCACCGAAAGGTCGTCGATCACCGGTCCGTGGAATTCGAGCGCCTGGTAGGTCGCGCCGTCAGCGCCGAGCATCCCGGCCAGGTAAAGGATCAGGTCCTTGGAGAACACACCAGGCGCAAGCTCGCCGGTATACGTGACCTTGATGGTCTCGGGCACCTTGAACCACAGCTTGCCGGACGCCATCGCTGCCGCGCCGTCGGTCGAGCCCACACCCGTCGAAAACACGTTGAGCGCCCCGTAGGTGCACGTATGGCTGTCACAGCCGACCACGAGATCGCCGGGCACGACGTGCCCCATCTCGGGCAGTAGTTGGTGGCACACGCCGCACCCGACGTCGTAGACATGCACGCCGGTACTTTTCCCGAACTCGCGCATCATCGTGTGCAGCGCGCTCACGCCCTCAAGCGGCGACGGAGCCGAGTGATCGATCACCAGGGCCACCCGAGCGGGGTCGAACACGCCGCTCACGCCCATCTCTTCGAGCGCGCGTATCGCAAGGGGGCTCGTCCCGTCTTGTCCCATCACGAAGTCGACATCGGCGATGACGATGTCACCCGCGCGCGCGTCGACACCAGCGTGCGCCGAGAAGATCTTCTCGGCGATCGTCTTGCCTGCGCTCACTTCTTCTCGGCCTTCCAGTCGTTGTAGATGTAGATCAGTTCCTTGTCGAAGAGCGAGCGCTTGAGCTCGATCGCCATCTGTCGGACTCGCGGCAGAAGCTCCGCTGCCTCTTCTTTGGTCACCTCGATGCCGTACTCGCCGAACTTGAGCTCAAGTGCGCGCGAGCCCGAGTGCTTGCCCACGACGATCTGACGCTCGAGCCCGACCTCGGACGGCGGGAAGACCTCATAGGTCTTCGGGTTCTTGATCACCCCGTCGGCGTGGATTCCGCTCTCGTGCGCGAACATGTTGGTGCCGATGACCGACTTCCATGCGGGCACCTGCCGCCCCGCTGCGCCCATCACGTATTCACCGATCTCGCGGAAGCGCGCCGTGTCCATCCCGATGTCGACGCCTTCGATGTACTTCAGGGCCATCACGACCTCTTCGAGCGCCGCATTTCCCGCGCGCTCGCCGAGGCCGCCGACGGTCACGTTCACCCATGCGGCGCCGCCGTGGATGCCCGCGATGGCGTTGGCCACGGCCATGCCGAAGTCGTTGTGTGTGTGCATCTCGACCTCGAGTCCGCTCTCCTCGCGGAGGTGCTTGACCACCTCATACGTGCGGAACGGCTCCATGAGTCCGATGGTGTCGCAGAACCGGATGCGGTCGGCGCCCTCTTCCTTGGCAGCCTTCGCATACTCCACCAGGAAGCCGATCTCGGTCCTCGACGCGTCCTCCGCGTTCACCGAGATGTACACGTCCGGATTCTTGTCCTTCGCGTATGCCACACACTCGCGGATGGTCCTGAGGACCCAGTCGCGGTCCTTCTTGAGCTTCGTCTCGATGTGGATGTCAGAGGTCGCCAGGGAGATCGCGATGGCGTCCACGCCGCAGTCAAGAGATGTCTGGATGTCAAGGGTGTTCGCTCTGTTCCAGCCCAGCACCGACGAGCGCAACCCCAGGTGGGCGATCTCCTCGATCACGTCCCGCTCATCGCCCCCCATGGCGGGGATGCCCGCCTCGATCTGATCGACGCCGATCTCGTCGAGCAACTTGGCGATGCGCACTTTCTCCGTGTTGGCGAAGACCACGCCCGCGGTCTGTTCGCCATCGCGCAGCGTCGTATCGTCGACCTTGATCTCTTGCGTGCCGAGCGTACTTTCCACGGGGAAGTTCTTGGGCATGGTGTGCTTCAATGCTACCTCCTCACGAACGCGGCCCCGGACAGGCCGCAGCGTCGCACTGACAGGTGTGCCTATAACTCGACACGCATGTGCCGGTGTGTTCTTGCGGAAACGCTAGTGTACGCTAGCCAGCAGACGCGCACAACGGCCGAGACACCCCCGATCGATCACCGAGAGGAGACGACGTGCACATCCGTCCCGCCACCGCCGCAGATTCCGCGGCGATCGCCGCCATCTACAACGACGCGATCACCAGCAGCACTGCGACCTTCGACACCGAGCCCAAGACACCCGAAGACCGTGCCGCATGGCTTACCGAGCACCGCGAACGCCATCCAGTGCTCGTGGCCGAGAAGGACGGGCGCGTCGTCGGATGGGGAGCCTGCTCCACGTGGTCGGACCGTTGCGCGTATGACGCGACCGTCGAGCTCTCGGTGTACGTGGACCCAGATGAGCATCGACATGGTGTCGGTCGCACCCTCTCGCGAGAGCTCATCGGACTCGCTCCCGCTCTCGGCATCCACTCGATCATCGGGCGCATCTGCACCGAGAACACCGCAAGCCTCGCTCTTGCCGAGACGCTCGGATTCTCGCTCGTCGGCGTCATGCACGAAGTCGGCCGCAAGTTCGGGCGCTGGCTGGACGTGGCCATCTGGGAGCTCTTGATCGACGCTGAGTGACGTGCTCGCTCTTCGTGCACGAGCGAACAGGGTTTCACCAGACACGTATCGGGCAATATCCCCTGCGTGAGCATCACGGCCGACGATCCGGGAGGATGCCGATGAAACCGGTTGTAGACCGCGAGTCATGCATCGGGTGCGGCGTGTGTGAAGACACATGCCCCGAGGTGTTCCGTGTAGGCGACGATGGGATCGCCTACGTGCTCACAGACAGTCCCGGAGAGGAGCTCTACGCGGACATCCGGGATTGCGTGGAGCTGTGTCCGGTGAACGCTATCCAGATCACCGCAGAGTGACTACGCCTTTGCGTAGGATGCCGCCGTCTGCCGATACAGCCGCTCAAGTTCGGACACGACGCTTTTTATGGCGTGACGCTGGACATCGACCGCGCTTTGTCGACCGAGCCGCTCGCGTAGCTGGTCATCGCTGACGAGCCGCTCGATCGCGTGTGCGAAGGACTGCACGTCTCCCGGCGGCACGACGATGCCGTCCCGTGCCGAGCGTACTATCTCCGGCACCGCCAGCGCACGTACGCCCACCACAGGCAGACCCGCGGCCATGGCCTCAAGCAAGACGATGCCTTGCGTCTCCATCGTGCTGGCTGTGACGAAGCAGTCGTAGTCGCGGTATTCACGCGCCAGAACCGCTCTGTCCACGAAACCCGTGAAACGTACGTGCGATTCCAGCCCCAGAGTGGCCGCCAGCCGTTCGAGACTCCCACGCGCAGGTCCGTCGCCGCGGATGTCAAGCACCAACCCAGGGTGCTTCTCGGCGACACGCGCAAAAGCCTCGATCACCACGTCCACGTTCTTCTCAAAACCGAGTCTGCCGGCGTGCACGATTCGGCCCGACGGCTCGTAGCTCTCCTTGCGGGCGATGAGGTCCACATCGATCCCGTTGCTGACGTACTCCACCGGCGCGGTGATCCCGTGGCTCAAGAGCGCTCGTTTCAGCGCGATCGAGGGAGTGAGCACCAGATCGCTGCGGTTGTAGATGAGCCGTGTGTAGCGCCAAGCCAGACGAGTCGTGAACTCAGGCCGCCTCTCCGCTACATCAGCCGATATACCGGTGACGGCGTCCACGAATTCATCGGCCCGCTCCTCGACAAGCGCCCGCGACCGCTCCAGGGTCTGCCACACTCCTGACTCCATCACACGCTCGAACACGATCGAGTTCATGATGCGCTCCTGTAGTGTGTCGAGCCTTAGCAGACGAGCGGGTTCGACATACTGCATGAAATCAGGGATGTACGTGTGGTAGGTCTGCACAGCTGGCAGATGGAGGGTCTTCGCGGCGAGCAGACCGGCGATGCCGATGGTGAGAGGCGTGTGGATGTGCACGATCTCCGGCTCGAAGGCGCGAAGGCGCGCCACCATGTCGATGATCGAAGGCGCCGCTACGCGTGTCGCCTTGTTGGTGACGAAACTCACGCTCGGATAGCGGTGGACGGTGATTCCCGGATGCGCCTCATCGGTGTACTCGCCGTACGTCGGCGCCATGATCAGTATCTCGTGGCCGCGCTCGGCGAGAAGGCGTGTGTGGGTGACGATGCTCGTGACGGCGCCGTTGACCTCGGGCGAGTACGTGTCAGTCACGAAGGCGATGCGCACGATGCTTCACCGGCTCCCATTGCGTCATGTTCACCCGCGTGTAAACGACCCGAAAACCCAGCCTCTCCATGTTGCGCTGGGATGCCGAGCCAGGCGACGACTCCGTCACCGCAAGTTCACAACCCGCGGCACGCGCCCGAGCGATCCGCCTCCGCTGCATCGCAGACTGGATGCCGCGACCCCGGAAGGGCGGGAGCGTCGTGTCCGCCGAGAGCCACCCGATCTCCCCGTCGATGGTGAGCTCTCCGGTCCCCACAGGCTTGCCGTCGACGTACGCCAGATACAGCAGAGCCCCTGGCTCGTGCGCGGCTAAGGTCGCAACCGCCCTCTCCTGCTCTGTCGGCTCAGCAGGTGCGGCGAATCCCGCCGCGACCGACTCGGCCCATGACGGCAGCATATCCGGTCCCGCCTCACGGATGGTGACGTGGTCGTCACACGCTCCCGGTGCGGTCTCCTCGGCAAGAACAAGCACGAGCACGTTCTCGAAACCGGTGAGCTGGTAACCGCGTCGTGAGAGTTCGAGCCACACAGACGGATCGGCGAGCGGGCACACGCTCACACGAGCCGCGAGTCCCCTGCTGCTGTAGAACGCCTCGATGTCATCGATGTCCGAGGGCCGAACAGGCCCCGAGAATCCAAGACCTGCCGCGTGGTTCATGGCCCCGTCCCCGCCTACGAAGACCGCCGAGCCCCCCGCTATGCGCATCGAGGTCGCACTGCTGTCGGGATCGATGGTCCGCGCAGCGGCCACGAGACGCTCGTTCTCGCGCGCAGCGAACCCTTCGAGGCGCGACGCAAGCTCGGCGTCAGCGAACAGGGGCCGCATGCTCAGTCTTCCCCGCGACGGCAACAGGTCACTTCTGGTGCTCGGCGAACCCGACCACGACCCACGTGCCCGAGCGCTGGTCGGTCCGAAGCGTCACGATCCCCAAGCGCTCGGCATCTTGCAGAAGCTCCGAGAACGAGCGATATCCGTACGACGACTCAGAGAACTGCGGCTGCTTGCGCTTCATCGTGTCCTTGACGGCCGATGAATACATGACGTCCTTATTCTCACGCTGCAGCGCCTCGACCGCTTCCACCAGAAGGTTCATGGCCGGCCGCTTCGCTTTGGGGATGGTCGCGAGCGGCACCACCGGCGCCGCCGGGCCCTTGATGATGTCCTCGTAGTACAGGAACTCGTCACAGTTGGCGGCGAGAAGGTCGCTCGTCGAGTCCTTCATCCCCACCCCGATCACCGACTTCCCGTTCTCTTTGAGCTTGCTCACCAACGGCGTGAAGTCGCTATCACCCGAGACGATCACAAAGGTGTCGATGTGCTCCTTGGAGTAGCAAAGATCGAGCGCGTCCACCGAAAGCTGGATGTCGGCGTAGTTCTTGCCTGTCATCCCCCGCTCGGGGATCTCCATCATCTGGATGCCGGCATCGTGCATGACCTCGCGGTACTGCGCGAAGCGACCCCAGTCAGCGTAGGCACGCTTCACGATGAGCTTGCCCTTGTCCACCAGCCGTTCCATCACCAGCCTGATGTCGAAGCTTCCCTCGGGCTTGTTCGCCGCGCCGCGCCGCCGGCCGCCGGTACCCGAGCGCTCATAACCGAGCGCGAGATTCTCGAAGTCGATGAGTACCGCGAGTGAATGTGCCTCGTCGGCCATCGTGGGCCTCCTTCAGGGCCGAGAAGAATCGTGCCCCTTGACGACAGTTCGGCACACATCGTACCGCAAGCGGCCCTGCGCACGGCAGCAAAAGCGGGTGGCCCCGCGTGGGGCCACCCGTCGAACCAACGCTTTGGAACTCCTTGGCAGCTACTGCACGGGTGCGGACACCCCGCAGGCCCCACATGCTCCCGAGCCTGCTCCGCAGCCGCGGCCGCGTCCCGCCCCTGCGCCCGCCCACGCGGGGCGGCCAGTGGCGGTCGAGTCCACGCGCTCCGAAAGCCGCTCGGACATCTGCGCGTACGCGGCGTCAGCCTGCGCTTGCGTGAGGGCGCCTTCGGCGACACGCTGATCCAGGATCGCCTTGCGCGCGGCGAGCGCCTGGTCCACCACCGCATCCGGGTCCACACCCTCCGCTTTCGCGATCGAGGCGATGGACTCCCCAGCGGCGCGCTTCGCCTGGATGTCTGTCAGGCTCAGACCGGTGAGGTCGGCAAGAACGTCTGCCAGTCGTGCGCCGGCACCGCGGAATGCCGCACCGACCTGGGCGCCACACGCGGCAATCGGTCCTGCTGTCGTGGTTGTCGTCGTCGCAGCCGACGCGATCCCGAGGCTGCCGAGAACGAGACCGGCAACCAATCCGGCGACGACCAATGCTATAGACTTGCTGTGCTTCACTTGTCACACCTCCTTCGTTGGCGTGATGCCACGGGTCTACACTTGCAAGTGTGTCCGGTGCCCGTGAAGGAACTGTGAACCGCCCATATGCCATTCGTGAACCTACGAACGGAGCTTGCCATGTCCCCACACAGGTTCGATCCTGCCCGGCTGGGGAGACTCAACGACATCGCCCGCCTCGATGACCTGGCGCCCGGTCCCATGTGGAAGGCGTTCGGGGTCCCAGACGCGCGCCTCGTCGTCGAGCTCGGCGCGGGAACCGGGATGTTCGCACGCGAGTTCGCTGCGAGGATGAAACCGGGCGGGAGGCTTTTCGCAGTGGACTCTTCGTCCGAGATGGTCCGATGGATGACGCAACACTTGGTGGGCGCAACAGACGTGGAGATAGTGCCGACCCTGGCTGACGCGGCGGAACTGCCACTTGACACGGGCTCGGCCGACCTGGTGTACACCGTGAACGTGTACCACGAGCTGGACGATCCGCCCGCCGTCCTGAAAGAGGCGCTGCGAGTACTTCGGCCGGGCGCGCGCGTCGCGATCGTCGACTGGAAGAAGGAAGCCACTCCCAAGGGGCCGCCGATCGAGCACCGCAGCGATCTTGACGCGATGACCGGCGCGCTCGAATCGGCAGGATTCACCTCGGTGACATCACACCCTGTGCTTCGCTACCACAACGTGCTCACCGCGACCCGTCCGTAGCCTGCGGCGTGTCAGGCGGGCGTCTCGGGGGTATCTGCTTTATAGCCATCCCGACAAAGGAGCACGCCCATGACACACCTGCGTATCGGCGGCCGCGCCCCGGATTTCACCCTTGTCTCTCACCTCGGCGACGAGGTGACGCTCTCTTCTTTTCGCGGGCACAACGTGGTGATCGCGTTCTTCCCTCTGGCCTGGACTCCGGTGTGAACCAGCCAGATCCCGGCCTACGAGTCCCTTCTTGACTCGTTCGCCCGGTATGACACCCAGGTCGTGGGTGCGAGTGTGGACTCGACCGCCTGCCTGGCTGCCTGGTCCAGGAGCCTTGGCGACATCTCTTATCCTCTGCTCTCAGACTTCTGGCCGCACGGACACGTCGCCCAGTCCTACGGCGTGCTGCGCGGCGAGGGCTACTCGGAAAGGGCGATCTTCCTCGTGGACCGAGACGGCGTGATCCGCTACATCGACGTCCATGCGATCGATGAGATGCCCGACCCTGACGTCCTCATGCGCGAACTTGAGGCCCTTGCATCCGGCCAGCAGCACCGCGCTCAGGCGAGCCTGCTTCCGGCAGCGAGCGAGACGCCCGCGTGGACGCCGTCCGCGCTCGGCGAAGATCCCGGGGCACTCTTCATGTATTGCACACCATGGTGTCCCGACTGTATGCGCGCGAGAAACTGGCTCAGGGCCAATGGCATCCCTTACGTGGAGATAGACGTGTCAACGAACGCAGCTGCGCGCGAGCGTGCTGCCGGCTTCAATCACGGCAGGCTCCACACACCCACTTTTGAGTGTCGTGGCAGGGTCGTGGTCGACTTCGCTGACGAGGACGCACTCCGGGGCATCATCAACTAGCACATCTTATCCCCGACGCACCTATTCCCCCGTACTGCATGAAGGCGTATGCTCGCGAATGAGCGTCACACGTGGCGACGTGTTCTGCCTGCATAGAATCGGAGGTGCGTTGCATGAATCGCACGCGCACGGTCATCATGGGCGCGGCTGGCCGGGACTTCCACGATTTCCTGGTGCGCTACCGCAACGACGAAAGCACCGAGGTCGTCGCCTTCACCGCCACGCAGATCCCTGGCATCGATGGCCGCACTTTTCCCGCTGACCTCGCTGGGCCGCTGTACCCCGAAGGCATCCCGATCGTCCCTGAGTCCGAGCTCGTCTCTCTCATCCGCGAGCGCGGAGCCCAGCGTGTCGTCTTCGCGTACAGCGACATCGCTCACGTGGACCTGATGCACAAGGCGTCCCTCGTGATCGCGGAGGGAGCGGAGTTCGTGCTGCTCGGCGCGGAGCCCACCATGGTCGCGTCGACCAAACCCGTCATCTCCGTGTGCGCCGTGCGCACCGGCGTAGGCAAGAGCGGCATCTCCAAGCGGGTCGTCGCGGCGCTCCGTGCCCACGGCGTGCGCGCCGTCGACGTGCGACACCCGATGCCCTACCGCGACCTCCTTGCGATGCGCGTCGAGCGATATGCCTCCATAGAAGACCTGGACCGCCTCGGCGTGACCATCGAAGAACGAGAGGAATACGAGCACCTGGTGCGTGATGGCATCACGGTCTACGCAGGCGTGGACTACGAGGCGATCCTGCGCGAAGCCGAGAAGGAAGCCGACGTCGTGATCTGGGACGGCGGCAACAACGATATGCCGTTTTATGTGCCAGACCTCGAGATCGTCGCGCTCGACCCGCACCGTCCCGGTCACGAACGCCTCTACCATCCCGGCGAAGCGAACCTGCGGCGGGCGGACGTCCTGGTCATCAACAAGGTGAACACCGCCGATCCCGATGCGGTGGCTGGCCTCAAGAAGGTAGCCGCCGAGGTCAATGCCGATGCGCTCGTGATCGAGACCGCCTCGGAGATAACACTTGCCGACCCTGAGGCCGTCCGCGGCAAGCGCGCGCTTGTGATCGAGGACGGACCCACCGTCACCCACGGTGGGATGCCGTACGGCGCTGGCGCCATCGTCGCGCGTTCTTCGGGCGCCGCGTCGCTCGTGGATCCGCGTCCGGCCGCTGTCGGCTCTATCGCCGACACACTGGCCGCGTACCCCCACTTGACCGAGGTACTTCCGGCTATGGGTTACTCGCCTGCACAGCTGGCCGATCTGGAGGCGACCGTCAACGCCGCTGACTGCGATGTCGTCGTAGTCGCCACCCCCATCGACCTGTCGCGCCTCATCGAGATCAAGCGCCCCAGCGTCCGGGCGACATACGCCGTCACCGACGTCTCTTCCCCAACACTTGATGACGTTGTGCGGGACTTCTGCGAGAAGCACGGGCTCGGCGTCTGACATGACCCGCTCCGGAGACACACCTCTTGCTGTCGTCGCCCTAGGTGGGAACGCCATCCTGCGCCGGGGCGACGACGGCACGATCCGGACCCAGTTCATGCGTTCCAACGCAGCGCTGCGTCACGTTGTACCGATGTTGGCTGGTGGCCACCGCCTTGTGCTCACGCATGGGAACGGCCCCGTCGTCGGCAACATCTTGATACGAAGTGAGGCGGCTCGCGACCAGGTCGCACCTATGCCGCTTTACATCGCGGACGCGGACAGCGAAGGCGGCATCGGCCTCATGCTGCAGATGAGCCTGTACAACCAGCTCACGCTCGCCGGGATCTCGCGCAGGGTCTCGACGGTGATCACGCAGTGCATCGTCGATCCGGACGACCCGGCCTTCACGACCCCGACCAAGCCGATCGGTCCGTACTATACCGAGACACAGGCTGCCGCACTAGAGAAGGCCGAAGGATGGAGTTTCGTCTCGGTGAACGGCGCCGGGATGCGCCGCGTAGTCGCTTCACCAAGGCCGATCCGCATCGTGGAGGCCGACACCATCGCCTCCTTGGCACGCGACGGTGAGGTCGTCATCGCCGCCGGCGGTGGCGGTGTGCCCGTCGTGGAGCGTGCCGATGGCACCATCGAAGGCATCGACGCGGTCATCGACAAGGACTGGGCATCGGCGGTGCTCGCGTGCGCCATCGACGCCGACACTCTCGTGATACTCATGGAAGCGGACCGCGTGTACGCCGATTTCGGAACACCCGAGCAGCGGGCCATCGACTCGCTCACCGTGCGGGAAGCCGAGAAGCTCCTCGGCACGCTCGAACGCGGCAGCATCGCGCCCAAGGTAGCCGCGTCGGCCTTCTTCGCGCGCACCACAGGCCGAGACGCCATCATCTGCGGTACCGAGTGCCTGCAAGACGCGCTCGCCGGACGCGCCGGCACGCGAGTGACCGCGCGGTAGGCCGCGCCGAGGTCTCTCTAGGGGCGCTCGGCTCCCCAGAAAGACACCGCCACCATCCCCGGCCCCACATGGGCGCCGATCACGGGGCCTATCTCCAGCATGAGGACCTCCGCGGGCGCCCACCGCTCCTCGATCACGCTTCGGATGTACTCGGCTTCCTCCGGCGCGTCGGCGTGGCCGATGGCCACCGTCTCGCCCACTGCCGCATCGCGACGCTCACCGACGATGTCCACGAGTGCCGCAAGCGACTTCTTCCGGCCGCGGATGCTTTTCTTGAGCACGAGCTTGCCGTCGCGGTCCAAGGTGAGCAAGGGTTTGATGTCAAGCATGGTTCCCGCCGCTGCGGCGGCGTCCGAGATACGGCCCCCGCGCCTCAGCGATTCGAGATTCTCGAGCGTGAAGTACCCGTTCACTCGCAACTTGTTCTCCTCGGCCCATGCGACGAGCTCGTCAGCCGTGGCGCCATCCGCATGCCTTGTCGCGGCCTCATGCACGAAGAGCCCCTCTGCGATCGAGGCGCTGTGGGTGTCCACGAGCCGGATGTCCGCCGAAGGAAACTGCTCGAGAACGGCATCTCGCGCTAGGTGCGCACTGTCGAAGGTCGACGAAAGCTCAGAAGAGAACCCAAAGTACACCAACGGCCGTCCTGATGCGGCGGCCTGTGAGAAGACTCGCTCGAGCTCAGTACGGGGTATCTGAGCCGTCGTCGGTGTGGCGCCATCGCGCATGCGTGCGAAGAAATCGCGGTGCGGAAGCGTCTTTCCGAAGTCGTCGAGCCGCTCCTGGCCGTCCAGCGTGAAAGGGAAGTGCAGCACCTCGACATCCAGATGGTCGACCATCGAAGCGGTGAGGTCTGAGCACGAATCGATCACAAGGACCGGTGAGGCACTCATGCCGAGGCCTTCCCGCTGTGCCTCTTGTCCATGACGCCGATCGTGTGATAGACGACGCCCACCGTGCCAGGCCCGACGTGCCCTCCGACGACGGGTCCGATCCCCACGACGGGCACCGCCTCGCCGATCGCGGCCTCCACCATTTCGGCAAGGGCCTGACCGGCTGCCACGTCCGCGATGTGGTGGACACACGCTCCTCCAAGACCCTTCTGTGCGATGTCCTTCTCGAATGCGGCGATTATCTCGGCAACCGCCTTCTTCCTCGTCCTCACCCGTGCAAACACATCGGTCTCGCCGTCAACGACCGTCAACACGGGACGGATCTGAAGCAGCGTCCCGAGTAGCGCCGATGCGGACCCGATACGTCCGCCACGCCGAAGGTACTCGAGGGTCTCGGGCACGAAAAGGAACCTCGTGTGCGCGGTCATCTCGACGGCCGCCTGCGCCGCCTCTGACGCGCTCGCTCCCGCTGCTGCCGCTTCGGTCGCGGCGAACACGGCGAAACCCTCTTCCATGCAGTTGGAGCCCGAATCGACGATCTCGATGCGCGCGTCCGGATGCGTTTCGTGTACCAGGTCGCGCGCCATCAGCGCCGTCGAGTAGGTGCCGCTCATCCGAGACGAGATGAAGACGCCGGTGACCTCGTCGCCTGCCTCGGCAGCCTCCATGAACACATCGGCGAACGCTGCCACGGATGGTTGCGATGACGAGGGAAACGTCTTGGAGGTCTCCAACGCCTTGTAGAACGCATCGTCGGCATCACCCTCAACGTACATGGTGCCCTCGAGAGCGATCGACAGAGGTATGACTGTGATGCCTCGGCGCTCCCTCTCCTCGGAGGGGATGTTGGCAGTGCTGTCAGTCACGACACGTACGCTCACAGGCTCTCCTTCTTCGGGCAGCTGTTCTATGGTGCCGCGAAGTCGGGCGTACGTCTACCTTGAGTTCGTGCGCGCTGCTCGCGCCGTTGATGAGGTCTTCCCGCGACCTCGCATCGCGCGCGACACTCGATACTCGCAGAAGAAGGTCGGACAGCCGACAGGAGAGCCCACTTCGGCCCACACGCGACAGCGAAGGGGCGGCGTCTAGCCGGCCGAGACAGCGCCCGTGAGAGCGGGCGACGGCTCCACCGTGCCCGTGGGCTCGACCGTACCCGTGGGCTCCACCGTACCCGTGGGCTCCACCGTACCCGTGGGCTCCACCGTACCCGTGGGCTCGACTGAAGGAACGTCTCCCCCGTCGTCTGGCGCGGGAGACATGCCGAGCCATCCCATGAACTTCGTCATGACACGCAGGAGTCCGGGAGGCAGCTGCCTGCGCAACCCCGCATCGACGTCGGCCTGCATCCGTGCGAGATTGGCCTGGATCTTCGCGAGCGCGTTCCCGATCCCATCACCACGCGGAGCAGCGGTGGCGGTGCCGGACGCCTCGTCGCCTGCTTGGGCGCCGTCCTCGCCCGCGTCGTCGGGTCCGTCGGCTTCCGCGCCGGGCTCATCGGCTTCCGCGCGCGGCTCCACCTTGACCCTGTTCTTCGCATTCCCCTTGGCGTCGCTCGACTTGGGCAGATGACCCCTGTCGGCACCTGCGGCGTCCTTTGAGGGCGCGCCGGACTTGCCGCCATGGGGTGTCCCGCCTTTGTCGGCGAGTGCGACAGATGGCACCGCCAGCGTCATCGCTAGCGCCAACGCTGCTATCACGGCGATCGTCCGCTTCATGCTCATCACCCCGGACTGGTCTCTTCGGCCTTCATGGCCTTCGTAGCTTCTTCTAGCGTGACTCTCGGTCATGAGCACGCGACAGTCCACGGACATCTGACGAGCGGTCGGAGCCGCGCACTGTGAACGGTGCTGTCCGTGTCGCGTGTCACAGAATGCGCCCTGCTGCGCCCGTGGGCGCTCTCGCCGCTCGGCGCGCGCAATCGATCAACGTGACGCAGCGTACACTCACCCGGACGGCCATGCGGCGATAGGTTTGTGGCTATGGGATCTTCACATCAAGAGAAGAGTCCACGTCGTCCGTCCCGCGGGTCTTGCGCAGCAGCCAGGCGATGTTGGCCCCCAGCGTGGTCATCGTCCTTATGCCCTCTTCGTCCTGGGCCACGGCGCCAGGCGGTCCTCCCATCCCGATGTTCCAATACGACGAACCCGGAACGATCATCTCGCTGATCAAGAAGAGGTGGTTGATGCTGTCGAACGCATGCATCGCACCGGCGCGCCTCGCGGCGATGACAGCCGCTCCCACTTTGTGTCTCAAGATCTCAGGGTTCGCACGTCCTATGTAGCCGAGCCGCTCCACGAGCGCCTTCGCCTCCGCGGTGATGTCAGCAAAGTACACAGGGGAAGCGATGATGATGCCATCGGCGGCCACCGCCGCCTCGATACATTCGTTGCCATAGTCACGCAATCCTGAGCATCGTCCATCCCGTGTCTCATGGCACTTCATACACGCCGTGCAACCGTGCACTTTCTTGCCTGCAAGAACGAACGTCTCGGTAGAGATGCCCTGTGCCTCGATAGGCTCCAGCACGTGAGACAACAGCACCGACGTGTTCCCATTCAGACGCGCGCTGCAGTTGAAAGCCACGACTTTCACGTTGGTTCCCCTTACTTGCTTTCCGGTGTGCCGAGCAGATGCTCGCTCGTGATGACACCCACGCCAGCGGCACGCATCTCAGCGATGGCGCGCTCACCGTCTCCGCGTTGCATCTCGACCGCCCTGCAGCCGTCGGCAACAAGCGTGACGCCAAAATCGAGGCTCACGGCGTCGAGTGCGGTCGCCCTCACGCAGTAGTCGGTCGCAAGGCCCATCACGAACACGTCGAGCACGCCACGCTCACGCAAATACGCCTCCAGGCCGGTACCGCTTCTGTGGTCGTTGTCGAAGAAGGCGCTGTAACTGTCGATGTCGCGATGAGTTCCCTTGCGCACGACATAGCCGATCGGCGCCACGTCGAGCGACGAGTGGAACGACGCCCCGGGTGTGGCCTGCACGCAGTGGTCAGGCCACAAGACCTGCGGTACCCCGCCCAGTTCCACAACATCCCCCACTCTTCGCCCGGGATGGTTCGAGGCGAAGGAGCGGTGGTCACGCGGGTGCCAGTCGGTCGTGGCGACCACAAGCGGGAACAAGGGCGCGAGGCCATTGGCCACGTCGACCACCGCGTCCCCGTCCGCCACCGCAAGCGAGCCACCCGGCATGAAGTCGTTCTGCAGGTCTACGAGCAGCAGCGCCCTCATCGCGTCCTCCTCACCTGTCCAACCCGCGAGCTCTCAAGATGAGCCGGGTCCGGAGTTCGTGCAGTCCACGCTCAAGCCCGATGGGATACTCGGATGGATTGTAGAAGCGCTTGACTCCCTCGTCGAACGAACGCAGCTGCGCGGCCGTGCGCGCGCGAGCCTGATCGGTGCGAGGTACGTCATAGACGAGCGCACCCGCGCGGAAGACCGGGACCAGCAGCTCCTCGACCTCGTCGGTGCAGAAGGTCTTCTTGCGTGTCGGGTCGTTCGGGTCGACCATCTCGCAGGCCTGCGGCGGGTCGAGTTCGTTGTAGATCATGTCTCCCACATACACGCCGTGGCTTGCGAAACGACGCACACCTTGAAGACCCGGCATGGTGACCTTCGCAGTTTGCTCGGACACCTTTATGCGCGGCTCCCACGGGCCGCCAGGCTTGCGCACTGCCGAAAGCTTGTAGACACCCCCCAGCGAAGGCTGCCCGTCTGCAGTGGCCAGACGCGTACCGACACCCCACACATCGATCTTGGCGCCCTGGTCTTTGAGACTCGCGATCAGATACTCGTCGAGTTCGTTGGACGCGTAGACCTTCACGTGCTGCATCCCTGCCGCGTCGAGCATCTCACGCGCTCGGCGGGAAAGCCACGCCAGATCACCCGAGTCGATCCTCACGCCCACCATCCGATGACCGTTGTTCTCCAGGCGGCGGCCCGCTTCGATCGCGTTCGCCACTCCCTGCAGCGTGTCATAGGTGTCCACGAGGAACACCGCGTTGTTCGGCAGCGCGTCGGCATATGCGAGAAACGCGTCGATCTCACTCTCGAAGGCCATGACCCAGCTGTGAGCGTGCGTGCCGCCCACAGGGATGCCGAACCTTTGACCAGCCAGGACGTTGGAGGTCGAGACGCATCCGCCCACGTACGCCGCACGGCTCGCCGACAGCCCGCCATCGGGACCCTGCGCACGTCTTAGACCGAACTCGATCACAGGATCGCCCTGTGCGGCATAGCACACTCGCGCTGCCTTGGTGGCCACGAGCGTTTGGAAGTTCACGATGTTGAGGAGGGCGGTCTCGACGAGTTGACACTGGACGATCGGGCCGACCACTCGCACCAACGGCTCACCCGGGAACACGACGGTCCCCTCCGGAACCGCGTCGACATCGCAGGTGAACTGAAAGTCGCCAAGCCACTCCAGGAATTCCCCCGGAAGAAGCGGCTTCCCGTCGTTGCCGGTGAGTGTGGAAAGGTAGGCGACGTCGTCATCGGTGAAATGCAGTGCAGCTAGGTAGTCGACCGCCTGTGCGAGTCCACAGGTTACCGCATAACCGCCCTCGAAGGGGTTGCGCCTGAACGAGACATGGAAGCACGCGTCAAGACTGGCGGCCCCCGACCGCCAGTACGCGTACGCCATGGTGAGCTGGTAAAGATCAGTGAGCATCGCCGGCACAGGCGCGCGGGCCCCGTGGCTTTTCGACATCGCGGTACCTCCTGGTGCGGATGCTCCCACGGTACCGCAAACACGTCGCTGAGGCACTTCCCGGATCACCTCACGCGTTCTCGCTTGACGAACCGCAGATCCACGCGTACTGTCCCGTGATATATCTGACTGTTTCGATAGGATTTTGCGGAGGAGGAACGGGTCGTTGCGTCTCTCAGCCCGTAGTGAATACGGCATCCTCGCACTCATCGAACTTGCTCAAGCATGGGGCGATGGCCCACTGAGCGCGCGCGAGATAGCCGCTTCCCGAAGACTTCCCGCCGCGTTCCTCGAGCAGCTTCTCGCGGAGCTCAGGCGCGCGGGCCTGGTAAGCGGTGTCCGAGGAGTGCGTGGCGGCTTCGTGCTTGCCCGCGATCCCGCCACGATCACCGCTCTTGAGGCAGTGGAAGCACTCGATGGGCCCCTTGCGCCGACCGTGTGTACTCTTGCCGAGAAGTGCGAGCAGACGCGTGCCTGCGAGGCCGCCCCTCTGTGGAGCGACGCTGCTCGAAGCCTTCGAGTCGTTCTCGAGCGCTGGGACCTCGCGACACTGGCGTCTCGGGAGGCCGCTTTCGAACAACACCGCGCGCTGACAAAGGAGACCTGATGGACCACACCGTATATCTTGACCACGCCGCCACGACGCCCACAGACCCGCGCGTCGTAGAGGCGATGCTCCCCTTCTTCACTGAGCGGTTCGGGAACGCCAACAGCCTGTATGCCCTGGGACGCGACGCCGCGTCCGCGCTCGAGGACGCTCGCGAGCGCGTCGCGCGTGCGATCGGGGCCGCTCGCGCCGATGAGGCCGTGTTCACGTCCGGCGGGACCGAGTCGGACAACGCTGCGCTCATCGGCCTTGCGACCGCGGGAGGGCGGAACCGCGGGCATCTCATCGTTTCGTCTTTTGAGCACCACGCCATCCTCGCGCCGGCGGAGTGGCTCGGCAAGCACGGTTTCCAGGTCTCGGAAGTCGCGCCGCGCACCGACGGAGTGGTCCATCCGGAGGACCTTGCGTCGGCGATGCGCGACGACACCGTTCTTGTCTCGGTCATGCACGGCAACAACGAGATCGGCACGCTCATGCCGGTGGCCGAACTCGCCAAGGTAGCGCACGATCGCGGCGCACTCTTCCACACCGACGCCGCGCAGACGGCCGGCAAAGTGCCTTTCGACGTAGAAGCCCTCGGAGTAGACGCCGCGTCCTTCTCGGGACACAAGATCTACGGACCCAAGGGCACAGGCGCGCTGTACCTGAGGCGCGGTGTGCGTATGGCGCCCTACCTCATGGGAGGTGGTCAGGAATCCAAGCGCCGCAGCGGGACGAGCAACGTGGCAGGCGCGGTAGGATTCGCGACAGCGCTCGAACTCATGCTCGCCGAGCAGGCCGATGAGATGCCGCGACTGACGGCGCTGCGCGACCACGCCATCGACGCGGTGCTGGCGCGGGTGCCCTATGCGCGCGTGAACGCCGCGGAGGCTCGCGACCGCCTGCCTCACATCGTGAACTTCACGATACCGGGCGCCGAGGGAGAGGCGATGCTCCTGCACCTCGATGCGGCAGGGATCGCGGTCTCCACCGGGTCGGCGTGCAGCTCGGGGTCTCTCAAGCCCAGCCATGTCTTGCTCGCGATCGGCTGCCCGGTGGAACTCGCTCATGGCTCGTTGCGCATCAGTCTGGGCCGCTCCACCACGCAAGACGACATCGACTACTTCATCGACCGCCTTGTACCGGTGGTGGAACGCCTGCGTTCGATGAATCCGCTCTACGACAAGACGGTCGCCGCCTTGTAGGCGACGCGCGAAACAGGAGAGACACATGCTTTACACCGAGAAGGTCATGGAGCATTTCGGCAATCCCCGCAACGTGGGAGTCATCGAGGACCCGGACGGCGTCGGCGAGGTAGGCAATCCTGTGTGCGGTGACGTCATGAAGATCACGCTCAAGGTCGCAGACGATTGCATTTCTGACATCAAGTTCCAGACCCTCGGCTGTGGCGCGGCCATCGCGACCTCCTCGATCGTGACCGAGATGGCCAAGGGAATGACATTGTCCGAGGCTGTCATGATCACCAAGCAGCAGGTCGCTGACGAGCTGGGCGGCCTGCCTCCCGCCAAGATGCACTGCAGTGTGCTCGCGACCGACGGTCTTAAGGTCGCGATCGATGATTACCTGGTGAAGCACGGCCGCGCACCCATCGCCGGCCCGATCACATCGACCGACCCCGACTTCGACCCGCATGAGGAGGAGCTCTGAATGCCCGGGATAACGGAGAGTGTCACCGGCCTCGTCGGGAACACGCCCCATGTGCGGCTGGACCGCCTCGCGGCCGGCCTCGACGCGTCAGTCATCGCCAAGCTCGAATCGCACAACCCGGGCGGATCGGTGAAAGACCGCATCGGACTCGCCATGGTCCTGGAGGCTGAGAGCCAGGGACGTCTCGTGCCGGGTGAGTCACTCATCGTCGACGGGACCTCGGGCAACACAGGTATCGCGCTCGCGATGGTCGGAGCCGCCCGACGATACCGTGTCGTCCTCACCATGCCTGAGAGCTTTTCACTGGAGCGTCGCAGGCTACTGGTCGCCTATGGCGCGGAGCTCGTGCTCACGCCTGCCGAGCAGGGCATGGCCGGTGCTGTCACAGAGGCGGAGCGAATCGAACAAGGCACGCCAGGCGCCTTCATGCCTCGCCAGTTCGACAATCCAGCAAACCCTAAGGCTCACTACCTGGCGACCGGACCTGAGATCGACGCGGCGCTCGGCCACGAGGTGCTCGGCGCGTTCGTGGCAGGCGTGGGCACAGGAGGGACGATCACCGGAACCGGACGCTACCTGCGCGAACATCGGCCGAGCGCGCGCATCGTGGCTGTCGAGCCCGCCGAATCCCCCATCATCGCTCAACGGATCGCAGGCGTCCCCGAGACACCCGCGCCGCACGGCATTCAGGGCATCGGCGCCAACTTCGTTCCCTCCGTGCTTGACACGTCCCTTATCGATGAGGTCGAGCATGTGAGCACAGCTGACGCGATCGCGATGGCTCGCCGCCTCGCTGTCGAAGAAGGGCTGCTTGCCGGGATCTCGTCCGGAGCGAATGTATGCGCGGCGCTCCGTGTGGCGTCGCGTCCCGAATTCGCGGGCACGACCATCGTGACCGTCGTGGCGGATACAGGAGAGCGCTATCTGTCGACGTCACTCTGGGAGCAGTGAAACGAACAGGTCTACCGGGCCGCTACAGGTCACCGGCCACGCCGTCTCATGCGACCAGGCGGTGTGGAGCTGCGATCTCTTCCGTCAGACCCTTGCGTAATGCAAGTTTTACCGCTATCTAATGCATAGCGGCGGAACGACGCTGCCAAGACGACAAGGGGGGGCCTGTGGGTCGACAGCTTCGCCAGCGGGCGGTCCTGCTCGCGGCGGTCCTGCTTTTTTGCGGATTCACGACCGCAGCTTTCGCGTACGACGAGCCGGCTGGCTCGCCCGAGGACCATGTGGGAACGGTCTCGGCGGACTGCTCCCCCTGTCACGCGCCAGGCCCAGGCGGCGGATTGTGCGACATGTGCCACCCGACACACGGGATGTACGGCGGTGCTGTCGCCAAGGGCCCACACGGACTGTACACGTCCGCGACCGACCGTTGCGGAGTCTGCCACAGCGTCCACACGGCCGGAGGCGCCAAGTTGCTACCCGCGTCGACCGTGACGGCCTCCTGCAACACCTGTCACGACGGTACCGGGGGTAGAGGTGTCTATGGAGCGATCCTCGCCCGAACAGGCGTGGACCCGAAGGTCACGGGAGGCGCGCACACGGTAGACACGACCTCGGTCGTTCCCGGGGGCGATGCCGCAACCGGGGGTAGTGCCACTATGTCCTTCTCCGGTGCGGGCGGGACGCTCGGCTGCGATGACTGCCACAGTCCGCACGACTCCCAAACGGTGACGGGTTTCCCGTCGGAGCGATGGAGGACCTCGTACCCGATTTCCACCTACGCCGCAATCAAGACGTCCAAACTCCTCAGGCAACATCCCGCGGGCGTCACAACCGCAGTCCCGGAATACGGATCAGACTGGTGTTTGGCATGTCACGCCGGACGTGCGAGCGGCGGAAGTGTCATGAACCATCCGGTCGACTCGTCGACTACCGCGAGCCCCGCATTCGTCTATGCAAGAGTGGCGCTCCTGGCCGGCGATGAGCCGACATCATCCACCGTAGTAGGCCCTCTGGCACGTTCGAACCGTGGCTACCTCATGCCCTACCCCCGAACGGACCAACAGCTGAGCCACGCTCCGATCTGCCAGCAATGCCACGAGGACGCCCGGTCGGTCGGAACGCTCACGGAAGACGCGGGCGACGCGGAATCGTTCTCGATCAGCTCGACTGACGGCGCCAACGCAGCGGACAATCCGCGCTTCCAGAACTTCCCCCATGAGACGACCAACTACCGGTTGCTGGTGGAGGGCACGCCGACGTCGGCCAGCGATGACTTGTGCCTCAACTGCCACCCGCAAGAGCAACTTCCCTAAGTGCTCCAGGCTCGCTTTTCGGGTGACTCCTCGCACTAGCGGACTCACACGTTGTTCGAGAGCGCGATCACGAACGCGAGCAGCATGAGCGCGATGACGGCGATGTTGAAACTCATGTCCCGGGCGTAACGCTGGATGGTTCGCCGGGTGCTGATCACGGTCGCGTCATCAAGAGAGTCGCCGAGCGCCCAGCTCGTGCGCTCCCGTGTGAGGCCGTCGACGACCAGTCGAGCCATCTCCGTCATCCACCGGCCCGTCTTCTCCAGCCAGGTCAGCCCTTCGGCGCGATACGCGACAAGAGCGGCGTGCTCCCGTAGTGCGCGACGGACCTCCGCCTCGGACTCGATCGCAGGTCGTGGCGCATGACGCGGGCGCGGCAGCGCGGCGAGCATCATGAGGTCGAAACGTTCGTCGCTCATGATGCGGTTCGTCGCCTTCGAGATCTCGCGCAACACGTTCACTCCCCGCATGCGCGCGGGCGCAAGTTCACGCGCTACCGCCTCAACGTCCTCGCGAGACTTCGCCAGACCCGCGACAAGCCGGTCGATGGTGACGCCGAGTTCCTCAGTGTGCCCTGCTCGCACCGCTTCTATCACCACGGTCATCCGCACGTTGAACAGACGCTGCGCCACGTACGAAGCGATCTCTCTCATCGCGTCGATCTCGCCTCGCCACGCGAGTTCGTCATGTTCGTGCTGCTCACGCAGACGTTCGGTAGCCTTCTGGACCGCATAACGGACCTCCGCCTGACGCTCCCTTTCGAGCAACAAGTACGCATGCTGGACCAGATGTTGGTCCCGCGGTCCCGGCGCACCGGTCGTCAACGTCACCAACAGCCGCCGACGCGCGCGCTCCAAGCGGAACCACACCTGTCGGTAGCCGGATCGAACCGCCATGAGGGTTTCCGAGAAGCTCGTCCGCATCGCCTCGTAGGCTTCACTGGTCCCGCGGAAGAGGTCGAGCATGCCGTGCGCGAGTTGCCGATACCACCAGTCGATCGAGAGCCAGTCGGGGAACTTCGCGTGGAAGAGCCCCGTCTTGATACCTACGAAGAAGACGGTGAAGCCGATGGCGAACGCCACGACCACCGAGGATATGTCGCCCCATCTGAGGAAGTACTCCTCGAGATACTCAGTGAGGACTGTGGAGTGCAGCCCCCACGTGTGCAAGGCCGGCGCGAATACGCCGTCGAGCAAGACCTGTGGAAAGAGCCCCAGAACGATGATGGCCGTCGACAGCAGCCCCATCGCAACGAGCATCAGTGGGGGCGCGTCTTTCACCTCAGGGCCGTACTCCACCTTCGGCATGCCCAAGAAGACGAAGCCGATGAGTTTGATGAATGAACACGCCGTGCCCCCACAGGTGACCACGTATATCTTCTCGGCAAGCTCGAGCGACGCAAGACCGTGCAGGTCTACCGCTTCCACGAGAGCATGATGGATGAGGGACTTGCTCACGAACCCGTTGAAGAGCGGGATACCCGTGATCCCACACGCGGCTATCAGGGTGAACAAGAACGTGAGCGGCATGCGCTTCCAGAGGCCACCCAGCTTGTACATGTCAAGAGAACCCGTGCGGAAGAAGACCGCCCCGACGCCAAGGAACAAGCATGCCTTGAACAACGCGTGGTTCACCACATGGAAGAGCGCTCCCGCATACCCCATCGCGCCGTGCGCACCGAGATACCCGGCGGCGCCGATACCTGCGAGGATAAAACCCATCTGGCTCACCGAGTGGTACGCGAGCATCCGCTTCGCGTTGCTCTGAAGAAGCGCCATGCACACGCCTGTGAACATGGTGTAGATGCCGATCCACAGCACGACCAGCCCGAGCTCCGAGGAGAAGTGCCACAGTGCGGACTCGACTTCGGCTCCTACCTCGGGACGGAAGATCGCCGTCACTGTGCG
>JAJFTR010000059.1 GCA_021372825.1 Actinomycetes bacterium
CCTATGCTACCCTCCTCGCCTGACCTTTCGGCTGCCGATCAGCTGGCGGAACTCAGCGCGGGGCTCGGGCAACTCAAGCAGCTGTCGGACGGGCACATCAAGGTGCTCGACGGCATCAGCGCGGGACTCAGCGAATACGACCTGTCGGCGGCGACCGACGCCGCAGAGGGCCTGCAGGCGCTTCAGGGCGGGCTGGATGAGATGTCATCTGGTGTGAGCGGGCTAGCGGCCCTCTCACAGGGCCAACTCGACTACCTGAGTGGCGTGATCGCCGGTATCGACACGACCCAGTTCGATTCGCTCGACGATCTTCAGGCGGGTCTGTCGCAGATTCTCAGCGGTGTCACGCAAGCACGCACCGGAGCCGAGGGGCTTGTGGACCTCCTTGATGCTCAGATAGGCCTTCTGGACCAGATCCGCTCATCCAACACGGCGCTTCTCGCGCTTGCTAACGACCGCGCTGCGGCGTATCCTCAGGACTCCGTGTTGCAACAGCTCGCTTCGGGCATCGCCGAGCAGCAAGCTCTGCTTGATGTCCTGCGCGACGGCGGCACGCTGGGCTCTGAGACGATTCCGGGGCTGGTGACTACCCGAGACAACCTCGAGGCGCTTGCGCAAGGTCTTGCGCAGACCGAGGCCGGCCTTACAGCGATCGTGGATCAGGCCAGCATGCTGAGCGCCGTTCCGCAGGCGTTCGAGGACTTGAAGGCGGCTCTTGTCGTGCTTCGCGACGGCGGTGTGGTGCAGGGGCAGCAGTTCCCTGGTCTTACGACCACCGTGAGCGGGCTGCAGGGCATCGCGGAGGGACTGGACCAAGCGTCATCCGGCCTGTCGGAGTCCTCAGGGATGTTCGATGACTTCGCGTCGCTGCCTCAGATGATGAGTGACCTGGTCTCCACGCTCGATGCGGTCGCTCACGGCGGCACGGTCCAGGGACAGAAGCTGCCGGGTATCAACACCACGGCGGAGGCGCTGGCCAAGATGTCCGGCGGCCTCGGCTCGAGTGTGGATGAGATGCGCGAAGGCCAGGCGTTGCTCGACGCGATGAAGGAGGCTGCGGATTCGTACACCTCCTTCCTGGGGCTACCCGAAGCGGCGACCGGGCACGTGAGCTTCCTGCTCAAGCTGGATGGGGTCTCGCAAGAGTAGAGACCGTTCACACTCGCATCCGCGGTATCAGCCGCGAATGCGCGAGAAGACCTGAGGTTCCTGACCGGAGCCGACCTAGTCGGCTCCGGTTCTCGTTCCGTTTCTATGAGCAAGCCGGGCCGCACGCACCGCACGTGCCGGCAGGCTTCTCGGCGGTGTTCCGCCGAAGATGAGTGGTAGGAGAGGATATGCCCTTACGCGACATGCCACACCAACGCAAGATGTCCATCCTGGCCGGTGTTCTTCTGGCGATGCTTCTCGGCGCGCTCGACAACACCATCGTCGGTCCCGCGCTTCCGACGATCGTCCGGGAACTCGGTGGGATGTCGATGCTCTCATGGGTGTTCACGATGTACTCGCTCACGTCGACCATTGCGATCCCGGTGGTCGGCAAGCTGTCCGACATGTACGGCCGGAAGTGGTTTTACATCTCGGGCATCCTCATCTTCCTGGCAGGCTCTGCGCTTTCGGGTGCGGCTGGCGAGCCGTGGCTGAACACGGTGTTCCGGACGCTCTTCGGAGCAGAGAGTCCGATGACACAGCTGATCGTCTTCCGCGGGCTTCAAGGTGTGGGCGGCGGCATGATGATGGCGAACGCCATGGCCATCATCGGCGACCTGTTCGAACCCAAGGAGCGGGGGCGGTATCAAGGCCTCACAGGTGCGGTCTTCGGAATCGCCTCGGTCGTCGGTCCGATGCTGGGAGGCTGGATCACCGATGCACTGTCGTGGCGCTGGATCTTTTACGTCAACGTCCCTTTCGGTATCCTCGCGCTTATCGCGCTCGCTATCGTGATGCCGCGTCCCGAGTCCAACCAGCGTCACAACATCGACTATCTGGGGGCGGTCACACTTGCAGGCGGAGTGGCGCCCTTGCTCCTCGCCCTCAACTGGGGAGGATCGCAGTACGCCTGGGGATCGCCGACGATCATCGCCCTGCTCGTGTCCTCGGCTGTGGTGCTCGCGCTATTCGTGTGGCGTGAGCTCCACACCACCGAGCCGATCCTGGATGTCACGCTCTTCAAGGACCGCAGCTTCACGGCGAGCATGGTCGTGCTGTTCTTCTCGGGAGTCGGCATGTTCGGGTCGATCATGTTCCTGCCGACGTTCATGCAGGTCGTCTTGGAACGCACCGCGTCCAACTCAGGCACATTGCTCACCCCGATGATGCTTGCCATGCCGATCGGATCGGCGGGCGTCGGCCAGCTCATCAGCCGAACGGGGAAGTACAAGCGTTTTGGGGTCGTGGGACTGGCGATAGCCTTGGTGGGCATGTTCATGCTGTCGCGCATCACGACTCAGACCGGCAACACGGAGCTCGCGATCTTCATGGCGCTCGTGGGGCTGGGGATCGGTGCCATGACGCCGATCTTCGCCATCTCGCTGCAGGCGCAGTT
>JAJFTR010000073.1 GCA_021372825.1 Actinomycetes bacterium
TGCTACCGACCAGCGTCTCGCCGTCGAGGTCGCGTTGACGCGGATGGCTCGGCCCGAGACGGACCTCACCTTGGAGGCTCTGGCCGAGCGGATCGCGGCGCTGGAAACCGGCCAGACGGCCATGGCGGCATCTCGCGCTGCCGAGCCTGAGCGTGCTGAACGTCAGCGCAAGGTACGGCCAGCCGCGGAGCCATCGACCGTCAGTCCCCCAGCGCCGAATCAGCCTGAAGCTGCGTTCGCAGCCGCGGTCAGTGGCGGAAGGCCCGACCTCGCCTCGATCCGCCGTGCGTGGCCCGCTATCGTCGCCGAGTTCAAGAAGCTCAAGCCATCCCGGTCGCACTTGTTCGACTCGACAGAGCTCGAAGTCGTCGCCGACACTGTGGTGATCGAATTCCCTAGAGAGCAAGGATTCGCCATCGAGCTGGCGCGGAAGCCCGAGACGCTCGAAGTCTTGCGTCGCAGCATCTTCTCGGTGCTCAAGATCCAGCCGCCCATCGAGTTCCGTCTCGGCAGGGAAGGCGTCTCGACACTGGACGCGACAGCGGCTGCCGATACGACGACCGCCGGTGCCGCCCCCGAAGCAGTACCCTCTGTTCCCACAGCCCCTCTAGATGCGAAGAGTACAGCGGCTTCGCAGACATCGGTGGATGTAGAAGCGCGTCTGATCAATGAGCTTGGCGCTCAGATCGTCGAGGAGCGCGAGCACAACCAAGAAGACTGACCTACCGGAAGGAACCTGGATGAAGCAACCGAACATGGCCGACATCATGAAACAGGCCAAGCGCATGCAGGCGGAGATGCAACGCGTCCAAGACGAGCTCAAGGAAGAGCGCGTGCACGTCTCGGCCGGTGGGGGCGCCGTCAAAGTGACGATGACTGGCGAACTGGTGGTCGACTCGGTCAGCATCGATCCTGAAGCGGTGGATATCGACGACATCGCCATGCTCGAGGATCTCATCACCGCGGCGATGAACGAGGCCATTCGCGAGGCTCAAGATCTTGCCAGCCGCAAGATGAGCGCCGTCACCGGCGGCATGGGAATACCGGGGCTCATGTAGCCATGGCGATGTATGCGCCTCCCATCGCGCGCTTGCTCGATGAGCTCGAACGCCTCCCCGGCATCGGTCCCAAGTCCGCCCAGCGTCTCGCTTACTACATCCTGCGTTCCGATGCGGAGGTAGCGGAGAGGTTGGCCCAGGCGCTTGTGGAGGTCAAGCGGTCCATCCACTTCTGCTCACAGTGCTTCAACTTCGCCGAGGGTGAATTGTGCGAGATCTGCGCGGACGTGAAGCGTGATCCGTCGGTGATCTGCGTGGTGGAGGAACCGCGTGACGTCGTCGCGATCGAGCGGACGGGAGAGTTCCATGGGAGGTATCATGTGCTCCAAGGGGCCATCTCGCCGATAGACGGCATCGGACCTGACCAGTTGCGCATGCGCGAGCTCATTGAGCGGATCGGAACCGGCGGCATCGAGGAGCTCATCGTCGCCACGAACCCGAACGTAGAAGGCGAGACGACGGCTCTTTACATCGCGCGTCTCGCTAAGCCCCTCGGCGTGAGAGTCACGCGTATCGCGTCCGGGCTTCCCGTCGGAGGCGACCTTGAATACGCCGATGAGGTCACGCTCGGGAGAGCTCTCGAAGCACGCCGCGAGATGTAGGCGCTGGTATTTTCTGGGCTCCGTTCACCGATTGATGTCAACCGCTCGCGGTGGTAGACCCGCCATCCACCGAGGAGAGCCTCGTATCCTGTTCTAACTACTCACACAGACCCCTACCGGAAAGTGGTTGGGGCGATACGGTATCGATTGCCGGACGGGTTCAAAGGAAGGGGAGTTCCATGCAGCAGCTGACGGAGATCCGTTGGCATGCGCGTGCGGGCCAGGGAGCGGTGACAGCCGCGAAGGTCGTCGCTGAAACCGCGCTGGCCGCGGACCAGTACCCCCAGGCTATGCCGGAGTACGGTCCGGAGCGCATGGGTGCGCCGATCAAGGCGTTCACACGCATCAGTTCCGTGCCGATCGAGATCCACTGCAACATCGAGAACCCTGACATCGTCGTCGTGCTGGACGATTCGCTGCTCGATATCGTGGATGTCGCAGAGGGGCTTGCCGATGACGGGATCGTCATCGTCAACACGTGCACGCCGCCGGAGCAGGTAAGAGCGAAGCTCAAGATCCCTCAAGGGGCGCGGGTCGCGTGTGTCGACGCCTCCGGTATCGCTCTGGACACCATCAAGCGAGACATCCCGAACACCCCGATGGTCGGCGCGCTCATCAGACTCACCGGCGTCGTGGATATGGATGCGTTCAAACAACTGCTGGCCAAGAACCTCTCCAAGAAGTTCGGCCAAGAGATGATAGATGCGAACTGGGCTTCGGTCGATCGAGCATACGAGGAGGTGACCGTGGCATGAAGTGGGACATCTCCCAGATAGGGTCGTGGACGTACAAGGACTTCCCACCCGGCGCGGTGATCCCAGAAGCGGGAAACAGCGTCGCATACGTGACAGGCGGCTGGCGGAGCGAGCGTCCATGGCGTGATGACGAGAAGTGCACCCAATGCCTCTTGTGCTGGATCGTGTGTCCTGACTCATCCATCAAGGTGGCGGACGAGAAGGTCACCACCTTCGACCTCGATCACTGCAAGGGTTGCGGTATCTGCTCCCAGGTTTGTCCTGTCGACGCGATCCAGATGGTGCCCGAAGGTTGCGACCTGCCGGAGGTGAAGTAGATGCCGACACACAAGACTCTTGCCGCTACCGGCAACCAGGTCGTCGCCGAGGCGATGCGTCAGTGTGCTCCGGACGTGATGGCTGCGTACCCGATAACTCCGCAGACCACTATCGTCGAAGAGTTCGCGGCGTTCGTCGCCAAAGGGAGAGTGCATACGGAATATGTGACCGTGGAATCAGAGCATTCCGCCATGAGCGCCTGCATCGGCGCGTCCGCGGCGGGTGCCCGCGTGATGACCGCTACCTCTTCGCAAGGCCTTGCGCTTATGTGGGAGGAGCTGCACATCGCGGCGGGCATGCGTCTGCCGATCGTGATGGCGAACGCCAACCGTGCTCTCTCGGCACCCATCAACATCCACTGCGATCACAGTGACATCATGGGCGCGCGCGACACGGGGTGGGTCACGTACTTCGCCGAGAACGCTCAAGAAGCGTATGACAACACTCTCATGGCGGTGCGCGTGGCCGAGCACCCGGAGGTCATGCTGCCTGTGATGACCACGCTCGACGGGTTCATCACCACGCACTCGATCGACCGAGCCTCTGTGATGGACGACGAATCGGTGAAGGCTTTCGTCGGTGAGTACCAGCCGAGAAACCCGCTGCTGGATATGGAGCACGCTGTGATGCACGGGTCGTTTGCGGGGCTCGGCGGTCCGTACTTCGAGTTCAAGAAGCAGCAGAGGATCGCGATGGAGAACGCTCGAACCGTCATCAAGGATGTGGGAGCCGAGTACTCCATTCTGTCCGGAAGGCCGTTCGATGTCGTCGAAGGCTGGGGTATGGAGGACGCCGACGTCGCCATCGTGGTCATGGGCTCCACGGCGGGCAACGTCCGTCACGTCGCCCGCGGGCTTCGCGAGCAGGGCGCGAAGGTAGGCACCGTCAAAATCAGAGTGTGGCGGCCGTTCCCGTATGCGGAACTTGCACGCGCGCTCAAGGGCGTGAAGGCTGTCGCGGTGCTCGACCGCGCCGAGTCTTTCGGAGCCGAGGGTGGACCGCTGTTCTGCGAAGTGAGAAGTGCGCTTTACGACGCGGTCGACCGTATGCCTGTGGTCGACTACATCTACGGACTCGGCGGTAGTGATGTGAAACTCGAACTCATCGAGCGTGTGTACGGTGACCTGGCGGATATCGCTGCGGGTAGCGCGGCGCCAGCGACGCTCACGTATCTTGGCGCACGAGAGGAGGCGTGACCGATGGCCAATCTAAGGGAGCTCACCCACAGAGAAGACCGTCTTGCAGGAGGCCACCGGCTCTGCGCCGGGTGCGGGGCCTCGATCGCGGTCCGGCAAGTCCTTCTCGGCGCGGGGGAGGATCCCGTCGTCGTCGGATGCGCGACGGGTTGCCTGGAAGTGTCGACCACGATGTATCCGTACTCCTCCTGGAAGACGCCGTTCATCCACAACGCGTTCGAGAACGCTGCGGCCACCATCTCCGGTGTCGAGTCTGCGTTCAAGGGTCTTGCGCGTGCGGGCAAGATCGACCCAGACAAGAAGGTACGCTTCGTCGCCTTCGGAGGTGACGGCGGGACCTACGACATCGGCCTCCAGGCTCTCTCGGGTGCGATGGAGCGCGGGCACGACATGGTGTACGTCTGCTATGACAACGGCGCATACATGAACACAGGCATCCAGCGTTCCTCGGCCACGCCGAAGGGCGCGTGGGCGACGACAGCCGAGGTAGGCGCGGCTCAGGCGGGCAAGCAGCAGCGTCGCAAAGACCTCACGCAGATCATGGCGGCGCACGGGATCCCGTACGCCGCCCAGGCGTCGATCTCGCATTGGAAGGACCTCACCAGCAAGGCCGAGAAGGCCTTCGCCACTCCTGGCCCGGCCTTCCTCAACGTGTTCGCGCCATGCCCCCGTGGCTGGCGTATCCCGTCCAACCAGACCGTGGAGATCGCGAAGATGGCAGTGCAGACGGGTTTCTGGCCGCTTTATGAGGTAGAGGACGGGGTCTGGCGCCAGACCGTGAAAGTGGTGAATCGCAAGCCTGTCGAGGAGTTCCTCAAGCCGCAGGGGCGGTTCAAGCACCTGTTCGCTCCGGGTAACGAAGAGCTGCTCGCCGAGATACAGTCCGACGTCGATAGCACATGGGACCAGCTGCAGGCACGTTTCGCTGGGGCGTAGGCCGTCGTCGGAGAAGTGATCGGCCCGGGGGCTCCTGAGTGTTCAGGAGCCCCCGCATGCTAGAATGGCGCGGTACCCGCCACGCACAGGGAAGCGACGATGAAGGCAACACATTCCGCACGCATTCGTCTTGTCATCGTTCTATCTATCGTGGCGCTCTTCATCTCCGGCTGTTCGGCCTCTGGTGGGCCTGGGAAGGGGAAACCAGCCGAGGAGCGAGAGCGCGTGCGGGTATCCGGCTCCGGCACCTGCTTGCCGCTGCTCGAGATCCTTACCAAGGAGTACGGGAACGACAGGGTGGACTTCGTGTATCTTCCCGGTCTTCATTCAGGCGGAGGCATCAAAGGCGTCGCAAACGGCGACCTGGAGATCGGTGCGGTCTCACGAGAACTCACGGATGAGGAGAAGGCACTCGGTCTCGACTACACACTCATCTCGAACGATGGCCTCGTGGTGGCCGTTCATCCTTCTGTGACGATCGATGGACTGACGACTCAACAAGTCAAGGACATCTACTCGGGCAAGTACTCCAACTGGGCCCAGCTCGGTGGCCCGGACATCCCCATCACGATCCTCGATCGCAACGAGGATGAGTCGGCGAAGATCATCTTGCGGAAGTACGTGCTCGGTGCTGATCTCAAGATCACACCGAAAGCGGTGAATCTCTACTATGAGCCGGACATGATCGAAGGCCTGCAATCCACGGTGGGAGCGATCGGATATTTCTCTCTCGGCTATGGCCTGTCGCAGGACGTGCCAGTCCGGTACCTCGCCCTCGACGGCGTCGAGGCGAGCGTCGAGAACATCAAGAGCGGAAAGTACAAGATAGTCCGCCCGTTAGGCATCGTCACGCGTTCGGATGTGAGTGCCGAGGTAAGACGCTTCCTCCAATGGGCGACCAGTGACGAGGCCCTTGCGCTGATCGAGAGCCAGGGTTATGCGGCGGCGCGGTAGGCGGCGCTAGATGGCCAATAACCTCTTCGGCAAGCATCTGCACAACCAGATCGTGTATCCGTTGCTCGCATCGCTCGTGATGGTCGGCGTGATCGCGGTCGTGGTCGCGGTGAGCATGATCGGACAGGTCATCGAGCGCTGGATCGATGCGAACGCCGAGTCGACGATCGTCAACGTGGAGTCCCGCTTGAACGAGTCCAGCGACGACATCGAGCGCGCCCTCAAGCTCGTCGCCGAGGACCGCCGCTTCGAGCAGGCGGTGAACGCAGGTGATGTCCAGACCATCTCGGCGATGCTTGTCGGTATGAACCAGTCGCTCGAGACCGACAACGTGATGCTACTCGATGACTCAGGTGCGGTGATCGCTTCGACAGGCAGGCTTGGACTTCGCGTAGGCGATCACCCGCTCGGCGCCGGAGACCGGGACTGGGTCACGATATCCATGAGCCATCCCATTCTTGCCGGGGTCGGGAAGTTCTACACGCTCACTGCTCTGCACCCCGTCAAAGGCCCGAACGATGGTGCGTACACCCTCGCGGTCTCGCGGGTCATAGATGACAGTTTCGTGGCCCAGATCTCTCAGGGAGCCGATGCCGGAGTGTGTATCCTCGACGCGGTCAAGCGGCCTGTGGCCGTCGCGATCTCGGGGAACGCGGGATCCACCGAACTGGCAGATGCCTTGCGTGAGTCCGACGAGGTGGTGCTTTCGGCGTTGGACGAAAGAGGCATCGAAAAGACATGGCCACTACGCGTCGGCGGTTCGCAGTACCGTGTCAAGGCGAAGCAGATCCGCTTCGGCAACGATCCTACCAGAAGCACGGCCTACCTGGCTGTCGCACTGCCGACGACCGTTGCAGACGATGCCCGCAGAACGACGACCACTCTGATCACGGTCTGGTCGATCGTCGCTGTCGTCTTCTTAGTGGGTCTCAACTGGTACATCGCTCGTCGCGTGAGCGAGCCTTTGGGAAGATTGTCGGAGAGCGTCAGCAAGGTCGCGGATGGAGACTTCTCGGCCAAGGTCTCTTTCAGTGGCGCGAATGAGATCACACAGCTTGCCGATGACTTCAACGTCATGACCGACTCGCTGCGTGAACGCACTGAAAGCCTCACCAAGAAGGTGCTTGAGCTAGCGACCCTTTATGAGATGAGCCGCTCTTTGGGCTCCACCCTCGATCTCGATATGCTGCTCGAATCGGTACTGGATTCAGCGATGCGGATCTTCGATGTGGAGCTGGGCTATGTGACCCTCCGCAATCATGAGACGGGGGCGCTCGAAGTCAGGTCCTACCATGGGGCAGGTATGGGGCGGACTGATGACGCAGCCATGCGTGCTTCGATGGCGGAATGGGTGATCAAGGAGAGCCGGCCGCTGATCTTCAATCCACCCCATGACGAAGCGGGCTCCACCGGGCGGGTCGACCCGGTAAGCGGCGCGCTTGCTGCGCTGTGTGTACCGCTCGTCTCCGCCGAGGGGACGATCGGCGCTATCACGGTCGGCAGCACGAATGCGAGCACACGGTTCACAAGCGATGATGTGCGACTGCTTGCGACGATCGCCAACCATGTGACGATCGCCGTCGGCAACATCGACTTGTTCTCGAGCTTGCAGGAGGCCTACCTGGCGACGGTCCGTGCTCTTGCCGCGGCAGTGGATGCCAAGGACCCCTACACCCGCGGCCATTCGGACAAGGTGGCGCAGTACGCTTTGATCATCGGGCAGAGGCTGGACCTGTCGCCCGAGCAGCTCACCGCCCTTGAGATGGCAGCGTACCTGCACGATATCGGCAAGATCGGCGTCGCCGAGGAGATACTCCTCAAGCCTGGCAAGCTTTCCGATGAGGAGATGGGGCAGATGCGGCACCATCCTCTTATCGGCGCCAACATCCTAAAGCCGATCGCGTTCCCGTGGCCGATCGCTCCTGTCGTGCGCCATCACCATGAGCACTACGATGGAGCAGGGTATCCGGCCGGGCTCAAGGCTGAAGAGATCCCGCTGCTCGCAAGGGTTCTCACCGTGGCAGACGCGTTCGAGGCGATGATCGCGGACCGTCCCTATCGGCGAGGCAGGTCCATCGAGGAAGCCATCCTGGAGCTGCGTCGCTGCTCAGGTACGCAGTTCGACCCGCGAGTGGTCGACGCGTTCATCCGGGCGCTCGAGGAATGTCCAGAGGCTCTTCAGCCCGCGGAGGCATCGCCCGCCAGCGATTTGGGACCGGAGGAGACCCGTGCGGTGTTCGTCGCCTTGTGTGACGGGATGTTCGCCAGCTTCAGGAAGCTCGGCGGACCGCGTCTTGCGGCCAACCTTGAGCAGGAGATCAACGCACGGTTTGCCGCTGATGGTCTCCCGTACTCGCTCAGTGCGGGGCACCTCGTCGCCGATGATGACGGCCGAGACGTGCGTGTCGACGACCTGCGTGCGGCGATGAAGGCGATCTGCGCTTTCATCGAGCAGACGTCGGGGGTGAGCCTCGTCGCCCAGTTCTACAGCGAGGCGCTCGAGATCCTCCCTGAGCGGATGCGTAAGAGCGCTGAAGCACTTGGCTTGGGACCCTTGGAGTCCTAGCCTCCACCGGACCATGGCCGTTTGCTGGTACACTACGGGTTCCTGGTCCTCACGAATCGACTGTAGTGCAGTACGCGTTTCTGCGACGGGAGACAGGATGACGCTCGTCGTTCAAAAATACGGGGGCACATCGATCGGCACGGTCGAGCGCATCCATGCGGTTGCAGGCAAACTCATCGCGCGCAGGCTGTCCGGGGACGACATCGTGGCGGTCGTCTCGGCAATGGGGCACGTCACTGACGAACTGGTGAGTCTCGCTTCGCAGATCTCGAGCGACCCACCGGATCGCGAGATGGACATGCTGCTGGCGACAGGCGAGCAGGTGTCCATAGCACTGCTTGCGATAGCCATCCACGAAAAAGGCCATGATGCAGTGTCGTTCACCGGTCCACAGGTGGGCATAGTGACCGACCCGGTCCACGGCAAGGCCAAGATACAGGCAGTGCGCGCCGATCGCGTCCGCGAGGCCTTGGCTCAGGGGAAGATCGTGATCGTCGCCGGGTTCCAAGGAGCGACCGCCGATGGCCAGATCACTACACTCGGCAGAGGGGGTTCGGACACTACGGCGGTGGCTATCGCTGCGGGTCTTGGGGCTGATGTATGCGAGATCTACACGGATGTGGACGGCGTATACACTGCCGATCCCCGCATCGTGCCCGCTGCTCGCAAGATCGACGTCATCAGCTACGAGGAGATGCTCGAGATGGCAGCAAGCGGGGCTGGGGTCCTGCAGCTGCGCAGCGTGGAGTTCGCTCGCAACCACGGCGTTGTCATCCACTGCCGCTCATCGTTCAATGACCATCCTGGCACCATCGTGAAGGAGGTCGACGAGACCATGGAACAGGCCATCATCTCGGGAGTCACCTACGACATCTCAGAGGCCAAGATCACCATCCGGGACGTGCCTGACCGGCCGGGTGTGGCGGCGACGGTGTTCACGCGCATGTCTGATGCGAATGTGAACGTCGACATGATCATCCAGAACGTCTCAGAAGACGGCTCGACGGACATCTCTTTCACCGCTCCAAAGACCGATCTTACGCGCGCCAAGCGTGCAGTCGAAGAGGTCGTGTCCGAATTGCACGCACGTACGTGGTCGGTCGACGAGTCGGTCGCTAAAGTGTCACTTGTCGGCGCGGGGATGAAGACCCACCCAGGTGTCGCGGCGCAGATGTTCCGTGCGCTTGCCGAGGCCGACGTGAACATCGACATGATCTCCACCTCGTCGATCCGGATCTCGTGCGTGGTCGAGGGCGACAAGGTCGAACAAGCAGTGCGTGCGCTGCACACGAGTTTCGGCCTGGATGCCGACGAGCAGGCGTCGGACATGAGGACTCTGAGCGGGAGAGGTGAGTGACGGTATGTGGTCCAAAGCCATGCCGGGAAGACCGGTGGTGGCCGTTGCGGGAGCGACTGGCGTCGTCGGACGTGAAATGCTCAAGGTGCTCGAGCAGCGCTCCTTCCCGGCGTCACAGGTGAGGGCGCTCGCATCCGCTCGTTCCGCGGGCCGCCGGCTGCCCTTCAGGGGGAGTGAGATCGTCGTCGAGGAGATGACGCCTGCCTCGTTTGAGGGCGTCGACATCGCCTTGTTCTCCGCGGGCGCGAGTGTGAGCCGGCAGTTCCGCGACGCTGTCACCAGCGCAGGCGCCGTGATGATAGACAACTCGTCGGCGTTCCGCATGGATGACGGAGTCCCGCTTGTCGTCCCCGAGGTGAACCCGGATGATGTGCACGATCACTCTGGTGTGATCGCGAACCCGAACTGCTCGACGATCCAAATGGTCGTCGCGCTCGCACCACTCTCGAAGCTCGCGCCGATCGAGAGGGTCGTCGTTGCCACCTACCAGGCGGCTAGCGGGGCAGGGCAGGCCGCCATGGACGAGCTGTATGAGCAGACCGGGCAGTTCCTGAGAGGCGAAGAACTCAGTGTTAGAAGCTTCGTGCACCGGATTTCCTTCAACTGCATACCCCAGATCGACGTCTTTTTGGAGGACGGCTCGACCAAAGAAGAGTGGAAGATGGTGGTCGAGACACAGAAGATCATGCATGCGCCGGATCTTCGGGTGGCGGCGACGTGTGTGAGGGTGCCGGTGCTGCGCTGCCATTCGGAAGCCGTTGCTGTGGAGTTCGGTGCGGCCATATCGATGGACGACGTTGCGCGCGTCTTGGCCATGTCTCCAGGGATCACGGTCATGGACGACCCGGCCCAAGGGCTCTATCCTATGCCCGCGCTGCTCGAGGGTAGTGACGATGTTCACGTCGGCAGGCTCCGAGTCGACCCCAGTGTCCCTTATGGCCTTCAGATGTGGGTAGTGGCGGACCAGTTGAGGAAGGGTGCCGCACTCAATGCTGTTCAGATAGCGGAGTCGCTCCTCCCGCGCTAACATCAATGGGGCGACACGGGTCGTGGTATGAGGGTGGACTGTGAAACGGCGGGAGAGCCGCATGGCCGAGACGAACATAGTGATCATTGAAGACGACGAGACGATCGCTCGCTTCGTAGAGCTGGAGCTCGAGCACGCAGGCTACGGGGTGTTGCGTGCCAGCGACGGCGCCACGGGCATCGATCTGCTCGATTCGAACCCCGTCGACCTCTTGATCTTGGACCTGATGTTGCCCGGCGTGGATGGCCTTGATGTCGCCCGATACATCCGCAAGAAGGGAATGACCGTGCCCGTGCTCATGCTCACCGCTCGCGCTGAGACGCGCGACGTGGTGTCGGGCTTCGAGGCGGGAGCGGACGACTACTTGCGGAAGCCCTTTGAGATACCCGAGCTCTTGTCACGAGTGCGTGCTTTGCTCAAGCGTGCACGCCCATCCCTTGAGCAGACCCCCTACGAAGCCTCCGGGATCCGGATCGACCCTGAGAAGCGGCAAGCAACGCGCAACGGTGAGCCGCTGGACCTCACGGCACGGGAGTTCGATTTGCTCGCATACCTTGTGGGGAATGCCGGCAGAGTGATCTCCCGGGACGAGATCCTCGAGTCGGTGTGGAGCGGTCAGCATGCGACTGACAGCAATGTCATCGAGGTCTTCGTGTGTCACCTCCGAAACAAGATCGGTGACAAGGAAGCGAAGGTCATCCAGACCATCAGGGGAGTCGGCTACTTCTTTGCACGAGGATAGTGCGTGACGATGCGCCCGTATTCCATACGTGCGCGCGTTCTGTACCTGGCGATAGTCTTCGCGTTGGTACTTGTTGGAAGCGTGACGGTCGCGACGTACTTCTTCGTGGCCGACGGCATGACCAGGTCGGCGGAGGACACGTCCGTTCGTCTCGCGCACCATGCGAGCCGCGCGGTGTCGCGCGCCATCACCGATGCCAAACTGAGTGCGGAAGCCGCAGGCCTAGAGGGAGAGGTCCGCGAGTCGGAGGCCCAGAGGCTCGTTCTTCGGGCGACGCGTGACCTTTTTTCAGTCACAGCAGGTGCTGACGAGGCGGCGTATGCCCTTTACATCCAGGACCTATCCAGTGGCGCGATGAGGTTGGCGTGGTTCAGCGACAAGAGCGCGGTCGTGGACTCGGATGCGGAACGGGCGCGAGCCGTAGCCGATCGACAGCCGATGCATGTGGAGCCCGCGGGGCCGAAACTGCTCACCGGTATGTTCTCAAGGGCCGACCTGGGTCTTTACATCGTTCACATACCGCTCGATCTGCCCGACCAGACCGCGGGTGTGCTCGATGTCGTCTACGATCCGGTAAGAGAAGAGTCCATCTTAGACTCGGCTCGTCGTCCGATGCTCATCGTCGCGGTGTTCGCGCTGCTGCTCGCGATCATGACTATGCAGATAATCATGGGATGGGTGCTCTCGCTCGTCGAGAACGTGAAGACGGCAGCGGATTCCATCGACGCAGGGCAGCTCGATGTGCACCTGCCGGAGGAGGGCGAACACGAGATCTCCGAGCTGGCGCATTCCATCAACCAGCTCATCGACCGATTACGTCGTCGTGCGGAGGTGCAGACAAGGTTCGTGGCCGACGCATCTCATGAACTTGCCACGCCGGTCGCTGGCATTCGGGGATACGTCAACATCCTGAGAGACTGGGGAGCCGAGGACCCCGTCATGCGGGACGAAGCGATCTCCGCGATCGACCGCGAGTCGCGCCGGATGGCCCGCTTGTGCTCGGACCTCCTCTCGATGGTTCGCAGCGAGGAAGTCCTGGAGTTCAAGAGTGTGCGTTACGACATCAACGCGGTCAGCCGCGAGGTGTTGGCAGGGGCCGCCACCCGTTACCTCGACAAGGACCTGGAGTTCGTCGGTCCGGAGGAGGGACCGCTGTGGCTGTACGGCGACCCGGACCGTGTGGAGGAGGCTCTCGCGATTTTGGTCGACAACGCGTGCAAGTACACACCCGCCGCAGGACGGGTCGAGGTCTCCACGCGGCGGCACCGTGATCGCGTGATCATCGAGGTATTGGACACGGGGGTGGGTATCCCCGAAGAGGACCTGCCGAACATCTTCGAGCGCTTCTACCGGAGTGATGCGTCTCGTTCCAAGGAGACGGGCGGTTTCGGGTTGGGACTCCCCATCGCCAAGCAGATCATCGACACGAGCGGCGGCATGATCTGGGTGAGGAGCAAGCCAGGCGCGGGAACTACGTTCACGATCTCCTTGCCGCGAAGCAAGCCACACGAGACGAAGGACTCCACATGACGAGGACGCGGCGCATCGCCCAAGCCGGGATCATTGCGGCTGCGTACGCGGTCCTCACTCTCCTCGTGATCCAAAACCCCCTCGGGTTCGGGCCGGTCCAGTTCCGTGTCTCGGAGGCCTTGACGGTCGTCGCGCTCTTCACGCCTGCGGGAGCGCCGGGGCTGGCACTCGGGTGCGCTCTGGCGAACCTCGCGATGGTGGGCCGGTTCGGGCCGATGGCATTGCTCGATGTCGTGTTCGGGTCTCTCGCGACGTACATCGGCGCCCGATGGACCTACAAGTGGCGAGCCCGCCCGCTCATCGCCTTCGCGGGGCCAGTGGTGGCGAACGCCGTCATCGTGCCGGCGTATCTGCCCCTTGTGCTCGGTGCGGCGGGCTTCTACGACGTGAATGTCCTCGGAGTCGATGTCGCCTCGTCGTGGCCGCTCATGTATGTCTTCGGCGTGGTCACAGTGGCCGCGGGCGAAGCTCTTGTCGTGTACGGACTCGGGATGCCGGTGGCGGCGATGTTGCGTTCGCTTGACCGAGCGGGTATGTTCGGCCACACGACACAGGACTGACGGGGAGGGGTCTCAGACGCAAGGAGAGAACGCGACTCACGCGGAAGTCGCCGGACATCGACGCGGACCGCTCATCCAGCACCAAAAGGATGTCTGTCGTGAGTGTTGGGGCTGTGTCCGCATCTGCCCAGTAAAGGCCATACGGGTCACCGAAGGCCGCTCGGAAGTCATTCCCGAGAAGTGCATCGCGTGCGGACTCTGTGTCAACGAGTGCGGTGCTAGCGGTCACGTCGTGCGCGACGACACGCCCGCGGTGCTCGATCTGCTCGAAAGCCGTCGCCCTGTCATCGCGCTGCTGGCGACCGAGTTCATCGCTGCGCTGCACCCGCTCACGGTCCCTCAGATCGAGCGCGCCGTAGCAGCCTTGGGGTTCTACTCAGTGGAGACCACGCTGCTTGGAGAGGAGATCGTCGCTCAGGAATACGAACGCCTGTACGCACGCGAGGGGATCCTGTTCGCGCTGCGTTCGACGTGTCCCGTGGCGGTGGATTTCGTCCGCAAATTCTACCCCGCGCTGACTCCGGCTCTCGCGCCGATAGTGCCGCCGTACGTTGCACAGGCCCGCCTCATCAAAGAGGTGTACCCCGGCGACGTCGCGATCGTGTATGTGAGCCCGTGTTTCGCGCGTAAAGACGAGGTCTACGAGCCACAGTTCGAAGGACTCATCGATGCGGCCATCGACTTCATCGAACTCAAGAAGCTGATCGTCGAATCGGAGCGGCGGCCAGCGCACGGTCGCACAGCGGAGCCCGCCAGGCATCGTCCGGGCATCCTGAAGGAGCTCTCCCTTACCGACGGTTTCCCTAGGCGAACGCTTCTGGCGCGCAACATGACAGATCAAGACGTGATCACTGTGCGCGGCATCGATGCATTGGATCGGCTGATGAAGGCAGTGGTCTCTGGGGAGACTGCGCCGACGATCGTGGACATGCTGATGTGTGAGGGATGCATAGACGGTCCGGCCGTGAACCCGGGCCTATCGCTTTTTGCCAAGCGCAACGTGGAGTCGGTCGCTCGTGAGATGCCAGGCGCCACCCGTGTCAGCACGCGAGCTCTACTGTCTGTCTTGCCATCGGTGGATCTTGTCCGGTCCTTCAGCCCGGATGCTGTCAAGGTGCCACGCCCTTCTAACGAGCAGGTGGCTGCCGTGCTCGCGGAAGGCGGGTTCGCAAGCCGTTCTGATGTTATCGACTGTGGTGCCTGCGGCTATCGCACGTGCGTTGCGCATGCCGAGGCGATCTTCCGCGGCGACTCCACGTGGGCCATGTGCTTCCCCTTGCAACGCCGCCGGCTTGAGAGAGCGGAAGAGGCCGCAGAGGCGTGTGTGACCCTCGATGAGACGACGGGCCTTTGGAACAGAAGAGCGTTCACGGACCGCCTGGAACTGGAGATGGACCGCCACGTGAGGTACCGGACTCCGCTGTGTTTGCTGCTTGTGGATGTCGACCACTTCTCGTCGGTGAACGACCTTCTCGGCGAAGAGGGCGGTGACGACGTCCTCGCGGCTCTGGGCAAGATGTTCACACAGAACCTTCGGACGACCGATATGGTGGCGCGTTTCCGTGGCGACCAGTTCGCGATCCTCCTGCCCGGTGTGCCGAAGACAGCGGCTTTCGCCGTGGCCGAGAAGCTGCGTGCCATGGCACGGCGAGCCCACTTCGACGTCGCAGAGGGGTATAGAACTGATGTGAGCCTCACCGTTTCAATCGGGGTTGCAAGCGCAGGTGATGCGATATCCGATCCGACGGCCTTGATCGAGGCAGCCGATGCGGTATTACGCCAAGCCGCACGGTCCGGGAGCGATCAGGTGGGTCTCGCTCCCGGCTAGCCGAGGAGGGCGTATGCACGACGCGGTTCTATGGGAGTCCGATGGCGAGCGCGTGCGCTGTCTACTGTGTCCCCATGACTGCCGGATCGCGCCGGGTCACCACGGCATCTGTGGCGTCCGGGAGAACGAGGGCGGCCGATTAATCGCGCTCACGTACGGAAAGGTCTCCTCAGTGGCGGTCGATCCGATAGAGAAGAAGCCGGTCTTCCACTATCGGCCGGGGACCAAGGCGCTCTCTTTGGGAAGTGTCGGCTGCACGATGAAGTGCGCACATTGCCAGAACTGGCAGATAAGCCGAGCATCGCCCGCGGATGGCATCACAGGCGAGTTGCCACCCGACGAAGTCGCCGGTCTCGCGCGTACGAACGGGTGCGAGGGTGTCGCCTTCACATACAACGAGCCAGTGATCTGGATCGAGTACGTGATGGATACGGCCCGTGCCTGTCATGCCGCCGGGCTGTACACCGTGATGGTCACCAATGGCTACATCACAGACGCGGGACTGGACAGTCTCGGCGGTCTTATCGATGTGTGGCGCGTAGACGTGAAGGCCTTCGACGATCGCGTATACCGTCGATTGTGCAGAGTGCCCTCGGTCAAACCCGTTCTCGAGGCGACGTGTCGAGCGAAACGCACGTGGGGGATGCACGTAGAGGTCGTCACGAACGTCATACCGACCATCAATGACGATGACGAGACGCTAGAGGGAATCGCTACCTGGATACATGATGAGCTTGGGGAGGACACGCCGTGGCATGTCACGCGGTTCTTCCCCTATCTGGAACTCGAGCACCTTCCGCCGACGCCGCGCGCGACACTCTTGCGTGCGCGTCAGATCGGTCATGAAGTGGGTCTTGCTTTCGTCTACCTTGGTAATGTAGATGAGCCTGGCGGTGAGAACACGGTGTGTCCGGCGTGCGGTTCGATTGCGGTGGCTCGCGACGGATACACGGTCACGGCCATGAACACGCGGGACGGAAGCTGCGGCGCATGCGGGAGGCCACTGGGCATCGTGGAGTAGTTGTGGTCACCACGGGGCGCGTCTGGCCCGCTCTCGCGGTATGATAGTGAGTCGCTGGTCCAGTTCGACCGTGTCAGCGCGGCTCACGAAAGAGGCATTCGGCGTGGAACCTTGTGTCATCATTCCGACGTTCTGGGCGAGGCGTCGTACACGTGGGGGGGATCGTCGGCCATCGCGTTTCGATCACCCCACCCCTGTCGATCAGACAGGCACGCTTCCGGCGTGTCTGAGCTCTCTGGAAGCGATCGACGGTCTTGGACGCGTCGTGGTCATCATCGCCGCGGCTGACGCATCGACGATGCACGAGGCAGAGGACCGTGTGAGTGAGATAGTCGCCGACTTCCCGAGCATCGACCCACTTGTCGTGGGGTCAGCCGAGATGGGCTCGTTGCATCGGAGGTTGGAGCAACTGGAGTTCGCCGATGTTTCTGGCGGCGTCGGCGTGAGCGGATATGGCGCTGTCCGCAACGCGGGTCTTGTCATCTCGGCCATTCTCGGTCACGACACTGTCGTGTTCATCGATGACGATGAAGCGGTGACCGATCCCCGGTTCCTGACCACGGCAATGGAGGGCATCGGCGAGACGACGCAAGGCGGCAAGCGCATCCTCGCGAAGAGCGGATACTACGTGGACGCTCAGGGTAGATACCAAGCCGCCGTCGATGCGCCCTGGTATGACCTGTTCTGGCGGCAGGACATCGCATACAACGAGGCGCTTGGAGTCGTCGCAGCACCTCCGAGGATCCGCCCGAGTTCTATCGCGATGGGCGGCTGTCTCGCGTTGCACAGGGACATGTACTGCAACGTCTCGTTCGATCCGTGGGTCCTTCGAGGCGAAGACATGGACTATGTGATCAACGCGCGCATGCACGGTGGTGACGTGTTCCTCGACGGGGAATGGTCGATCCTTCACACACCGCCTTCTACGGCCAGCGAAGCGACCGTGTTCACACATGATGTCTACCGGTTCATCTACGAGCATCGCAAGCTGGAATTCGCAGAGTCTCAAGTAGACCTGCGTCAGGTCAAGCCGGAAGCCCTCATGCCCTATCCGGGGCGTTTCGTCGACTCTTCGATCGGTTGGCGTTCACGCGTCACCGCTCTTCTGCGTGCGCTCGCCGGCCGCGAGTCCAAACAGTACCTGCATGTGGCCCGCAAAGTCGTGAGTGAGGCGTCGCAGTACGCTCGCGACAACTGTGAGAAGTACTTCGCTTTTCAGCGCCGTTGGCCGCTCGTCATGGACCGGATCTGGGAGGACGTCGCCCTGAAGTCGCTGTTCACGGGAGAACGCCAGCTCGACCGCAGCGCCATCACGGGCCGCTTCCCGGTGGTGCGGCCTGATCGATGAGCGCTGAGACGCTCTTGCTGTCCGTGGCGATCGGCCTGGTGTCTGGAGTGCTCTCTGGCCTCTTCGGCATAGGTGGCGGCGTGATAACGACGCCAGCGCTACGGCTCTTGCTCCATGCTCCCGCCCTGGTCGCCGTGGGGACGCCATTGCCGGTGATCCTTCCGGGCTCGATCTCGGGAGCTCTGGCATACTCGAGGCGGAATCTGAGCGACGTGCGCGCGGGGCTGACGGTGGGGGCGTTCGGTGTCCCCGCGTCTGTCGCCGGCGCGCTCGCAACACGAGCAGCCGGCGGCAAGGCAGTGTTGATCGTGACCGCCGTCGTGATCGGCTATACCGCTATCGACATGACGGTGCTCGCTTTCCGCGGACGGCCCGAGGAAGAGGCTGGTGTGCTGCCCGCCGAGCCCCGGATACCGACGCACCACACGAAGGCTGGTCTGGCGCTGCTCGGCATCCTGACGGGTTTGTACTCGGGCTTCCTCGGGTTGGGAGGCGGGTTCATCGTCGTACCTGCGCTTGTGCGGTGGTTCGGCTTCGATGCGAAGCGCGCGATCGGGACGAGCCTCGTGGTGGTGGCCACGCTCGCCGTCCCAGGGAGTGTCACACACTTCGTGCTCGGCAATATCGATCCTGCGTTGGCCGCGCTCCTCACGATCGGTGTGGTCCCAGGCGCGTTGATCGGCGCCAAGATCACGTCGATCGCTCGCGAGAAAACGATTCGCGTGGGCTTCGCGCTGCTCCTCCTGGGAGTCGGGGTGGTGCTGGGAGCGACGGAGGCTGGACTGTGGTGAGGATCGGCGGTCACACCCTGCACGAGGCGACGGCCGAGGAACGCGAGGTCATCTGGCGGACGGCGGAGATCACGGGCACTTTCCGCTCTCGAGAGGAGTTCGACCGGTTCTGTTGTGAGGGATCGTGGCGCGTGCAAGTAAGCGCTCGCGAAGAAGGGGCGATTGTCGCGCAATGGCGTTCGCATCTGTCCGTGCTCTCGGTCAAGGGACTCTGGTGTGCGCAACGTGCGATAGCACCGATCATGGTCCAGTTGCGCGACCTTGCGAACGAGCACGGCTTTCAGGACCTCGTCGGGCCGATCACTCCCGCGGATCGTATCGGGCCGTACCTGGATGCCGGCATGCACATCGTGCACACCGGCATCGCCATGCGGCTCGACAAGACCCGCGACGCCGAGCGGACACGTATCACGGGCGTGGAGCTGCGCCAGGCGACGGTGGACGACCTTAGCGACTTACTCGAGATCGACCGGGCGTGCTTTAGCGACTTCTGGCGCTACGATGCGCAGCTCATGCGGGAGTATCTCCTCTCGGAGAGCGCAGTACTCGCCACTGCGGAGGGGAGGGCCGTCGGATACACGATGGGCGCGGTCGAGCGCGGCGAGGGTATCCTGGGACGTATCGCGGTCGTGCCCTCTTGCCGTCGGCGGGGTGTCGGTTCCGCGCTCCTCGCCGACGCGATCACACGCATGGTTCGTCAAGGCGCGCGAGGCGTATCGTTGTACACGCAGGAAGACAATCATGTCGCACGATCGCTCTATGAGGAAGCTGGTTTCCGAGTGTCCGGAACGCCGCAACACCTCTGCGCGTTCGGCGACACCCGGACGTGATGGCAGGAGTGTGGGTGCGTGTCCAGTAGACGTATCCGCGTGATGGATGTGCTGCTGGTGATTGCGACGGCAATCGCCAGCACGCTCGCGATCGTCTCACTTCTCGTCGAGGTCTCGCGTCCCGTTCACGACATCGTCGTCGCCGGGCTCGTCGTCATCGCGAGTGGCTCGGTGATCGCGCGAATGGTGACGCGTCCCGACCACCTTCGAGCTATGCAGTCACACCAGAGCCTGGAGATCGCGGAGGGCAGTCTCGGGTATCTGCGCCGAGGTCTGGATGAGGAGACGGCTCAGGCGGTGTGTCGTCTCGCGCTTGCCGAGAGTGAGGCTGCTGCCGTGGCGATCACCGATACCGAGCGTGTGCTGGGGTTCGCGGGTGTGGGCGAAGACCACCACTCGGTGGGCGGGCCGATCATGACGAGAGCGACGCGTGAGGTTCTCGAGCACAACGAGCACCGGATCCTCGCTAACCGCGAGGAGATCGGCTGTCCGTACGAGGGGTGTCTTCTTCGGGCTGCGATAGTCGTGCCCCTGCAGATCCGTGACGTGCCAGTGGGAACGCTCAAGTTCTACTACACGACACCACGTCTTCTGAACGAGACGCAGGTCACGATGGTCGAGGGGCTGGGTAGGCTCCTCTCCACGCAACTCGAGCTCTCAGAACTCGAGCGCCAGACGGAGCTCGCAACGAGGATGGAACTCAAGGCTCTTCAGGCTCAGATCAACCCGCACTTCCTCTTCAACACCATCAACACCATCGCGAGCATGATCCGCACGGATCCCCCGCGTGCGCGTGATCTGTTGCGCGAATTCGCGCGTTTCTATCGCCGCACTCTCGAAGAGAGCGCGGAATTGGTGCCCCTCGAGCGTGAGCTGGAGTATGCGAGAAGCTACCTCTTGTTCGAGCATGCGCGGTTCGGCGATCGTGTCCAGGTGTCTGAAGACGTGAGTGAGGACGTGCTGGAGGTTCTTGTGCCTGCCTTCATCGTGCAGCCGATCGTGGAGAACTGCGTGTTGCACGCCCTGGGACCTGACAAGCCGCTGCACATCGGGATCTCGGCCTTTCGTGAGGACGGTTTTGTCCGTATCATCGTGACCGATGATGGGGTGGGCATCGCCCCTGAGGACCTGCCAAAGGTACTGACGAGCGGTTTCGGCAAGGGTCTAGGCATTGCGCTCAAGAACGTGGACGATAGGCTCCGAGGTCATTTCGGCCCCGACAGTGGACTCGTCGTCACCAGCACGCAAGGCGTTGGGACCACCGTGACTGCGACGCTGGCAGTGCGAGACGAAGAATCCGGAGGAGGTGGCGATGCTCAAAGCACTTGTCGTGGATGATGAGGCGCCTGCGCGCTCAGAGCTCCGCTACCTGTTGGAAGAGGCCGGTGGGGTGGAGGTCGTCGGAGAGGCGTCGAATGCGGCCGAGGCGCTGCAACTCATACGGGCGATATCCTACGACGTCGTCTTCTTAGACGTGGACATGCCAGGACTGTCGGGCGTTCAGTTGGCCGAGACCCTCGGCGCGCTGGAGCGACAGCCCTCCATCGTGTTCGTGACAGCGCACAGCGAGTACGCGGTCAAGGCGTTCGAAGTCGCCGCAGCGGATTACCTTGTGAAACCCGTGGAGGTCGCGCGTCTGAGGACTGCTATCGAGCGCCTGCAGCCGACCGAGGGAGTGGCGACGAAGGTGGAGCGCATCCCTGTGGAGAAGGCCGGCAGGAAGCTTCTTCTTCAGGTGGATGACATCTACTACATCATGGCGAAAGACGACTACTCGTACATCTACACCAATGAGGAGCGATATCTGTCTACCATATCGCTCGCGCAATTGGAGACGCGGCTGGAATCCCAAGGGTTCTTCAGGGTGCATCGCCGTTTCGTCGTGAATCTCTCACAGGTAAGAGAGATCGTCCCTATGTACGGTGGCACGATGCTGCTGACTCTCAAGGACAAGAATGCTACCCAGGTCCCGGCGTCGCGACGCCGGGTGCCGACCCTCAAGCGTGCGTTAGGGTTGTGACGATTGACGATGCTGGTCGGGGTTCTGTCTGACACACACGGAGCACTCCCTCATGAGGTGTTCGACGTCTTTCGCGAAGTCGAGCACATCGTGCACGCCGGCGACGTCGGCGCGCAGCTCGTTCTCGACGAGCTCGAGACGATCGCGCCGGTCACTGCAGTCGCGGGGAACATGGACTTCGGAGAGCTTGCGCGTACCCTGCCCGCTGTCGCTTCGCTCAACTTGGACGGCACGGTCATCATGGTGGCGCATAAGGCTGCTGCCGTACTCAAGGCTGCGGAGTCGACTGATGCCGACCTCCTCATAAGTGGGCATACGCACGTCGCCTCGGTCCTACACTCGGGTCGGCTCACACTTCTCGACCCAGGCTCCGTGACCCAGCCAAGAGGTGGAGGTCCTGGAACTGTGGCTCTTGTAGAGACGGGTGGTGAAGAACCCCTCGTCCGTCTCGTCACCTTGTGAGTCGGCGCCTTTCACCGATTCCACGGTGCCGCAAGCCGTATCAGCACGCTTTTCGCTATACGCGGCGCGTAGTTCGTGTCATGATGCGGTCGTCGATTTCACCGGGTCCTACCCCCAGGGGACCCGAGTGAGATAAGGTGCCGGTTTGCGGTTTGAGCGCCACAGGCCGGCACCCGTTCTTGTCCTCGCCTTCCTATCCGGCTGCAGACCGTATGTCCTCGGCAAGAGAGGCGACATTCGCAGCGGACAAAGACGGTAGATCCACTCGCATGACGCGGCGCCCGTGTGCCGCTAGCGTCACAAGGTCGCCTTCGGCTTGCGCGCGGTGCAGCGCTGCCAGTGTGTACTTCTCCCCGCTGATGGGGATGTCGGTGCGATCCCGTGCGGTGACGAGCATGAAGACGCCGGTGTCGGGTCCCCCTTTGTGCAGTTGGCCGGTCGAGTGCAAGTAGCGCGGCCCGAGTTCGAGCGTGGTGGCGATGCCCTTCGCAGACGAGAGCGTCTTGGCGGCACGTGTGAGCGGTGCGAGGAATGTATCGTCCTCAGGCATGAAGGCGAGGATCGCACAGTAGTCGCCAGGTCGAGCGCTCCTCAGCCACCCTGCGAGCGCTTCGGACCGTGTCTGAGGCAGCGGTGAGGGCACGCTCAGCGCGCCAGCGTACGTGACCCACGTTCCCCCAAGGTCAGCGACCGCGGCGGGCACCGCGCGGGCTCCCGCAAGGATGTCAGCCGTCGCCTTCTTGGCTTCGGCTACGTTCGGCTCATCGAACGGATTGACCCCGAGCAGGAAGCCCACGAGCGCGATCGCATACTCCCAGCGGACGAACTCCGCACCGATGTCGAGCGCGTCGGCGAGGGCGAGCTCGAAGACGGGGTGCTCCGCAGCCGTCGTTCGTGACCACGTCGCGAGATGCTCGTCGCTGTCAAGCCGCAGCACGACGACCGCGCGATCGGGTCCGTAGCCTGTGGGCTGTGTCGGCTCGTATTCGATCACGGGTACGATGCCGATGCCATCCTTGCCCAGTGATTCAGCGACGAGTTGCTCGACCCACAGACCGAAGGCGGCCAGCCCAGGCGAGGTCACAAGAGTGAGCTTGTCTCGGCCAGCTTCATACGCGTCGGTGATCCATGCCGCGAGCACAGCGGCCGGGTTCTGCTCGGAGACCTTACCGCACGCGTTCTCCATGGTGATCGCTCGCGCGACGAGCTGTTCGACGTCGATGCCGATAAGGGCCGCTGGCGCGAGTCCAAAAAGAGTGAGGGCCGAGAAGCGGCCTCCGACGCTGGCGGGTGAGCTCAGCGTCACGCGCATGAGCTCGCGCTGACGCAGCTTCTCCAGAGGCGACCCCGGGTCGGTGATCACGATACAGTGCCGGCCGGCCTGAGGACGGGGCAGTCTCTCTTCGAGCCACGCTCGCACGATCGCATACAAGCTGAGGGGCTCTATCGTCGTGCCGGACTTGCTCGCCACGATCACGAACGTGTGCTCCTGCTGGAGCGTGTGAAGGACGCGCTGGACTGCGACAGGCGACGTGGTGTCCAAGACGTGCAGTGCCGGCATACCCGGCGCCGAACCGCAGACCCGTGCGAGGACGAGCGCGGCAAGCGAGGAGCCACCCATCCCGAGGAGCAGCACATCGCGCGCGCCCTCGCTTGCGAGCGCTGAGGCGAGGTTCGAGAGCAGGGGGAAACGCCCGCGGGCCTTGCTCGCCAGGTCCGTCCAACCTAGACGTTGGCCGATGGGGATGCGGCTGTCGATGTCTTGAGCGAACAGACTGGTGTCACGTTCCCGGAGCCTTGCGATCGCATCGGCCTCCTCGAGGCGCTTCAACGCCTGCATCTCACACCCCTTACGACGTCTCATCGGGCGCCAGGCCGGCCGCCTCGATCGATGGCTGCGGTCTCATTCTAGCGACTAGCACGCCGCCGGTGATCACGAGCGCGCTTCCGGCCACTGTCGCGAGCGAGACGCTCTCACCGAGCAGGAGCGCCGAGAAGATGACCGCACTCACCGGCTCAGCGTAGGTGAGCATCGCTCCGTGATCCGCGCGAACCATCCTGAGTCCCGATAAGAACAGCAGTCCTGTCACCGCTGTATCGAGTATGCCCAAGGCGGCGAGTCCTGCCCATTCCTGCGCGTGCGCCGGGCCGGGGAGGAACAGCACGACGGGGAGCAGGAGAGCGGCGGCTCCTGCATATTCGCCGAGCATGTAGGCTGCGACCGGGACGCCTGTGAGCAGGCGCTTCGAACTCAACACCAGCCCTGCGTATGTCAACGCCGAGGCGAGTGCCATGCCCGCGCCGAGCAACTCACGCCCGCTGCTGAGCGAGAGCTCCTGAGGCCCGACGATGGCGATGATACCGGTGAGCGCGAGTGCGAGGGGGAGCAAGAGCCTCTTGTCGAAGCGCTCCCGAGTGAGCGCCGGCGTGAGCGCCGCGACGAACACCGGGCCGCAATACGCGAGAAGCACCGCGACGGCGACCTTGGTGAGCTGGAGCGCTCCCAAGTAAAGGACCCAATTGATTCCCAGAAGGCATCCGACGCCCAGCACAGCGGCTGTTCGCCGAGCAGGGAGCGTGCGCAGGGCTCCGAACTGTCGCCGGAAGGCCAGCACGGCGACGGCGACGAGCGCCGCGAGGACCGCACGCCAGAACACGATGACGACGGCGGACGTGTGCACCATGCGCACGAACACCGGGATCGTCCCCCAGGTGGTGGCGGCGAGGGCGATGCGGAGGAGACCCGTGAGCGACTCCGAGCGGGGTTTTGTGGACATGCGCCCGATTGTAGCCGAAGTAAGGCGGAGTCAGGCGCCCCGTCTCAGCAGATCCGGGGAAGTTGTTCTCCGACGAGCATGTCCATGATCCTCGTCGCGCCGAAAAGCGTCCGTACGTACACCTTGCCCGCCGGTCCGTCAGCCACCTCGCCGATGATCGCGGCGTCAGCCCCGTACGGCGCCGACTTCATAGCTTCAAGCGCTGCCTGCGCCTGATCGGGAGGCACCACCGCAACCATCTTGCCCTCGTTGGCTACCTGGAACACGTCGTAGCCCAGCATCTCGCAGGCGCCTCGGACCTGTTCGCGCACGGGAACGCTCGCTTCATCGACGGTCATGGACACTCTCGAGGCGCTTGCCAGTTCGTTCAGGGTGCTTGCAAGGCCACCACGCGTGGGGTCGCGAAAACACCGCGTTGCGGGCGCAGCCGCGAGAACCGCCGCCACAAGGCGGTTGAGGGGGGCGGCGTCGCTTTGGATGTCTGTGGAAAACGACAGCCCCTCGCGTGTGGACACGACGGCGATCCCGTGATCTCCCAGGGTGCCCGACAGAAGCACGACATCCCCCGGTCTGCACAGGGAACCCGAGAGATCCACGCCGTCGGGTACCACTCCCACGCCTGCGGTGTTGATGTACATCCCGTCGCCGTGGCCGTTCTCCACGACCTTCGTATCGCCTGTGATGATGCGGACGCCCGCTTCAGCGGCGGCCTCTCTCATCGAGACGAGCACTCGTCGCAGGACGTCGATCTCAAGCCCTTCTTCCAAGACGAACCCCACCGAGAGGTACAGCGGCGTCGCGCCGGAGGTCGCGATATCGTTCACGGTCCCGCACACCGCAAGCCGCCCGATGTCCGCTCCTGGGAACTCCAACGGCCATACGACGTAGGTGTCGGTCGAAAGCGCGACCCGGGATCCGGGGAAAGCCACCACGCCCGCGTCGTCCATTCGCGAGAGCACGTCATCGCCAAAGCCGCTCACGAAGACGTTCTCCACGAGTTCGCGCATCATGGTCCCGCCACTTCCGTGTGCGAGCAGGATGCGGTCTTGGTCCATCGGGGCCTCCTCGAGCTGTCGCGAAGGAAGGTCAGACCTTCCCATGATCGGTGTAGCGGTAGTACGCGGCGCAGGAGCCCTCCGAAGAGACCATGCACGGGCCGATCGGATGCTCGGGTGTGCATGCGCGTCCGAAGAGTCTGCACTCGTAGGGAAGTACGGCGCCTCGCAATACGTCGCCACACTGGCAGCCGCGTATCTCTCGCGGCTCGGGCGGCGTCACAGGCACGCGCACGCGCGTATCGAAGTAGGCGAACTCCTCGCGGATCGCAAGCCCCGTTCCGGGGATCACCCCGATCCCACGCCACTCGGCGTCGATCGGGGTGAAGACTTGCTCGATCGCGGCTATCGCGACGCGGTTTCCCTGCGGCATGACCGCACGCGTATAGGCGATCTCTATCTCGGCGCGACCTTCGGCGAGCTGCGAAGCGAGCATCCATATCCCCTGAAGGACGTCAAGCGGCTCGAACCCGGTGATCACGCCAGGGACGTGGTACTGCTCGGCGAGGAACTCATAGGGGCCTGAGCCGATGACGGTCGAGACATGTCCCGGGAGGATGAAGCCGCTTATGGCTACCTGCGGATCGTTCACGAGGGCTTCGAGCGCCCCGGGCACGGTCTTGTGAAGCGAGAGGACCGACCAGTTGGTGACAGAGCGGCGTCTCGCTTCGCGGATGGTGATAGCGATGGTGGGAGCCGTCGTCTCGAATCCGACGCCCAAGAAGACGACATGGCGGTCGGGCTCCTTCTCGGCAAGCGCGAGCGAGTCGAGCGGAGAGTACACCACGCGCACGTCACGCCCGTCGGCCTTCTCCCGTGCGAGAGAAGAGTACGATCCCGGGACCTTCATCATGTCGCCGAAGGTGGTGAGTATCACGCCGGGCTGCCGAGATATCTCGATCGCCGTGTCGATATCGGCGTTCGCGGTCACGCACACCGGGCAGCCCGGGCCCGAAAGCAGCTTCACGGTATCTGGCATAAGCCCACGGATGCCGTTCTTGGCGATGGCCATCGTGTGAGTCCCGCAGACCTCCATCAAGGTGATCGGCTCGCGCGCCACGTCTGTGATAGCGGCACTGAGCCGGCGTGCATGAGCGGGGTCGCGGAAGTCGGCGAACAGGTCACCGGTCACGCGGTGGCTCCGAAGTCGACTTCCATCGGCTCGAGGTTCTCTGTGCCGGGCATCCCCATTTGACGGAAGAGCTCCAGGGTCTCAGCAGCGAACTCGTCGGAGATGACCTCCAACGCGAAACCCGCGTGCACGAGCACATGGTCGCCGACCTTTGCCTGGGGGACCATATGTAGACTCACCCATCGCGTGACGCCCATGATCTCGACCTCGGCCATGCCGTTGTCGTTGGGTTCAGTGATGATCTTCGCTGGAATGCCCAAGCACATACGAACGACCTCCCGTTGTCACCGCGTCTCGTCCCGCCGGGACCAGGCCACGATCGCTTGCCCGAACGAGACTCCGCCATCATTGGCGGGGAGTCTCACCGGCGTGATGGGTGTGAGCCTTGCTGCGGTGAGTCCTTCGACCGTGTGAGCGAGTACGAGCCGGTTCATGAATACTCCGCCCGCTACCGCGACGGTGGACACACCGTGAGCTGCCGATGCCTTCACGCACGCCTCAACTATAGCCTCTGCCACGGCGCGGTGGAAGCGCATCGAGATCGCCGACACGGGGGCGCCGGCAGCGAGGTCGTCGAGCACGGCTTCGAGTACGGGCGCGCTTTGGATGATAGCTGGCGCGGCATCGGTCACTCCGAAGTGGTAGGAGCCTTTCTCGGCAGTGTCAGCGATCGCTTCAAGCTCGACGGCAGGCTGTCCTTCGTAGAGGGCGTCGTCACGGACGCCCACAAGTGAAGCGACCGCGTCGAAGAGCCTTCCCGCCGAGGAAGTCCACGGAGTGTTGATACTCCGCTCGACCATGCGCAGCACCGTGGCTTTCTCGACATCGCCCAGACGCGAAAGGAATCCTGCGGCACCAGGGTGGTCGAGAAGCGATGACGCCGCCAGTGCGCCGAGCGCCATCCGGGCAGGTCGCCTGATGGCGGCTGCTCCACCCGGAAGGGGCAGACAGCTGAGGTGCGCGATCCTCTCGAATCCGTCCCACGTAGCGAGAAGGACTTCGCCGCCCCAGATGGTGCCGTCCGGGCCATAGCCCGTCCCATCGAAGGCGACGCCGATGAACGGCCCACGCTCGTCATGCTCGGCTGCCACGCTCACGACATGCGCGTGATGGTGCTGGACGCCAACGGAAGGCAGCCCGAGCTGCGTGGCGTACTTGCTGGAGAGATACTCGGGGTGCAGGTCATAGGCGACGAGTTCCGGGTGCACGCGGAACAGCCGAGAGTAATCGTCGATCAGGCGTTCGAAGGCCGCGAATGTCTCGGCGTTCTCCATATCGCCGATGTGCTGGGATACGAACGCATGGTCCTTGGAGAGCAGCGTCACTGTGTTCTTCTGCTCGGGCCCGCAGGCCAAGATGTCGATTGTGGAGGTCACCGGCGAGGGGATGGGGAAGGGAGCGTATCCCCGCGCCCGGCGCACGAACTCGGTGCCAGTGGGTCCGACGCGCACGACCGAGTCGTCATACCGCGAACGGATCGTTCGGTCATGCATCAGGAACGCGTCGGCGATACCCGACAAGCGCTGCAGAGCCTCGGAATTGTCGGTCGCGATCGGTTCATCGCTCAAGTTGCCCGATGTCATCACCAAGGGGATTCTCGCATCGCCGAGCAACAGGATGTGCAGCGGTGTGTAGGGCAGCATGACCCCGAGCTCCCGCAAGCCCGGCGCGAGCGAAGGCGCCAGAGGCGCGAGGTCGCGCGCAGGTTCGCTCGATGGCGATGCCGCGCTCTTGAGAGTGAGCAGCACGATCGGGGCGGCCGGGCTCTCGAGGAGCGCCGCTTCCGCGGCTGAAACGTCGCAGTACTCGCGCGTCATCTCAAGTGAGGGCATCATGACCGCGAGGGGTTTGCCCCAGCGGTGCTTTCGGGCGCGGAGGCGCGCCACCGCCTCTTCATCGGTCGCGTCACACGCGAGTTGGAAGCCTCCGAGTCCTTTGACGGCGAGGATCCCGCCGCTGGCGAGCACCTCCACCGCGGCGGCCAGGATGGCGTCGCTACGCGCGCGTTCGCGCTCACGGTCACGATGCGGCCGCGGCACGACCTCGACGGCAGGGGTCCACTCGGCGTCGGCCCACGCCGCCGCCGACGGGGACGCATCTCTGCCCGCGTTGAGGTACAACCGCGGTCCGCACACGAAGCACGCGTCAGGCTGGGCGTGGAAGCGCCGGTCCGACGGGTCGCGATATTCCTCGGCGCACTCGTCGCACATCGGGAAGTCCCGCATCGTGGTGCGCGCTCTATCGTAGGGCACGTCTTCGATCACGGTGAAACGAGGACCGCAGTTCGTGCAGTTGATGAAGGGGTACCGGTAACGCCTGTCGCCGGGGTCGGCAAGCTCGGCTCGGCAGGAGGGGCACGTGGCGATGTCGGGCGAGACAAGGGTCATAACGCCCTCTTCGGCCTGTGACATGTCGATCGTGAAGTCGCTGAAGCCCTCTTCAGGAACCTCGCGCGCCTCGACGGCGTTCACGATCGCCATCGGCGGCGCCTCGCATGTGAGTGCTGTCGTGAAGGCGAGGAGCGCCTCGGCGCTGCCCTCCGCATGAGCCCACACGCCGTCCGAGGCGTTACGGACCCATCCGTGCACGCCAAGGCGGTGCGCGAGGTTGTAGACGAAGGGGCGGTAGCCGACACCTTGGACGACTCCGGTCACGTGCACCAATACCGCGGACACCTGATCAGGTCCTCGTGAAGCCGTCAGCGACGAACCGGTTGTTGAGAAGCACGAAGAGCCGGTACGCCTGGTCGAGTAGTTGCATGGCGTCCAAGCCCATCTGCTTATCCAGCCGCTCCCGCGGACCGTTGAAGGGGGAATCGTGGATGAAGGCGTTTCGCGCCTGACGCATCTGGCGCCAGCGGTAAGGGAAGTCGCGGTACCCGAGCTCGGCGGCGGCCTCCTCGAACTCCTCGTTGGCCAGAGCGGGGAAGATCTTACCGATGCGCACCCCGATCGCACGTTGGCTGTCCATGATCATCTGCCGCACGCGCAGATCCGCGCCGTGTGCCGCGAGCATGCGGTCGAGGATGTCTTCGAGGATGGTCTCGAGGAGTGTCATCACCAAGATGACGACGATCTCATAGTCGCCGTCACGGTTGTACTGCCGTATGCGTTCGTCCAATCGCCGGACGCGGTCGGAGGGGAATCGCCGCCTCTCGGCGCCGGTGGCGCCGCACCCAGGACACGGCGTGCTGGGATCGCGCAAAGCAGGGTCACCCGAAAGGAATCCACAGGCGGGGCACTCCCAGTACTCTGGAGCGCGTCCGTCGGCATCCGCGAAGACGGTCTTATGCATCTTGGGCGGCTTCGGCTTCATGGTGTCTGATTGTAGCAGTCCGCGTTCGCAAGCCGGACAGCCCATGGGACTTCGAGTCCATGCTCGGCCATGAGTACCTCGTCTCTCAGGATCGCGTGCGCGGGTCCGTCTGCGACGACCGCGCCGTGGTCGATCACCACCGCACGGTCGCATAGGCTCCACGCGAGGTCCATGTCATGCGTCGCGACGACGAGCGTGCTCATGAGTGTGCTGAGAAGCTCCACCATGTGCCGTCGTGCGCGAGGGTCGAGGTTGGAGGTCGGTTCGTCGAGCACGAGCACGTCGGGCTGCATCGCGAGCACGGTCGCGAGCGCGATACGTTTCCGTTGGCCGAAGCTCAGATGGTGCCCCGACTTGCTCGCCACCTCGACGAGTCCCACCGCGTGGAGCGCCTGGTGCACGCGGTGGTCGGTCTCTTCGGGTGTGCATCCCGCGTTCATCGGACCGAACGCCACGTCGTCGTAGACGGTGGTCATGAACAGCTGGTCGTCGGGATCTTGGAACACGAGGCCCACTCGCTGTCGCGCCTCGCGCACGGTCTCATCGGCAAGTTCGAGGCCACAGACCCGCACGTGTCCCGCGGACGGTCGCAGAATGCCGTTGAGATGGAGCATCAGCGTCGACTTCCCCGCGCCGTTGGGACCGAGAAGGGCGACACGCTCCTCGGGTTGGATGACGAGAGAGACATCGACAAGCGCCTTGGTGCCGTCGGGATACGCATACGCGACCTCATGCAGTTCGACGGCGGGGGTCTTCTCCGGCATGATCTGAGTGTCCTCCCTAAGCGAGTACGACAGCACAGGCAGCGAGCACAGCGGTGATCACGAGCAGGACATCGGCTGCGTCAGCGCGCCGGGCCGGCCGCGTGGGCAAGGTGCCATCGAAGCCGCGAGCCAGCATCGCCGCATGGATGCGCTCCCCTCTCTCGTAGGCGCGGATGAACATGCTGCCTGCCAGGTGGCCGTACAAGGTGAGTTGACGCCTTGCTGGCAAGCCGGGTGCCCGGCTTGCGATCGCGACCCGCATGGCGCGGACCTCGTCGCCGAGAACCGCGACATACCGGTAGATGAAGGACAAGAGCAAGACGAGCACGGCGGGGACCTTGAGGCGTCTGAGCGCCGCGAGAAGCTCGGCGACAGGTGTCGTGGCCGACAGGAGCACCACGCAGAACACCGAGAGCCACGCCTTGGAGAGGACCCCGAAGACCTCGACCGGCCATGCGCTCATGGCGCCGCTCACGCCTCCCGCGTTGAGCGAACCTCCCGCTGCGGTGAGCGGAGCGAACACCGCGATAGCCCCCGCGAACGGCAAGACGAGAGCGGTGCGTGACACCACTGGCAGAAGGGGCAGCCGGGCGATCATCGTCACCATCACCAGCAAGGCGACGACGAGTGCGAACTCAAGCGGGCGCATCGGCGGCGTCGAGACGATGGCGACGATGAGCACGACCGCCGCGATCACCTTGGCTCGCGCATCGCGTGCGTGGATGGCCGAGGAAAGATACGTGAGCTGTTCGAATCCGGTGGCGTGCGCGTGCTCATGTGGCGGCTCTCCTGCCCGCCTCGTCGAATGGTGGTGCACATGCTGATGCGGGGGCTGCATCGGATGCGTGTGCACGTGGCGGTGGAACCCGGTTTCAGCCACGTGACTTCTCCAAACGCGTGCGCGCGCGTACCGCACGCACGATCACGTAGGCGAGCGTCCCAGTGACGATGACGCCGACGATACCCGCCAACACGCCTGCAACAGTTGAGTTGGTTACGAACGGAACCGCGTAGCCCGCCATCGGGCTCGGCACGGCGTGGCCGCCCTGGAACGGACGCCCCACCTGCTCGTACACGAACTCGAGCCCGTCTGGACGCGCGGACGCCAGAAACGAGAAACCGGCCGCTACCACGGCCAGGACGCCCAGGGAGACGGCCACGTCGCGCGCCGGCTTGATTCCCTGCGAGACCTCGTCCGCCAGCAAGTCGGGGCGCACGCTCGCGAGGTATGTCACGAGCCCTGCGGTGATCGCGCCTTCTCCCAGGCCGATGAGCACATGCCAGAACCCCATTGCCGCCAGGCCTGCTGCCAGTGGAACGCGGCCGCTGATCCACAGCAGGAGCGCTGCGCACAGTGCACCAGCCACACAAGCTATCCAGCCAGCCGCGAAGGCGGCCACCGGGCGTATCCGCGCGCTGGCAGCGACAGACCTGAACGCGCGATATACGAGCCATCCCACGAGAGGCCCCACGATCGCCATGTCGATCATGTTCGCGCCGAGTGCCGTGATGCCCCCGTCGGCGAACAACAGCGCTTGCACCACCAGCACGGCGGCCATGACCACCACCGCGGGCCACGGTCCGAGGATGATGGCCACGGCGGCACCGCCGGCGAAGTGCCCTGATGTGCCGCCCGCGACGGGGAAGTTGAGCATCTGCAGAGCGAAGACGAGCGCCGCCAACACGGCCATGAGCACGATCTTGTTGTCTTTCAGTTCTCGGCGTACGCGCGACACCGCATAAGCGAGCGCCCCGGCCGAGCCGACCCATGTGCTCACCCATGTCTTCGTATCAAGCATGCCGTCAGGGATGTGCACGATAACCCCTCCTCATCTCATGGAGATCGACAGGTTTCGTGCGACCCTTCGAGGGAACGCGCTTCGGCCCTTCGACGGACCTGTCAGATACTGCTACAGCCGCTCGACCGTGACGTCGTCGTTCTCGACAACGCCGAGTTGCTCGACCGCGGTCTCGAGCTTCTCGCGAGCTTCCCCGAGCATCACGGTCACTTGCGCGAGTTCCGTACTTGTCAGCGAACGTCGCCCTTGGTCGGCCAAACGGTGCAGCTGCTCGAGCCATTGTTGAGCCAGCGCAAGCGAATCATCGACCATGGCAACGGCCATCTTCATCTGACCGGTGTTGACGCCGTTCTCACACATGCGTGTTCTCCTTGTCTGCTCTTCGTGTCAGGAGCGGTTGGCCAGCACGACCGTGTGGTCGAGCAGCCGGACCTCCTTGAGCTGCGCCTCCACGACGCGATGCCCACCATAAAGATCGAACAGCTTCAGCCGTCCATCCTCGGGCACTATCGTCGTGATGTCATCGATCGCCTCGACTTCGTGTCCTTCGGCGTCTTGGATGATGACTCGTGCCTCGCACATCTCACACCTCCTTGTCGAGTAACGAGGCCACCTTCGTCAGGGCCTCGTCCAGAAGATGGGGCAGCGGGGTCTTCGTGATCCCTACCAGGTCGATCCTGGGGTTCGTCAAAGGAAGCATCACTTTCTTCGCCGCCGACAGTGCCAACTCCTGCGCCATGCCAGGTGTGACTTCACCCATCATCGAGTCAGGAATGAGCACGGACAAGGGGCCGATGAGGACATCCGCCTCGCGTGCGGTCACCCGCACGGCGTTCTCACCGGTGGCGCCGCGATTCGCGCCAGCCTTCAGCATCGCGGTGGTTGCGGTCGAGTTCGTACCGACCGCGAGTATCTCGAGGTCCTCTCCGAAAGCGGCGCGCAGGCGGCTCACGATCTCTTGGCCGATGCGCCCACCCATGCCGTCGACGACGAGGATCCGCATGAGCAAAGACGCTCCGTCACTGTCCGAGCCAGGGCGCCAGCTCTTCGACGAGCCTCTTTTTCGGCATCGCTCCGACAAGCTGATGAACCACCTGGCCGTCCTTGAAGACGAGGAGCGTGGGGATCGAGAGGATGTCGAAGCGGACGGCCGTGTTGGGATTCTCATCGACGTTCAGCTTGGCGATGACGACCGTTCCTTCATATTCAGCAGCGAGTTCTTCGAGGACCGGTTCCATCATGCGGCAGGGTCCACACCAGGGAGCCCAGAAGTCGACCACGACAGGCTTGTCGCTCTTGAGGACGTCCGTCTCAAAAGAGTCGTCGGTGACGTGTGTGAGGTTCTCACTCATCTTGAAGCTCCTCTCGGCTGTCCCACAGAACGCCCCTCAGATAGAGCATAGCCTCTCGTCGATCCACTTCAGCGCTTCGAACGCAGCAACAGCTCCATCACCTGCGGCGGTGATGACCTGCTTGAGCTGTGAGTCGGTCACATCACCGGCCGCATACAGGCCAGGATACGATGTGAGCCCATTGCGGTCTACCTTCACATAGCCTGCGTCGTCCAGTTCGCACAGGTCTTTGACGAGCGAACTCTTCGGAGCGACACCGACGAAGACGAAGACCCCGTCGACAGGAAGCACCTCGTCGGGCTCACCCTTGGTGGAGGCAAGCCGGACGGCGCTCACCCTACCGTCGGTACCGATGATCTCGGCGACCGTACGGCTCCACTTCATCTCGATCTTGTCGTTGGCGAAGCACTTCTCCTGGATGCACTTGGTCGCACGGAGCTGGTCTCGCCGATGGACGATGTAGACCTTGGACGCGAATTTCGTGAGGAACATCGCCTCTTCGACGGCTGCGTCGCCACCGCCGATCACCGCGACGGTCTTGTCTCGGAAGAAGGCGCCATCGCATGTCGCGCACCAGGAGACTCCACGGCCGGTGAACTCGGCCTCTCCGGGCACACCAAGCTTCGTGGGAACAGCCCCCGTTGCGAGGATCACTGCATGAGCCCGTACCGTCTCGTCCTCGGTGTTGGTAACCAGGAAGTCCGAGCCGTCCGGTTCGATGCGTGCGATACTCGCGAACGTCCTGAACTCAGCGCCGAACTTCTCGGCCTGCTGGTGCATGAGATCGCCGAGTTCTGTGCCCGAGATGCCGTCCGGGAAGCCGGGATAGTTCTCGACATGATCGGTCGTCACTATCTGGCCGCCTGGAAGGTTCGACTCGAACACGACCGTCTTCGCGCGTGCGCGAGCTCCGTATAGCGCTGCGGTGAGTCCCGCGGGTCCACCACCTACGATGGCAAGGTCGATCGTCTCGATTTCGGGCATCTAGATCGTTCCTCCGTCCAGTCCATCCAGTCCAAGAGCCTTGACGTCGAGCGGTTGGCCCGCGGCGTCGGCCTCCTTGATGATCGTTGCGATGTTGCTGCGCGCTTGGTCGTTGATGAGCTGGGTGTGTGAGTCACCGTTCTGCGTGAGCTCGACGACCTTCTTGAACTGCAACGCGGCAGCCTGATAGTCGTTGCGGCCACGCCAATAGAAGATGCCCAGATTGAAGTTCGCCTGCACGTGGTCGGGAGACGCTTCTATGACCTGCGTCGCCGTCTGGATGGCCCGGTCGGTCGCGCCAGCGTAGAAGTACATCGCCGCCAGATCAGTGCGGACGTCTTGATCGTCCGGCCGGAGTTTCAAGTAGCGCTCGTAGTACTCGATGGCTTTCTGCGCGTACTGGACGTTCCCAGTCTGATCACGCAAGTTGTAGAAAGCGTTGGCGACATTCTTGAGGGCTTCGGGGTCGTTCGGGTCGGCTTCGAGCTTGACGAGGCCGTCGAGGAGCGTGCGTTGATCGGCGCTGAGGAGATCACGGAACTCCGTTGGCACACCCGTCGCGGTCGCCGAGGTCTCGTTGAGGTTGGTCGTGTAGAACCCCAAAGCGAACACACCCGCGAACACCGCGATGGCGATTGCCAGGATGGTGAGGGGCACGCGGTAGCGCTGGAACGGACGGATGATGTACTTCCGAGCGAAGCCGGCATCGGTCTCTGCCCGGCGCTCCACTTTGATACCCAGGGTCTGGGCCTTGAGGAGCATGTTGAGGTCGTTGGTCACGAGCGTGAGGTCCTCGCACCCCTGGCTGCAGACCTGGTACGCCACAGCCAGGATACGGTCGTCGGCGTTGCGGGTGGCCAGACCCTCGGGAAGCTCGACATCAGAGTTGAGCGGAACGACTCTCAGGCGTCCTCCGGCGGGGAGGTCGACGCCATCTGCCAGGCTGCCCGTCTCCGAAAGCTCGAACAGTCTGCGGCTCACCTCACGCCCCTTGAAACGCAGTTCCGGGTCCACGCGCTGAGTCTTCAGCTTGTCGATCTCGCTGAGGACCGTATCCGGGATGATCACCTCGGCGTCCGGGTATGCCCCCAGTGAACCCGGGTCGCCGAGTAAGACGTTGGTATCGAGTACGACCGTGCGCATATCAAGACTCCGCTTCGTCGCTTGTCGGCACACTCGCGGTGGCGCCGCCTTCGTTTTCAACCTCGTTGCCCGAAGTGATGGCCTGACGCTCTCTTCGCCGTATGAAAGCCAGCAGGCCCAGCAAGAACAGGACCACCATGCCTACAGTCGCAAGCCGGTCCAGATACGACGCTCGTATCCGGAAGCTCGTCTCGGCGATGGTCACGTCCCCCGCCGTTACCCGCACCCCTAAAGTGTCGGAGATCTCTGAACCCATGTTGACTGGAATCGTGACGACGTTCTCGCCGGGGTCGAGCGTGATCGTCCTCTCGCCGACAGGAAGTGACACCACGCGCGCGTTTGCCCGCACGACCACCTTGAGCGGTTTGCCCGAACCGTTGACGATCGACACAGGCGCGTCACCCTTCCGATTCGACAGGGTGACGTCCTGTCCCTCGATCGTCACGGTGGAGAACACGTCCTGGGCATAGCGAGTGGCCGATGCCGCGAACGCGCGGCCACGATCGGCAAGGCTGTATCGTCCGTCCGGGCCAGCCCAGCAGCGGCTTTCCGCGACAAGCACGGCGGACTGCGCCGCCAAGACATCAGTATCGTGGGGACCGAGCGCCGAAGTAAGAGCGCCGACAAACTGACGCGCGCGGGCGACCTCGGACCAGTAGCCTCGCGGGGCTCTCGGGGCTGGAGGCCGGTCCACGAGGGTGGCCTCGGAAGGCCGGGCATACTGAGCGGCGTCCCGGCCTGAGACCATGTGGACCCAAGGGACGTCTTCGATGAAGTCGAGTGCACGTTCCAATGCGGCGGGTGTGTACGATGTGCCCGGTCCGATGTCGAAGACCATCACAAGCGGTTCGTCTTTGCGACCCGAGGTGAGGCGATCGAACAGGATGTCGTAGAACCTCTCGGCATCATCATCCGAGGCGGCTGCCGCCAGCTGGGGTTCGATCACGACTGCGCGTATCCCGCTGGCGCCTAGGGTGTACACACCCGAAGCGGGAGTCGCGTCGTTCGACTTCAGAGATGCTCGTGACAGTACCACGTAACCGGTCTTACGCTTCTTCAGTTGCTCAAGTGCTGAACGTGGAACAGCATCGCCTAGGAAGGCCGTCCCGCTCGTCACATGGGCGTCGAGTGTCGAGCGCAGAATGCTGTCGGTCGTACTCCATTGGACCGTCAGGTCGTCGAGGCCGTCGATCGCGGCCAGATTCGGCAGGTCCGGTTCTGCGTACGGCACATCAAGCAGTGAGGCGCCGCCCGACGATGTCAGCGCTCTCAAACGTTCGAGGACATGCTTGCTGGCTATCGCTGCGCTTCCTTGCTCGGGCACCTTGACGACACCTTCGGGACCGGAGACCTCATAGCCGTCCGAAGCCCGAAGCCACTCCTCGATGAGGAAAGGCGGGATTGCGAGTGAGATGCTGGCATCTGGATGCCGTTCGATGATGTCGCAGACACGCTCTGCGTCTGTCCGTGGCCGGGTGTAGATCTCAGGATCGAGCACGAACCTTCCTGCGGGATCCATCGCTGGCGACGACGTGAGCCGGGTGATCACCGTCACGGGCACCCTCACACTCCCAGGGGCCACCACGAGGATGCGGCTCGTGACATCGGTGGCCGAAGCACCTGTCGCGAGCACGCGGACCTCCAGAGGATAGCGTCCCTGTGAGACTCCAAGGCTACGCAGGTCGTGCTGGAACGGCACCCGCACGCTCCCTTTCTTCACGTTGTGGCGCACCTCGGTCTTCTGGTACAAGAGACGCCCTGATGGTGACTTGATGCGGAGGCGCACCTCGAAGTACTCTGCTTGCGCGCTGAGCGTCGTCACGACGTCCGCTTGGAAAGTGTCTGTGGGGGCGAATGAGGGTCGGGGCTGTTCGATGCGCACATCCACGGACTGCGTGGCTGCCAAGGCGGACGGGGTCGCTACGAGGGGGCCTGCTGTGCATGAGAGGATCACAGCAAGGGCCACCCTCCTGACACGCAAGCGGATATTACTTTCTATGCGCATGAACACCGGCTCTCAGTTGCCTCGTAGCTGCCTCGTGCGACAGGGCAGGTGCAAGGGATGTCGCGTTCGGCGAAGAAATACTACTAGGACTAAGAGACGATTATCACACGACACACGCTTACCAACGAAGGGACGTTCGAAATGTCCACGGCCGATGAGCATACTCAGGTACCCGAGGTACTGCCTCTGATCCCTCTGCGTGACCTCGTCTTGTTCCCCAATCTCGTGGTACCGCTGTTCGTCGGCCGAGACCGGAGCATCACGGCACTAGAGGAGGCGATGCGGCGCGAGCACCTGGTGGCACTCGTCACACAAAAGGTCGCCGAGACGCAGGACCCCGGTCCTGCCGACATCTTCGATGTCGGTTGCGTGGTCACCGTCTTGCAGGAGCTCAAGCTGCCCGATGGCACAGCAAAGGCCCTTGTCGAGGGCGTGCAGCGGATGCGCATCATAGAGTTCGTGCGCACAGAGCCCTACCTGGAGGCCCGCATCGAGCCTCTCGAGGAGTCCGCCGAAGCCGACGTCGAGACCAAGGCGCTCATGCGCAACTTGATTGCCGACTTCGAAAGGGCTGCCCAGCTCGGCAAGCCCATCCCCCAGGAAGTGCTCATGGCTGCGGGCTCGATCGAGGAGCCTGGCAGGCTTGCCGACTTCGTGACTTTCCACCTGAGTCTCAAAGCTGATGAGAAGCAGATGATCCTGGAGGCAGTCGACCCGAAGGTTCGTCTCCAGAAGACGGCTGACTTCCTTCGCAAGGAGCTGGAGATCCTTGAGCTGGGCAGCAAGATTCAGAACCGCGTGAAAGAATCGATGACCAAGACACAGCGCGAGTACTTCTTGCGGGAGCAGCTCAAGGCGATCCAACAAGAGCTTGGTCAGTATGACGAGGTCCAGGCAGAGATCGATGAATACAAGGAGAAGATCGCCAAGGCAGGCATGCCCGAGGAGGTCGAAGAGAAGGCACTCAAGGAGCTTTCGCGCCTTGAGAAGATGCCGCAGGCAGCCGCGGAGACCAGCGTCATCCGTACCTACCTTGATTGGCTGACCGGACTGCCGTGGCAGGTCTCCGACGAGGAGAAGCTCGATCTGGTCGCGGCTCGGAAGATCCTTGACGAGGATCATTACGGACTTGAGACCGTCAAAGAGCGAGTGCTCGAGTATCTGGCGGTACACAAGCTCACAGAGCACATGCGTGGCCCTATCCTATGTTTCGTGGGCCCTCCTGGCGTGGGCAAGACATCCATCGGCCGTTCGATCGCCCGCGCCTTGAATCGCAAGTTCATCCGGATGTCTTTGGGAGGAGTGCGGGACGAAGCGGAGATCCGCGGTCACCGGCGAACGTACGTCGGGGCGCTTCCAGGCCGCATCATCCAGTCGATCAATCAGGCCGGTACCAACAACCCGGTCTTCATGATGGACGAGATCGACAAAGTGGGCGCTGATTTTCGCGGCGATCCCACCTCGGCACTCCTCGAAGTGCTCGATCCCGAGCAGAACTACGCGTTCCAGGACCACTACCTCGAGGCGCCTTTCGACCTCTCCAACGTCATGTTCATCACGACGGCGAACCTCCTGGACACCATCCCGCCCGCGTTGCAGGACCGCATGGAGGTCATACACTTCCCCGGGTACACCGAAGATGAGAAGCTCCACATCGCCACGAAGTACCTCGTTCCGAAGCAATTGAAGGAGCACGGACTCGACCGCAGCATGCTCGTGTTCAGACAGTCCAGTTTGCGTGAGATCATCCGGCGCTACACACGTGAAGCCGGTGTGCGGAACCTGGAGCGCTCGATCGCCGCCATCTGTCGCCAGGTCGCACGCAAGGTAGTAGAAGGCCAGACGGGCAAGACCACGATAGGCGCAAAGGACGTGAGCACGTATCTCGGGCCACCCAAGTTCAGCTTCGGCATGGCCGAGAAGCGCGACGAGGTCGGAGTCGCCACTGGATTGGTGTGGACCGAGGTGGGAGGCGACGTGATCTTCATCGAGGCCACGACGATGAAGGGCAAGGGCAATCTCACTCTGACCGGGCAGCTCGGAGACGTCATGCGAGAGTCAGCGCAGGCCGCCGTGAGCTACATCCGTACGCGTGCGTCCGACCTTGGTATCGATCCTGACTTCTACGAGAAACTGGACGTCCATATCCACGTCCCTGCAGCTGCGATTCCCAAGGATGGACCTTCGGCGGGGATCACCATGGCCACCGCCCTGGCCTCCGTGCTCACGGGGGCCAGGGTACGTCGCGATGTCGCGATGACAGGGGAGATCACACTCCGCGGGCGCGTGCTCCCCATCGGAGGGCTCAAGGAGAAACTGCTCGCCGCACACCGTGCGGGGATCAAGAAGGTCCTGATCCCCAAGGAGAACCTGCGCGACCTTGAGCTTGTGCCGGACCACGTCCGGACCGAGATGGAGATCGTACCGGTCGAGACGATGGACGAGGTGTTGCAACAAGCACTGCAGGCACCGGTGCCTGGCTCCCAGAGGGCGAAGCGTTAGGAACCTCGGGCCGGGGGAAGATGCTATGCAGAACTGAGAAGAAGAGGGGAATATAGCAGGGATTGAGAATCTAAGAGTAGCCGACAGGGAGACGCAGACACGCCGTAAGCATGATCGATACGGTCACCGATCGAATCGGCGTTGAGTCAATGGTGAGACCGGCCCCAGGATAGGGCCGGTCTCTGTGCGTTTTCAGCACCCCAGGACCGGTCCGGCATCGAGTTCGGGCCGCACGACCGACCCGGTCGTGCTGAAAGGGGTGTCGGAGATGATGCGCTGGAAGAATGACGGAGGCGGCCTCGGCCGTGCCTTCGCCGCGTACGTCGCTTTGGCGCTGACGGTCGCTATTGTGAGCCCTGGGATCGCCGTCTACGCCGACGAATCGCAGACCCCGAGTGGCAACATCGGGGGTCCTGAGGTGGTGTCGCCTGATGTGTCGGCGCCTTCCGAGGTTGCTACTCGTGTGGTGAAACAAGGAACCTCACCGGCTGCCGAGATCGCGGGAAGGGCGCTTGCGCAGCCCCGTGTCACGGTGAGTCCGAGGGTTAAGGGTAGGGTGACGAAGGCGGCCACAACGAAGGTCATTGGACCTTCAGCGTCGCCTGCCGCACCGGCTCCATCAGACCCGGCGACTCCCTACGCCCCCGTAGGAAGTGTGTCGCTCGACGGCTGGACGCGGCTACCTCATGCCAAGTGGACCAGCGGTGATGTGAAGGGTTACGTGGAGGGGGAGTGGATCCCCTTCAGGCTCACCATCGACAACAGGGGTGGCAGCGCAGTCACCGTACGCGTGCCTTCCATGGCCTACAAGGTCGACTACATCAACGGTGGTGCAATCGCGATCGATGAGACCGACGGCTGGAGGTGGCAGGTAGGGTCCGGGGCCGTCACCGCCTACACGCCGAGCGTGCAAGACGATGATACTGACCCCATGTACCTGGAAACCGACCTGCCCGAGGAGCCGGAGTTCATCATCCCCGCCGGTCAGACGGGCTATATCTACTTCGAAGGCCATCTAGCGCTCACTCCCTACTGGATCGCCAGAACACCCTCGTACCTGGGCGCGTCGGGGTATCCCGGCTCCAGCGCGCAGGCGCGGCTCGTCGAGTGGGGTGGGATCGGTATCGGAGACAAGACAGTCCCGTTCCCCGTGGGCCGCGAGACGCAGCCGACCGGTGTCTTCACCGGACTCAAGTTCTTCGACTTCAACGGCGATGGTGTGTATCGTGACGCAACTGGCACTCCGCAGCCGGGCGAATACCCACTCGCAGGATGGGTCTTCCATCTCACGTACCTCGATGCGGACTATGGGTTTTCGCTGACTGCGACCTCCGCCGCTGACGGAACGTTCTCGTTTACGGGTCTGCCCCCCGGCGATTATCAGCTCGTCGAGGTGCCGGAGTCCCCTTATCAGCTCACGACGGACCTTTCCGGCTCGTTCGCTGTCCTCACTGGCCAGACCACCGGTCCCATCGAGGTCGGTAACCGGCCGCCTGACGTCACCAAGACCTTCGAACTCACCGTGACCGGCGAGGCGCCGGCCGCGGACGGTTACTTCGTCCGCTACACGGTGAGCTCCGTCACGACGGATCTGCCCCTGGCGGGGAGCGGAGGGGTGTACGCGGCCGACGCCGTGCTGCCCTTTGGCACCACCATAGCGAGCTGGCAGTTCTTCGCCCGGATCGGCGCCGCCGAGGTCGCCCTCTCCGAGGTCGAGGGTCCTGAGACCCTCGAAGGTCCTCTCACCAACCCCTTCGAGTTCGTGCCCGGCCAGATATCGGGCCACAAGT
>JAJFTR010000086.1 GCA_021372825.1 Actinomycetes bacterium
CTCATCGCCTATCACCGTCTCGATCCAGTCGGCGAGTCTGTGGACATCGACCCACCCCGTGTATGGGAGCAGCTCGGCGACACGCGTCAGATGGCACCACTTGGGTCCCGCCAGGTGCTCTCCCACATCGGCGAGACAAAGAAGGTCCACCCGCACGGCGTTTCCCTGGGTGTCCAGGCAAAATGCGACGAGCGCCTCGGTGCTTGAGACTCCCGCAAGAGCGCACCGCGCGACGTCAGGTGTCGGAAGAGGGAGTCTCATGAGCGCGCGAGAGACGGCAAGGACCCGTCGTGGAAGGTGTCGGTGGGGGAAGGGCGCCACAGATGGCAGCGGACGCAACCTGTGACGGATAGCAGCACGGCCTTCTTCGCACGGCCGGTGACGGCCGCACGCCGAAGCGCTGCGACAACACGTGTGTACGCGCGCGTTTCCATGCGCGCCCCTTCCCCTGTGCGGTGTGGTAGCAGCTTTTGTCGTTATGCCGGGTCTGCTACACCCATCATTCACGGACACCGCGTGTCTGGTGTCAATCTCGCAATTATTGATAGTTAAGCGGTCTCAGACGGTGGTTACGTGTTAGTCTGAACAAGACTCGATCGCCTTGAGGATGAGACGGCCGCTGCATGAAAGACATCGCACTCTATGCCGAGCTGAGCCGCATGCTCGAAAAGGACGGTCCCGTCTTTGGCGTGCTCAGATGCATGGCTTCGACCTACATCACGTGGGACGAGTTCCTTGCCATGCGTCTCCCGGAAGAGTTGAGCCCTGTTGACACATGGGACCTGCTGAAGCTGCTCAACCGGGCGACAGGCATCGACATTCCTGTGCCCGACCTTGACGGCAATAAGTACTGGTACGTGCGGACTCACGAGATCGAGGATTCGATTGCGCACATATGGTGCTCGTGCCGGACCGGCTCGGACCTCTTAAACCGTCTCACCGCCACTCGCAATGCTCCAGTGCTGGTCCGTGCTCAGATCGACGAGACGATCGCGGGCGCGCAGCTCGATGGCCTTGAGATCTCCGCGGCGGATTGCGAGGACCTGCTGCAGACCGGGCGGGCGCCACGCTCGGACAACGAACGGCTGGTGGCGAACACGCTCTCCGCTCTTGACCACCTTGAGGAGTTGCGCGACGAACCGTTCTCGCGCGAACTGCTCGAACACCTGCGCGATCTGGTCATCAAAGACGTGGACACGTCGCGTATCGTCCACGTCGCGGGGCACCGTGGGATCGTCAAGCTGCACTACGATGAAGCCGTGACACGCGAGCACACCGAGGAGCAGATGGCCCACATCTGCGATTATGCGAATCACACCTCGGGAGACGTTCACGACCACGTGGTGTTCAGGGCGCTGCTCCTCCCCGACCTCTTCAGACTGTACCGGCTGTTCCCCGATGTGAGCAGCCAGGTCGGGCGCCTCGCGGCCCGGCTCTATGCCATCAAGGTGAGCGTTCCCGTGCTCGGCATGCTGTCGATGTCCCGGGCGAAACTCGATTGGGAGGCCAATAAGCTGAGCTCGGGCCTTGTGACCTATGGTCCTGAGGAGTACCTGCAGGACCGGATACGCCAGCGGTTCGACCTTACCGGTTACGCGACACTGTCGGTACAACTCGCCCTGGTCGCGCTTCTCGACCTCACATGGAAACTCAACCAGCTGGAGCGTGAAGACAAGGAGCTCCGCACACTCTTGCAGCGCGATCCGGAGATCAATCATCGCCAGCGGTCGATCCTTGGACGGGCATTGCGCGATCCTGCGGCCGAGTTCCGGATCGCGTATCACAAAACCACGCACAACGTGGTCTACGCCACGGCGCGCGCCGACCTGCTCGAGCTCGTGGAGAAAGGGTTTCTCGAGGTCGGCAAGAAGGGCCGCGCGATGGTCTTCACGCCGCGCCCCGGACTGCGCGAGTTCATCGAGAACGGGTACCTTGCTTCTGGGGCCGAAACCCGCCACACACCGGCGCGGGGAACGACGGTCCAAGAGTGAGTCGAATCGCCTGATCGGGCGCGCCAGAGGATCGGAGGCTCAGTGATGGATGGACACGCACACCCGCAGCACGAGGCTCACGGCGGAGGGCATGCCGCTCCCGGGGACGCTGGCGCCGGACACGCCGCTCACGACCGTCACGAGGGACACAGCGTGGAGATGTTCCGCACCCGCTTCTGGATCTCCTTGGCTCTCACGGTCCCGGCGATCGTGTTCTCCGAGCCGGTCCAGCACCTCCTCGGATACCGCGCCCCGGTGTTCGCGGGTTCGCAGTACATCCCGGCGGTTTTCGGCACACTGGTGTTCGTGTACGGGGGGTTGCCATTCCTCAAGGGCGCACGGAACGAACTCGCCGACCGCCTGCCTGGGATGATGACGCTCATCTCACTCGCCATCACCGTCGCCTTCGGCTTCAGTCTGGCCGTCACTTTCGGCCTGGAGGGCATGGACTTGTGGTGGGAACTGGCGACACTCGTGACCATCATGCTTCTGGGTCACTGGATCGAGATGCGTTCTGTCGCCCAGGCCTCGGGCGCGCTTGCCGAGCTCGCCAAGCTCTTGCCAGACACAGCCGAGCGGGTACACGCCGACGGGTCCACCGAGGAGGTGTCCGTCTCCGCTTTGGCGCCCGGCGACATCGTGCTCATCCGTCCGGGAGCGCGCGTTCCCGCCGATGGCGAGGTGACGGAGGGACGCAGCTCCGTGGACGAGTCGATGATCACGGGCGAGTCTCGGCCTGTCGAAAAGGGGCCGGGCGACACGCTCATCGCCGGCACCGTCAATGGCGCAGGGGCACTCACGGCGCGAGTGACGCGGACCGGGGAGGACACGGCCCTTGCCGGCATTATGCGGCTCGTAGGCGAGGCGCAAGCGTCCCGCTCGCGCGCACAGGACCTGGCGGACAGAGCCGCACGCCTGCTCACCATCATCGCCATCGCCTCTGCCGCCGCGACAGCAGCCGGCTGGGCCCTTGCGGGCGCTGGATGGACGTATGCCATCGAGCGTGTGGTGACCGTGCTCGTGATCGCCTGCCCGCACGCTCTCGGTCTCGCGATCCCGCTAGTGGTCGCGATCTCCACCACGCTCGGCGCTCGCAACGGGCTCCTCGTGCGGAACCGCCGGGGCCTTGAGGAGGCGCGGCTCGTCACCACTGTCGTGTTCGACAAGACGGGCACCCTCACGCTTGCCGAGCACCGCGTGGTCGACGAGGCGTTCAGCGCGGGAGTCGAGCCGAGACGCGCACTCGCGCTGGCCGCGGCGGTCGAGCGCGACTCCGAACATCCGGTCGCGCGCGCGATCGTCAGCCGTGCGGCGGCTGACGGCATCACGCTTCCAGGCGCCGAGGGCTTCGAAGCGCTGCCGGGCAGAGGGGTACGAGCGCAAGTCGACGGACAGTTGGTCGCCGTGGGCGGTCCGGCGCTTCTCGGCTCTCTTGGGCTCGATGTGCCCGATGACCTCAAGGACGCGGCCGCTCGATCCGCTGAGGCGGGACGTACCGTGGTCTACCTGGTCGAAGGAGTGGGCGGACCGGACGCGCGCGTCACCGCCCTTCTCGCGGTGGCCGACGCGGTCAGACCTGAGTCGCGGGAGGCCGTGGACCGCTTGCGCGCCATGGGCATCTCGAGCGTGATGCTCACCGGAGACGCAGCGCCGGTAGCTCACGCGGTCGCGGCGGAGATCGGCATCGACCGGGTGCTCGCGGAGGTGCTGCCCGCGGACAAGGCGCACCAGATCGAGCAGCTGCGAGACCGCGGAGAACGAGTGGCGATGGTCGGCGATGGCGTGAACGACGCGCCGGCGCTCGCGACAGCGGACGTCGGCATCGCGATCGGGGCCGGCACTGAGGTCGCGGTCGAGGCCGGGGACATCGTGCTCGTCCGGTCGGATCCTCGCGATGTGGCCGCGATCGTCTCGCTCAGCCGCGCGACCTACCGCAAGATGATCCAGAACCTGTGGTGGGCGGCGGGCTACAACGTCGTCGCTATCCCGCTCGCGGCGGGGGTCCTCGCCGGACAGGGGATCACGCTCTCCCCCGCGGCAGGGGCCGTCCTGATGTCGGCGAGCACGGTCATCGTGGCACTGAACGCGCAACTCCTACGACGCTGGCGCCTTCGGGCCTAGCCGAGACGCCCCCGACGCAACAGCGCTCTCGCATGCGAGAGTGCCGCATCTGTCGATACGCAACGATGCCCGGCGTCGCCGCCGGACATCGTGCCGGTGTCATGCGGGGGTTCTCAGGCGGACCCGCATGACGATCGGCGCACCGGGGAGGAGGTCTACCCGGACGTCCGACCTTCCTTATTGCGAAGACGTGCTTCATGAGCATTATGGGCCGTCAGAAGCATCAGTTCCATTTACGTTTTCTTCATGTTCACGTAAGCTGTTCTTACCATGTTGAACGTCTATCGAATGCGCCTGCTCCGCGAGGTCGCGTCACACGGGTCGATCGCCGCTGCGGCGCGGGCGCTCTATGTCACTCCTTCCGCTGTATCCCAGCAGCTCACCCTGCTCGAGAACGAGACGGGCATCGAGCTCCTTGAGCACGTCGGCCGCGGCGTGCGGCTCACCTACGCAGGCGAGACGCTCGTATCTCACGCAGAGGAAGTGCTCGCCGCCCTCGAGAAGGCGGAGGCCGACCTGGAGGCGATCGTCCGTGGAGTGGCAGGGCCGATCCGCACGTCCGCCTTCCCGACGGCAGCGCGCGCACTTCTCGTGCCCGCCCTTGCTCTCCTCAAGAAGGAGCACCCACGGCTATCGCTTTCGATGCTCGACCTGGAGCCCGAGCAGAGCCTTCCCCTGCTCACCACAGGAGAGCTCGATCTCGTGCTGACCTATGGGTTCGATCGGCTTCCTGAGCGCACCAGCCCCGGTACCGAGCGGGTGCTCCTGCTGACCGAGCCGATCTACATCGCGGTTCCCTCTTCGCACCCCGCAGCACAGGCCTCGGCACGTGTGGCGGACTTCTCAGAAGAAGAATGGATCGTCGGCCACGAAGGTTCGTCACTTATGGAAGTCGTCCGGCGCATCGCGAACGACGCGGGCTTCGAGCCCCGCGTGAACCTGCGAAGCAACGACTACCAGGTGATCTTGTCGGCCGTGCAAGCCGGCCTCGGCGTGTCGATCGCGCCGCCCATCGCCCTTTTCGCCGACTATCCGGGCGTGGTGCTGCGCGAGCCCACCGACGTGCACATGCACCGATACGTGCACGCGGTGATCAGACGTGGCAGCAGCGGGCGGCCCGCTGTCGCCGCCGCAATCGCCGCGCTCAAGCAAGTCGCGCGAAGCGTGGGTGCTGCCGAAAAGGAAGCGGACGTTACGACTGCTCTGTCCTGAGCTCCTGCGGAAGCTCGACCTCGAAGGTCGAGCCGGTGCCGGGCGTGCTCACCACACTCACCGTCCCTCCGAGGAGGGCGGCCACATCCTTACAGATGGCGAGACCGAGGCCCGTACCCTGCGGCTTACCCCTTCGGTCGCCGCGGACCTGGGCGAAAGCCTCGAACACCCTGGGGATGTCCTTCTCGGCAATACCGATCCCGTCATCGGTGACAGAGACGGTGAAGCGGTCGCCCAAGACCGCTGCTTCCACGTGCACACGCCCTCCGGGGTGTGTGAACTTGATGGCGTTCGACAGCAGGTTGCGGACGACCTGGGCGAGCAGGTCGGGATCGGTGACGACCGTCATGTGGCCGGGAACCGAGAGGGTGAGTGTGAGCGCACGCTCGTCAGCGAGCGGCCGCATGAGGGAAACCAGCGCTTCGAGCATCTGGTCAAGAGCCACCGGCTCTGGCACAGCGATCGCATGACCACCCTGGATCCGCTCCATATCCAACAGATCGTTCACCATGGCAAGCAACTGTGTGCTCGACTCCTTGATCATGGCAAGCTGCCTGGACTGCTCTTCGGTCACGGGACCCGCAAGGCCCGAGGCAAGCACATCGGTGAACCCGATGATGATATTGAGCGGCGTCCTGAGTTCGTGACTGACGTTCGCGAGGAGTTGGTGTTTGACCTCGTTCGCCTCGACGAGCTGCGCATTGAGGTCCAGGAGCTCCGCGGTGCGTTCGTCGACCGTCCGCTCCAAGTCGCGGTTGTATCGGCCTTGCGCATCGATGAGGTCCCGCCTCGCTTGCTCGCGCTCTGTCACATCCACGAATGTCACCACAGAACCAAGGGTCTGACCGTCCTCGCCCACGAGCGGAGCAGCCGACACGGAAAGTGACGCCGTCCGGTCACCCACGCGGACGTGGCACAACACGTCGGAGAAGGTGGCGCCCGCGCTCAGCTGATCGACGGAGATGCTCTGCCCCGCCGGGCTGTCAGCTCCGCACTCGAACCCGTGAGGGAACCGCCACCCCTCAGGCTCGCTGGGCTCTGTAAGCCCAAGAAGCGCGCGCGCCTTTTCGTTGGCGAACGTGATCTCGCCGCGTGTGGAGATCGCCATCATCCCGCCCGGACTGGTGCCGAGGACGGTCGCAAGAAGCGCGTGCTCTGCGCGCGCGCGACGCTCAGCCTCCTGAATCTCGCGCATGCGGAGCGCGATGCTGCCCGTGTAGGCCGCATACACGAGGAAGGGCACGAAGAGCAGCTCAGCGTAGTCCTCGTAGTCATCGAGTGCCGCGGTCACACCCAGGTGCTCCAGCACGTTCGAGAACGAAACGAAGACATACACCCCCAGGGCGATGGCGAGGAACATGCGCACCATGCGCGCGTACTCGGCTCCGATGTGCCGCATCCGAAGACGGAGCGCGACAACGAAGGCCGCCGCGAACGCGACGAGTGCAGCCAGGTCGGCGATCGCCGTGACGAGCTCGCCGTTCATCGCTCATACTCCGAAAGCGCCCGTCGCACTTCGAGGAGCGTGAGCAGCGCCATCACTCCCGCTGCCGCATAACAGGTGTGTTCGACGGCATTCAGCACGACGGGGTAGAAGAACCCCTCCAGGATCGTGAGAGAGTAGCCGGCGAGCATCGCCGCAAGCCACCCCTCCAGGTACGAGCGACAGCCGCGAGGGAGCGCCCGGGCACTCGCCATGGCAATCGGCACGAGCACGAGCGCCATCACCAGATCGACGACTTCACTGGCTTCTATCACGTCGTTCTCCCGCTCGTCGGTCGACCGTGGACGCGCCCATAAGAGTCTCGCGGACTCACTTCTCGGCAAGTTCGTTCGCGAGCTGTTCCAGGAAGAGCCCCACATCAGTGACGATCCCGATCGCCTGGAAGCTGCCGCGGTCGGAAAGCTTGGTGACTACCGCCGGGTTGATGTCGACACACACCGTCGTCGTGGTAGCGGGAAGCATGTTCCCCGTGGCGATGGAGTGGAGCATCGTCGAGAGCATGACGCATGCGCCTGCACGCTGACAGTACGTGCGCATCACTCGCTGGGCTTCGACGACGTCCGTGATCACGTCGGGCAGCGGCCCATCGTCGCGGATCGACCCGGCGAGCACAAAAGGCGTGCCCGTCGTCACCAGGGTGTGCATCAGCCCTTTGGTGAGCACGCCGGCTTCGACCGCCTCGGCGATGCCCCCGAGACCTCGGATCGTGTTGATGGCGCGCAGGTGATGATCGTGCCCGCCGAGCGCCGGCACACCCTCCGCGAGAGAGACGCCGAGTGAGGTGCCGTACAAGGCGGATTCGATGTCATGTACCGCGACGGCGTTCCCCCCGAAGAGCACACTCACATATCCCATGCGCACGAGACGGGCGAGCTCCGGCGCCGCTCCCGTGTGTACGACCGCAGGACCGACCACGGTGATGATGTCTCTACCCTCGGCGCGGCACTGTCGGAGCATGCGCGCGACCTCATGTACGACCTGCGCTTTAGGCTTCTCCGAGGACACGGCGGAGTTCATGAATTCGAAGACCTGTCCCGAGCGAGGCCGTTCGATCGGCCGGATGCGGATCCCCTCGTATCCGACGACGAGGAGATCGCCTGCGCGCACGTCGGCGAGCGAGACCGTCTCGGCGACGCCTCCCACCGGGTCCACGTGGATACCCATGTCCATCTCGGGGTTGTCCACACGTGTCCATCGGCCGTTCACGCGCACCGCTGTCTCGAGGTTCGTCGTCGCGTAGAAGCCTTCCGGGAAGACGCCGTCGGCTGGTGCGGCCTCAAGCCGGGCGTCTTCGGGCTGCAGCGGCTCCACCCCGAAGGGCTGCACTGCCGAGAGGATCTCGTCCAACGCACGCTGGGAGGCGGCGATGATACGCATCTGGGCGACAGAGGGGTCCTCGTTGGTGCGGCCGACGCTGAATGACAGCGTCTCGAACTCGCCTCCGAGCGCGACGATGGCGTCCATGATCTGCGACATGATCCCCGAGTCGATCAGGTGTCCCGTGACGCGGACGTCTTCATATGCGGTGTCCGGCATTGAGTGCTCCTGTACCAGCGATGCGGTCGGTATGTCACATTATCCACCAACGTGGAGCGTCTCACACGTGGGCGGCCAGTGAACCGCAGCCCGCTGCCGGGCGTCTCATAGGTGTAGGCATAGGCGATCTGCGCAGGACCTGAGGCGGAGGGATGACGATGCGTGCGCGAAGAGCGACCCGCTGTGCCGCCGTGGCGGCGCTGCTCTTGCTGACACTTGCGGGCTGTTCGCCTGCACCGCCTGACACGGCGCCGTCGATCCCGGCAGGGAGGATCACCCATGTGAGCCCCGGCGCGGATGGCCTCGGCACGATCATGGTCGAGTCCAGCGACCCCGCCGCGGTCTTTGACAAGGCGTCTCTTGCCGTCACGGACAAGACCGACCTTCTTCTGCAGACGAGCGACGGCTACGCGCGCGCGACCTTCGCCGACCTCACGGAGGGCACCCGCGTGGACGTGTGGGTGTTCGGCGCAGTCGCGGAGTCGTATCCGGTGCAGGGAACCGCCGACGTCGTCGTGGTGGTGCGGTAGCGCATCCCAAAGACCGGCGGACCGTTCCCGGCGGGACTTGCGCACCGTTCGGCGAGCTGTGTTGCAGTGAGTAGCACCACTGGCCGATACTGTCAGGGTACCATCACGCAGCCACAGGAGTCGTCGCCATGCGTCGCAGCACACGCCCGCCACTGTGGGCCGCCGTCACAGCGCTGGTCACAGTATCCTTCGTTCTTCTGGCCTCACCTGCTTACGCGACGATCTCTCGCACACTCGCGATGCAAAGAGCACAGCGGTGGGTCGATCTCACGATCCCGTACAGCCAGACGCTGTACCGCACTGCCGACGGCGCCGCAGCGAGTGCATCCACCGGCTGGCGCACGGACTGTTCTGGCTTCGTCTCGATGTGTTGGAACACGTCCAAGCCCGGGTACTCCACGCGCACCCTGAACACGATCGCACAACCCATCACGAAAGAGGCGCTCCAGCCGGGAGATGCGCTCGTCGCGTACGACCGCCACGCGGTGCTCTTCGGTGGATGGGCCAACTCCGGTCGCACCCAGTATTACGCCTACGAGATGAGCTCGGGCGCGTCCGAGAACACGGGGGACGGCACAGTGGTACGCGTGACGCCCTATCCCTACTGGTCGTCCTACTACCCCGACCAATTCAAGCCCTACCGGCTCTCCGGCATCACCGAGAACATCGACTATTCGCAGGCGATCATCCCTGTCGAGGGACCGGACCGCTATGCGACCGCCGTCGCCGCGTCCCGGAGCGCTTTTGCTACCGGCAGTGCCGAGGCGGTGATCATCGCGTCCGGCGCGGACTGGCCGGATGCTCTGGGGGCCTCAGCGCTCGCAGGCGTGATGGAAGCCCCGATACTCCTCTCCCGTCCCAACGAACTGCCGCCCGACGTGGCGCGCGAGATCGTGCGCTTGGGCGCGTCTGAAGCGATCGTCGTGGGCGGCGCCGCAGCGGTTTCGACCGCGGTCGTCGAAGCCGTGGATGCGCTACAAGACGTGTCCGTGCGCCGAGTGGCGGGCGACAACCGGTACGCGACCTCAGCAGCCCTCGCCGACGAGGCCGTCCGCCTCGCGGCCGCTCCCGCAGCCGGCACGACCGTCTTCGTCGCGACGGGCGACGACTTCCCTGACGCGCTCGCGGCCTCTCCCACAGCCGCGGCGGCCACGCGACCGATCTTGCTCACGGATGGGACAGCGCTCTCACCGGAGACAGCCTCGGCACTCGCGGCATTAGAACCGAGCCGAGCCATCCTGCTCGGCGGGGCGAACGCGCTTTCCGCCAAGGTGCAGACCGCCGTGGGCGGCGCACTCGGCTCTGGCGAGGTGACACGTGTGGCGGGGCGCGACCGCTACGAGACCGCCGTCATGCTCGCGAAGATGGGGGTTGCGGATTGCGGGCTCGGATACAGCGGCATCGCCATCGCGACAGGTGAGAGCTTCCCCGATGCGCTCGGCGGAGGGGTCATGGCGGCAAGGCAGGGGACCGTGCTCGTGCTCACGCCCTCCACGCGTTTGCACAGCCACGTGGCCGATCTGCTTCTCGCGAACCAGGCGACCGTAGGAACGCCGCACGTCCTGGGAGGCGAGAGCGCCGTGCGCTCCATCGTCCGCGAGGCTATCGCTCTCGCGCTGCAGCCTCTCGACTAAGTGTCGAGACCGGCCATCTCGCGCTTGTAGGCGATGATCGTCTCGCGATACTCGGGCATGCTTGCACCGAGCACCTGTGTGGCCAAGATCGCCGCGTTGCGAGCACCGTTGATAGCGACGCAGGCGACAGGCACGCCTGTGGGCATCTGCACCATCGAGAGCAGCGAGTCCAAGCCCCCGAGGTCGCTCGTCTTCATCGGCACAGCGATCACAGGAAGCGGCGTGTATGCGGCCACGACCCCCGCAAGATGTGCCGCTTTGCCCGCCGCGGCGACGATCACCTTGAGCCCTCGGTCAACCGCGCCAGACGCCCACTCATGCACCACCTGCGGTTGCCGGTGCGCAGAGGCCACCTTGATCTCGTGAGGAACGCCGAACGCGTCGAGCTGCTCAGCACATGCCTGCATCACGGGCATGTCCGAGTCGGACCCCATGATGATCCCCACGAGTGGCGCAGGACCCATGGCTCTACTTCCCGCCGAGGTTGTTGTCCTCGAAGTACTTGTCTGACTCGGCTTGCTTCTCCCGAAGCTCGTTACCAAGCTCCTTGATCATGGCCGATGTCTCCTCGATCGCCTCGGCGAGCTCCTGCGCTTTCGCGCTGTCGCTGCTGTCCGCCTCCACCATCTGGTAGAGGGTCTTCGTGTCAGTGAGCATCTTCGTGCCAAGCTCGTCCATCTCGCCGAAGATATCTGCGATCTCTAATTGCTGCTTGGCGTATGTCTTGATCTCCTCGCGTACATCCATGCTCTCGATCTTGGCGTACTCGGCCTTCATGTTCGCAACCACGGTCTTGCGCTCCGCGAGCTTGGCCAAGGCCTCATCGATAGCCTCGATCCCGGGCTTCACGCCTTCCGGGGTGAAATCCACCGAGCCGGCCTTGTCCATCAAAACGGTGATCTCCTTGTCGAGCGTCATGTATGTCTGCGCCTGCTTGTTCGCGGCCTCGATAGCCGCGTTGGCCTCCGCAGTCTGATCTCCGCAGCCGGCGACGCTCACCGCAAGCAGAGCGCCGATGAGAGCGCACGTGATCATCTTGACGACACGAGACATGCTTCCTCCTCACTTCACCGGCCGACACGTGAATCGTATCGCAATCCGTACACCGCGGCGACAAGCCGCGTGGCCGCTCACGGCACGGCGTGCTCGATCGACTCGGCTATCGCGCACCCAGCATCGCCGGAGTCGCCGTCCCCGAAAAGCAGACGGCGCTCGTCAGGCGGCAGGCCTGCCCGTGCGCTATCACGCAAGCTGTTCAGATTAGCGAACATCGTGCGCATCATGGCGACGGTGAGGTAGCGCCCTTTGGGCGTCAGTGTGAATTCGTCCGGTGTGTCGGTCGCGAACGCACCCGCAGCCCGGAAGAACGCCACTTCTGGGATGAGACCCCGCTCGGGTGCGACACCGAAATCGCGCACGAATGCGCGCTTGTCCAGGCGCAATCCGAAAAGCTCCATCAAGAACCGGTACCGCATTCGATCGGTCTTGGTGGAGCGCCGGCATCCGAGTGAGACTGCCTGGTGGCCGGACTCGATCGCTTCGTTGTACGTCCGGAGTGAGAACGTGTTGAGGTAGATGCGTCCGTCGAGGTATGAAAAAGCGCCTGATCCGATGCCCACGTAGTCCTCGTAATCCACGATGTACTCGTCGATCATGCCGCCGCCGGTTCGGGAGAACGTCCACGCTGTGGCGTGATCGAAGGTGTCCGAGAGCTCACGAGACAAGATCTGGTAGTACCGCGCCTCGCGACCGTAATCCACCATCCCCACGGTACGCCGAAGCGCGCTCTCCACGGACCGGGACGCCATCAGCGGGTAGAAGGTGGTCTGGTTGCAGCCGCTGGCCTTCACCATCTCGACGTCTCTGCGCAGGTGTTCCTCGGTCTGGCTCGGGAAGTTGAAGATCATGTCGACGTTCATCGAGTGGAAAAAGCCCTCGATCGACTGCAGCCTGCCCAAGATCTCCTCGCCCGAGCCGTACTTGTCGTACCGGTCCATCTGCCTGAGCAGACCGTCGTCGAACGACTGCACGCCGACACTGAAGCGCTGGACGCGGTCGCGAAGAGGCTCCAAGACCTCGGGGATGAGGTGGTTGGGGTTGGTCTCGGTAGAGACCTCTCTTATCGAGAAGAGCTCGCGCGCCAGGTCGATGGTCTGCACGAGCTCATCGACCAAGATCGTGGGAGTCCCTCCGCCGATATAAAGCGCGGGGAAATCGAAACCCGCGTCTGCGATCATCCGCATCTCGTCGCGAAGGTTCTTGAAGTACCGGCGAGCCGGGTCCTCCCGGAAGGGGAACCGGTTGAAGGAGCAGTACGGGCACAAGCGCTCGCAGAACGGCACGTGTGCGTACAGCAGGTAGGGCTTCCCCGGCTGGGGGCCAGGCAGGCCGCTCACCGGCTTTGGGTCGTCGGTGAAAAAAGACTTCTGCGCGATCTCGACCGCACGCGTGAGCAGACGTTCGGTGAGCACGCTTCACGCCTCCTGGAGGGCCTTGAGCCCGATATCTGTCCGGTACTGTATGCCCTCGAAGGAGATCCTCGCTACGGCCTCGTAGGCACGCTCCCGCGCCTGTGCCAGCGTCGGGGCGAGAGCCGTCACGTCGAGCACCCGTCCTCCCGACGTCACAAGAATGCCGTCGTCTTGAAGCTTCGTGCCCGCGTGGAACACGATGACCCCTGGCAGCCCTGACGCCTCCGCGAGTCCATGGATGGGCTTACCCGTCTCATACCCCCCTGGGTATCCGCCGCTCGCAAGCACGACGGACACCGCAGCCTCGTCGCGCCATTCGAGCTGGATCTGGTCCAAGCGGCCCTCGATAGTCGCACGCATGACGTCGACCAGGTCGGTCTTGAGCCGAGGCAAGACGACCTGCGCTTCCGGATCGCCGAAACGTGCGTTGAACTCAAGCACCTTCGGGCCGCCGGCCGTGAGGATGAATCCTCCGTACAGCACGCCACGGTACACGATGCCCTCTTCGCGCATGCCATCCACGGTACGCGTGAGGATAGAGGTCATCTCGGCGAGAGTGACGTCGTCGACCAGGGGCACCGGGGAGTAGACGCCCATGCCACCCGTGTTGGGGCCCTCATCGTTGTCGAAAGCCCGCTTGTGGTCCTGGGCAGGCACCATCGGCAGCACCGTCTCGCCGTCTGCGAACGCCAAGAGCGAGCACTCGGGGCCTTCGAGGAAGTCTTCGAGCACCACGACGTCCCCCGCCTGGCCGAAAGTGCCGGAGAAGCACTCATGTACGGCTCGGCGAGCCTCTTCCTCAGTCCGCGCGACCGTCACGCCTTTCCCCGCCGCAAGACCGTCCGCCTTGACGACAAGAGGGGCACCATGCTCTTCGATGTAGGCGACCGCGGCATCCTCGCTGTCGAATGCGGCGGCGTCAGCGGTAGGGATCCCGTGCCGAGACATGAGCTCTTTGGCGAACCACTTGGAGCCTTCGATCTCGGCCCCGTCCGCCGTCGGGCCGAAGCACGGGACGCCGGCGGCCTGCATCAGGTTCGTTATCCCTGCGACAAGCGGCGCCTCGGGTCCCACCACCACCAGATCGACGCCTCCTGTGCGCTCTATCCAATCGAGCGGAGCAGCGGGGTCTTCAAAGGCCACGTCCACGTTCGTGCCGAGCATGGCGGTGCCGCCATTGCCCGGGGCGCAGAAGATCTCGGGTGCGTGAGAAGAGCGCGAGAGCGCCTCGACGATCGCGTGCTCGCGTCCGCCGCTACCCAGGACGAGGATCCGCATGAGGCCTCCTTCAAGAGACGGTCCACGCAGCCGCGCGGACCGGTGTGAACCGACCAGCACCGGAAGTGTACCCCATGCGGCGCGGCCATGCGCTCGCGTTACGGCCGCCCCTCCCACCTGCGCATGATGGTCTGCTCGCGACTGGGGCCGACCGCGATGATAGAGACTGGCACATCGGCGAGGTCCTCGATGAACTCGATGTAGTCGCGCGCCTCCTTGGGGAGTTCCCCGAAGGTCCTACAGTGCGATATGTCCGTTTTCCATCCGGGGAGTTCTTCGTAGATGGGCCTCGCGTGGTGGAAGACCGTCTGGTGGCACGGCAGCTCGCTATAGCGTCTCCCCTCGTACTCATAGGCGACGCAGACCTTGATGGTGTCAAGACTCGACAGCACGTCGAGTTTGGTGATCACGAGGTCGGTGAGGCCGTTCACCTCCACCGCATACCGGACGATGACGGCGTCGTACCACCCGCACCGGCGCCGTCTGCCGGTCGTCGTCCCGTACTCACCGCCGATGCGCGTGAGAATCTCTCCCGTGTCATCGTGAAGCTCCGTGGGGAACGGACCCGAACCTACACGCGTGATGTAGGCTTTAGCGATGCCGAGCACACGGTCGATGGCCTTCGGACCGACACCCGTGCCTGTGCAGGCGCCGCCTGAGGTGGGGCTCGACGAGGTCACAAAAGGGTACGTGCCGTGGTCCAAGTCGAGCAGCGTGCCTTGAGCTCCCTCGAAGAGCACCCACTGGCCGCCCCGGAGCGCCCGGTTGATGACCGCGGACGTCTCCGCGATGTGCGGCGTGATCCTCTCGCCGTAAGCCAGGTACTCCTCGGCGATCTGCTCGACGGTATAGGTGGGCATGCCGTAGACCTTCTCGAGGATGTCGTTCTTCTCGGGTAGCGCTGCCTCCAGCTTCTTGCGGAAGATGTGCGGATCAGTGAGGTCTTGCACGCGCAAGCCCATGCGAGACGCCTTGTCCTGGTACGCAGGCCCGATGCCCCGTCGCGTCGTGCCGATCTCGTTGGAGCCGAGCCTGCGCTCACTCGCGCCGTCCAGATCGCGGTGGTAGGGCATGATGAGGTGTGCGTTGCAGCTGATGAGGAGTCGGCGAGTAGAGATGTCATCGGCCTCAAGGCGGTCGATCTCCTCGAGAAGCACCTTGGGATCGATGACGCAGCCATTGCCGATCACGGGCGTGATGTGCGGGTACATGATTCCGCTGGGGATCAGATGCAGCTTGAGCGTGCGGCCAGCGTGCATGACCGTGTGCCCCGCGTTGTTGCCACCCTGGTACCGCACGACATAGTCGAAGTCGTCCGCGATCAGGTCGGTGATCTTGCCCTTGCCTTCGTCGCCCCACTGAGCGCCGAGAAGAACGATACCGGGCATGAGATGACTCCCCGCACTGCTCGGTCCCGCGGACCCTCGCCGCCGCTCCCGGACCGGGTGCGCCGCTTCCAGGCGACGCACACAACACCCGCCGGATGGCGGGTGCAGGGGTAAGTATGCCAGCCAGCACGGTTTTTTGCCAGTGACGACGGCCCGGATGACAGCGGCCGCGCCTACCCGTTGATGTAGAGCTTTTCCACGTAAGGCGAGGTGAAGAGCCGCAGTGTCGCCGAGTACGAAGGTATGAACGTCACCCCCTCGCCGATAGCAGGCGGCGAGGGGAGCGCGTCCACATCCAGCACGAGGTGGTCGCTCGATGCGCCGAGGACCTCGATCCGCGGATCCACCGGAACGATGCCGACCGGGTCGACATCCTGTCGGCCGATGGACACGATCGCCCGGCGGCGCATCCCGCGGTCCTCGAAGTGAGGCCTGCCACCGAAGGCGTCCTGGGCGCTCGTGCCGATCGGCTTGCTGGGCTTGACCTGACACTCGATCACCGGTGCGCTCACCGTGAAGGCATCGGTTTCGAGCCCTAGGATCGGCTCGCGCGTGACGGTCGAAACACCAAGAAGGATGCTCTCACCGATCCTCAGGTTGTCGATGCGCGAGGGAAGGACGCCCTCGATCAGCGCGTCGAGTGAGGAGGACATCCCTCCCGAGATGAGGAGGCGATGTCCGAGGATCTCCTCGGCCTGTGACGCGATCGCGAGGAGCTCACCTAAGTTGCGTGCGTCGGGTACGATCCCTCCGTAACACGTGAGACTCGTGCCGATGCCGACCAGGTCGATGTGGGCGAGCGCTTCGACAGCGGCGATGAAGACAGGAAGGTCATCGGCCATGAGCCCTTCCCTCAAGTCGCCGAGGTCGACCATGGCGACGACGTGATGCCGTACGCCCGCTGCGCGCGCTGCTGTGTCGAGCGAGAACACGGTCTCGATCTCGCTCTCAAGGGTGACGTCCGCCAGACGCACCACCTCAGAAGCAAGCGCTGGAACCGGGGCGCGCAAAAGCCACAAAGGCGCCGATATGCCCGCTTCTCGCAAGCGCTCAAGGTTCTCCAAACGCGAGTCGCCAAGCGCACTCGCCCCACCCGCGAGCATCGCACGCGCGACCTCGGGGGACCCGCACGTCACTTTCGTCACGCCCACCACGGCGATCGCGCCCAGCGCGTCCACGACTCGCCGGGTGTTGCGTGCGATCTTCGCAAGGTCGATGGTGACGCGCGGCCGTGTGAGCATGGCGCCTCCTTATATGCCTGCGCTCGCGCGCATGAGCGCGACGACCGCCGGTGGCGGGAAATGGGCGGAGAGCGCGCCGCAACAGGCGAAGATGTAATCACTGTCCAGTGCGACACGCGCATCCAGAGGTGGAAGAAGCTGCTCGGCCGATCCGTTGAGAGAAGCCGTGAGTGTCGCAGCGCCACCCGGCAGGCGTACCAGCGCTCCACCGGTGCCGATCACGGTACGGCACGCGGTGAGGTCCCGGCCGTGGACCACCGTCTTGCGGCCCGTCGGCGTGAACAGGTGCGTGAGCCTGCCAGCATGGCGGCTCATCGCGGTGACAGTGGCGACACGCGCCAGAGCCCAAGCGGCAGCGATCTCAGCAGGGGTGGTGGGCACCGCCGGCGGAAGCGGCGTTGGCCGATCCGGCTCGGGGATGAGCGCCGCTGTATGCTCGGCGCTCACGAAGGTGCCCAGATCGCCTTCCACCGTCCGCTTCGCGTGCGGCTGCGGTTCGGTCATCATCGAGGCGAACTCCGGGCTGCCATCGGTGATGGAGTGGACGTCTGTGGTGGCGCCACCCACGTCCACGACCACGAGGTCGCCGACCTCCTCGGCGAGCAACTCGGCTGCCAGCAGCACCGCTCCGGGGGTGGGAAGGATCCTGCCTGTCACGAACTCGCCGATCCGCTCCATGCCGGGGGCGCGAGTGATGTGCTCCTCGAAAGCGTCATGGATCGCGCGACGGGCGGGAAGGATGTCGAGCTCGTCGACCGCGGGGTAGACGTTCCGCGTGACACGAACCGCGAACCCCGCTGCACCAAGGAGCGCCCGCACCTCGTCGGCCACGGCAGAGTTGCCCGCGTACACGATCATCGGCCGTGCGCTCAGCCCTGCGAGCTGCCGAGCGTTGAACAGCACGGTCTCGGTGTCGCCGTCCTCGACGCCTCCCGCGAGCAGCACAAGGTTGGGGCTGACAGCGTCGATCTTGGCGATGTCATGAGACGAGAGCTTGCCTGCCGTCTGGTACCGCACCACAGCGCCCGCGCCCAGCGCCGCTTCGTGAGCAGCCATCGCTGTCATCTTGCGCGTGAGACCATGGACCGTCATCCGGAGACCTCCCGCCGCAGAGGAGGTCGCGAGCATGACCGCCGGCTCGAGAGGTCCCGCCTCCGCCTCCAGACGCGCGCGAGCCGCTTCCAGCCCGATGCCCACGTCGCCCTCGCTCACGGTGGTAGCAGCCACACCCTGGCCGACAACGACGGGCGCGGCGCCTTCAAGACCGTCGAAGGCGGTCACGCTCGTGGTGGTCGAACCTATCTCGGCGACAAGCGCATCGATGCAGCGAGGCGAAGACATCAACACTCCCTCTTCACGGCGCTTCACCATTGCACGGCTTCGCGCGGGCGAGGTCAACCGCTATCGGGACCGACGGACGCCAAGGGGGCGTAGATCCGGCGAACCGGACCCACGCCCCCTTGGCTACCGCGCACGAGTGTCAGACTTCGTCAGGCTCCACTTGGGGGAAAGGCGCCTGTTTGAGGTGACTGGCGTGCTCCGCCATGGACTCGCCAGCGTGGATGTCGATGTGGTTGGTTTCCTTCACGAGCTTGGCTCCGATCACGAAGCACAGCGCCGCGACCACCATCGGGTACCACAAGCCGGCGAACGCATTGCCGGTCTTACCGATGATGGACAGGCCGATGATAGGAACCAAGCCGCCGAACACGCCGTTGCCGATGTGGTAGGGCAGCGACATCGAGGTGTACCGGATCTTCGTGGGGAAGAGCTCCACGAGAAACGCCGCGATGGGGCCGTAGACCATCGTCACGTACATCACCTGGATGAACACGCACAGGCCGAGCATCCATGGGTTGTATCCGGCATAGCCGAACCACCCGACGACCTGGCTCTTCACAGCGAGCGTCTCCACCACGGCCGGATCGGTCGGGAAAGCCGGGGCATAGCGCGCCATGAGGTGGTAGATCGGGTAGTACGTGAGGACCGCGAGTGCCATTCCGGTGAGCATGATCTTCTTGCGGCCGATCGTGTCAGAGAGCTTGCCCATCACCACGAAGAACGGTGTCGCGAACAACAGAGCCCCGCCGACGATGTAGTTGGACTCCACCAGCCCCACGCCGAACACCTTCTGCATGTAGAAGAGCGAGTAGAACTGGCCGGTGTACCACACCACCCCCTGGCCCATCGTGGCTCCGAACAGCGCCAACAGGACCCAGCGCAGGTTCTCCTTGTTGCCGAAGCTCTCGACGATCGGGTTCTTGGAGGTCCCGCCGGACTCCTTCAGCTTCGCGAAGAGCGGGGACTCACGCATAGAGATCCGGATGTAGAGCGAGATAAACACGAGCACGATCGAGACGAGGAACGGGACACGCCAGCCCCATTCTCCGAAGGCCGCCTCGCCCACCACCAAACGGGTGATCAAGATGACGCCGAGCGAGAGGAACAGACCCACAGTCGCGGTGATCTGGATGAAGCTCGTGAAGTAGCCGCGCCGGCCGTTGGGCGAGTGCTCGGCCACGTAGGTCGCCGCGCCGCCGTATTCACCACCGAGCGCGAGACCCTGCAAGATCCGCAGAAAGATCAAGATGACTCCAGCGATCGGACCGATCGTGTCGATGGTCGGCAGAAGTCCGACGCCGAACGTGCACAGACCCATGATGGTCATCGTCACGAGGAACGTGTACTTCCGACCGATGAGGTCGCCGACGCGGCCGAACACCACCGCGCCGAAGGGTCTTACGATAAAGCCGACCGCGAACGCCGCGAGCCACGCGATCATGTCCCCCAGAGGCGTTCCCGTCTGGTAGAACTTGCTCGAGATGACAGTCGCGAGACTCCCGAAGATGTAGAAGTCGTACCACTCGATCATCGTGCCTGCCGAGGAGGCCGCGATGATCTTCGTCATCTCCCTCTTCGGCAAGACG
>JAJFTR010000099.1 GCA_021372825.1 Actinomycetes bacterium
GCTCTGGCTTGCGGACAGCTAGCGTCCCACGACACCCGAGGCCTACCAGTACTGCGGCGGCGACCCGGTGGGGAAGACGGACTCGAGCGGGGAGTGGGCCGAGAAGACTGCTGGGTTCAAGAAGACAAAGAACGGATTTGACGTGTCCATCCGAGGGGGGGTTCTTGTCGCGCTTATACTGCAGTGTGTTCGGCTGGGATGTGTGATATTGACCCGGTTTCGTGGACAACCGAGCATTGGGGATTCCAGTCCCCGGAAAGGTTGTCTACATGCCAAGAACGAGTCCGCCCTACCCGCCTGAGTTCAGGCAAGAGGCCGTCCGCCTGGCCCGCACCGGCGAGGTCTCGATCGCCCAGATTGCGAGAGACCTCGGGATCGCCGATCAGACGCTTCGCAACTGGATCGCGCAGACTGATGTCGACGAAGGCCGCAAGGATGGTCTGACGAGCGCCGAGCGCGAGGAACTCAAGCTCCTGAGGCGCGAGAACAAGGTGCTCCGTGAGGAACGCGAGATCCTCAAAGAGGCCGCGGCTTTCTTCGCGAAGGAGACCGGTCGCCGGAGATGAGTTTCCGGCTGATCGAGGCGAAGAGGTCACAGCGGTCCGTCTCCTTGCTGTGCAGAGTCCTTGGCGTGTCACGCTCGGGCTACTACGCCTGGCAGTCGCGTCCACCCTCGGAGCGCCGTTGTGCCGACGATGCGCTCACCGAGACCATCAATGACATCTACAAGGGATCGGGTAACCGCTACGGGGCGCCCAAGATCCATGCCGAGCTCGCTGATGACCACGAGATCTTCGTGGGACGCAAGCGCGTGGCCCGCCTGATGAGGCAGGAAGGGATCGTGGGCGTGACGCGCGGCAAGAAGTGGCGCACGACCACTCCTGACCCGGCCGCCCCTCCCGCTCCCGATCTTGTCGAGCGAGACTTCACAGCGACCGCTCCCGACCAGCTCTGGGTCGCGGACTTCACCTACATCAGAACCGACCAGGGATTCCTCTACCTCGCTGTCGTGATCGACGTGTTCTCCCGCATGATCGTCGGCTGGTCGATGAGAAACGACATGAAGGCCGATCTCGTGATTGACGCGCTGTCGATGGCGGTGGGCAGACGCAGGCCCGGCACAGGACTCGTGCATCACTCCGATCGCGGCAGCCAATACACGTCGCTTGGCTTCGGTCGAGAGCTCAAGGCCTCCGGCATCGCGGCTTCGATGGGCTCCAGGGGCGACGCCTACGACAACGCCGCAGCCGAGAGCTTCATGGCGATCATCAAGACCGAACTGACGACGGGGACGCGTTTCGCCACCAGGCACGCCGCCAGGACCGCGATCTTCGACTACATCGAGGGCTTCTACAACCGTCGACGTCGGCACTCAGCACTCGGCTACAAGAGTCCGCTCGTGTTCGAACAGATCCACGCTACACTTGTATCAGCAGAGGCCAGCGTGGCCTAACGAAGACTGTCCACGAAACCGGGGCAGCATCACTATTACGTCGTCAGCGACACACGCGTGTTAGCCGGCGCGGGAGACACCGAGCGCCCAAACGAGGCGGCAGACAGCGCGGCCGTACCTCTCTTCGTCGATCAACCTGAAGATCATCTCCGGCGATCGGTCTCCCTGACGAAGAAGATCGCACCTTGCGCAGGAACGCCTCCTCCTCCTTGAGGACGGCGCTCTCGCGCCTCAAGCGCTTGGCCCTCCGCGCTCGGCGGTTGTGAGACCCTCGGCCTGACCCAAGTCAATGCTGTCCTGACTGACCCAGCGTCTCAGGCTCTCGGGAGCGACCCCAATCTCGCGCGCCGCCTTCTCGATCTCTGAGGTCTCTGAGCGATGGAGCCTGAACGCCTCGTGCTTGAACTCGTCCGTGTACTTCACAGAACTCGGATGTCTCAAGTCGACCCCTTCCCGGGTACTCCGGTATTCTAGCTTCAGGGCCTCAACGGAATCCGGTCAGGCCCAAGCCCGACTTGTGATGTCAGTGCCACTGAGGCAAGATCCTCCTAAAGACTGGGGCCAAAAGCTTCTTCTCATAGCTGTTGAACCCGAAAGAAATCATCGCTGCACCGTAGGCTAGCAGGATTGCGAGGCCACCGGCTACAAATCCTGGCACACCGGAGAGCCCACTTAGCCGCACGGCCCAACCAGCGAGCGCCGCGAGCACAAGGGACGGGAGAATACCGCGCAAGAGGCCCGCATAGTAGCGACTCATCGAGACTCCGATGTCTCTGGTGAACACAACATTCATGGCAACGACGTTACCGATCAGAATCGCAATCGCAGTCCCAAGCGACGCGCCTATGAGTGGGTTCCACTTGATAAGAACGACTGTTAGCCCGATGTTCGTCAGCGCAACTCCAACATTCAAGATTGCCTGCACCTTGTGACGGCCTAATGCCCACAACATCTGGGAGCCGATAGCCTGGGTTAGGTAGAGAATCATCGAGCTCATCAGTATCAGTGCGACCCAGTACGCCTGCGCGTTCTCTGTGCCAGCCCAGAGTGTCACGAATTCCTCGCCTACAACGACAAAGCCGGTCAG
>JAJFTR010000052.1 GCA_021372825.1 Actinomycetes bacterium
GTGATGGGGTCGTACTACGCGCTCGCCTCCGGTGAGGCGCCGGAGGTCGCCGAGGCGATCGTCGACCACTACAAGCCGCGGTTCGCAGGAGACGAGCTGCCACGCTCGATGGCGGGGATGCTCGTGTCGGCCGCCGACAAGCTCGACACCATCTGCGGCATCCACGGCATCGGTCAGCCGCCCTCGGGGTCTTCGGACCCCTACATGGTGCGCCGCTTCACGATCGGCGTCATCTCGATGATCATCGATGGCGGGCTTGACATCAACCTGGACGGCGCCATACGCGCGGCGCTGGAGGGATACGGCGATAAGCTCACCTTCGAGGACTTCGATGAGGCCGTGGGCAACATCAAGGCCTTCATCCTCACGCGGTTCGACAACGTGTTGCGCGAGCGCGGGTACGCGTACGACACCATCGAGGCGGTCCTGGACTCTCAAAGCGACGATCTCGCGGATGCGCATGCGCGATGTGCGGCTTTGCAGAGCGCGCGCGACCGCGAGCCCGAGACGTTCAACGACCTGTCGATCGCCTACCGCCGGGCGGCTCATCTGTGCAACATGAGGCTCGGCTCCACTGTCGACGAATCCATCATGGGTCCTGCGGAGATCGCGCTCGCGCACGCGCTCGATGTCGCCGAGCAGCAGGTCGACGCGGCGATGGCGAACGGGCGCTACGACGTCGTGGTCAAGGAGCTCGCCTCTCTGCGCCCGCCCATCGACACCTTCTTCGAAGAGGTCCTCGTGATGGACGAGGACGAGAAGGTGCGCAACAACCGTCTGCGGCTTCTCAACCGTTTCGTGCTCTTGTTCGGACGGTTCGCAGACATGGGTCTTATCTCGGTGTAGCGCCGCCATGAACGACACCTACACCGTCCACATCCTTTCGGACTCTCTCGGCGAGACTGCCGAGATGGTCGCGCGCGCCGCAGCGGCCCAGTTCGACCACGAGGGCATCCGGCTCGAGCGCCTGCCCAAGATGACGACGCCGACGCAGCTCCGTGAGGTCGTGACATCGCATTGCGGCAGATGGTGCATCTTCTTGTACACGCTGGTGGACGCATCCCTGCGCGCCGAGATGGAAGCTCTGTGCGCCGAGGGGGTCAACGGCGTGGACCTGCTCGGCCCGGCAGTGGATGTGATCTCGCGCGTGACGGGCCTCACCCCCAGCGGCGAGCCGGGCGCCGTTCGGCGCACCGACGAGGAGTACTTCTCGCGCATCGACGCGATGGAGTTCGCGGTGAGCCATGACGACGGGCGCAACCCGGAGGAACTCATCGAGGCGGACATCGTGCTTCTGGGAGTCTCCCGCACGAGCAAGACCCCGCTATCGATGTACCTCGCCTTCAAGGGCTACCGAGTAGCCAACGTGCCTCTCGCCAGCGGAGTCACGCCGCCACACGAGATCTTCGAGCTGGACCCGCGGCGCGTGTTCGGACTCGTCACCGACGTCGACACGCTCATGCAGATCCGCACCCAGCGGATGGAGGAACTGGGCGCCTACATCCGCGGGTACGCCGACCGTGAGGCGGTGGAGGCCGAGCTCGCCGAGGCGCGCGCGGTGATGCGGCGCATCGGGTGTATCGTGGTGCGGACGGGCGGGAAGGCCATCGAAGAAGCCGCGCAAGAGATCATGCGGAGCTACGAAGGCTTCACTACCGCGGATTAAGGGTTCCGCCTTCTGGTGCGCCGCCCGTTCGTGACGCGAGGGGAGGCTACGGGGATGATGACCTACCGCAGAACGAGCGTTCGCTGGGTAGCGGCTGTGATCAGCGCCGTGGTGTGCATGTCGTCGATCGTGGCGTGCGCGCCTGCGAAGAGCACGCAAGCGCACTCGAGCGCCCCATCTGGTCGGGGTGAGGGCTTGCGGGCGAGGCTCTCCGCCGGGGGTGCGCAAAGAGCCAGCGTCGCCGATGCGCGGCAGCGGCTGGATTTCGATCCGAAGATCCCGGACCAGGCGCTCGGCAAAAAGCAGGTCGGTTTGTACACGCGCGCGGACCAGGATGACGTTCCCGGCGGAGTGGACCTTCGCGGCGCGCACAACGTGTTGCAGGTCCTTTACGAGGACGACCTGCTCATCACCGAGAAGCGCTGGGAGCCCTCCGCGCTTCGCGACGC
>JAJFTR010000004.1 GCA_021372825.1 Actinomycetes bacterium
ACTCCCGGCACTTTGCCGAGCGTCTTTTCGATGACCATCGCGCATGACGCGCACGTCATGCCGATGAGGCCGAGCGTGATCGTAGCTGTCACTTCAGGGTGGGATCCGGGAGTGTCCGCAGACGAAGCGGCGCGTCCCTCCGTCTCATCATCTGCGGGTATCACGGGACATGTGGCCGGCCCTGCGGCCGGCACGGTGTTCTTGACGTCCTCGGAAGCTCGTTCGTCGACACTACGGTCGGCTGGAGTGGTTCCAGATTCACTCACTGTTCTCGGCTCCTCGTCTGCATATGTACCCCGTAGGGTATCGCTCCCTGGGTCTCCACGCGACCTGTCACTGCACCACGATGGTTCCGAACACCATCGCCATCCCGCAGCTGAAGCTGTATTCGCCTTTACTGAGCGCCGGCAGCGCGACGGTCGCAGGGCCGTCGCGCAGGTCTTCGAAGAACCCCAGGTCATTCGACATCACTTGCGCGGTGCACCCGGAGCTTTGCGAGAAGGTGACCTCCGCCGGGACTCCTTGAGCAAGGGTCACAACGCTCGGCTCGTAGTAACCGCGCGAGACATCAACGGAGACGCGTTGCACTCCGCCTTGGGTGATCGCGACGCCGCCGGCAGGCGCAGTGGAGTCCGTGCCCCGTGCGATCGCGTAGGAGCCCACGAACGCCGCCACGATGATGCCAGCGACAAGCACGTAGCGCAAAGCGCCACGGCCGGTGGTGTTATCGGTCGTCATTGCTGTCTCCTTGGTCCAGTGGACCCACACCCTCTCGGAGTGAGTCAACGATGAGCGTGCCATCCATCATGCCCATGCCGCAGGTGAGTGTGTACACGCCCGCGCGCGTGGCAGGGATCTCTACGACAGTCGTCGCGTATGGCGCAAGGTCGACGCGGACACCCAGTTGCGGCACGGCGAGCACCTCCGAGCAGGGATCGTCTTCACGCCTCTCTACGACGAGCCGCACGGGCGTATCCGCGGGGATATGCACTTCTCTTGGAACGAACCGCACGCCCTCGACGACGAGCTGCACGTCCTGTCCGCCGGTGGCCGTACCGCCGTCTCCTGGCGCCGTCATGCCGGACAACGCCGCTCTTACAGTTGACGCCGTCACCGGCGAGCCCACGAGAACCAGCCCGCGATCGAGCATCACAAGGCCGAGAAGAGCGACGAGCACCGCCGCGACCGTCATCATCTTGCGCTTGAAGGTGGCGGAAAGCGCCCCCGAAACGGCGCCGAAGCCGAGCATGAGGGGCATTGTGCCCAGTCCGAAGCCGAGCATCGCGACCGCACCGGAAAGCGGCGCCCCTGAGCCCGCCGCCGCGAGCTGTGCCGACTGCAGGGGACCGCATGGCATGAGGCCGGTGACCAGACCGAACATCACCGGAGTCGCCAGGGTCACGCGCCCGGCTCCCTCATCTGCGACGGCCTTCTTGCGCAGCGACCCTAAAGCCTTCACTAGTGCCTTCGGCGCGCCCGGCGTGAGCCGGTGCAAGACGGGGAATCTGCCCGTCATCTGGAGACCGAGAAGCACCATGAAGAGCCCCGCAGCCACCGTGACCCACCCTCGCACACCGCCGAGGTCCAGGGCCGAGCCGATCGCACCCAACAACAGGCCGACCAGCACATAGCTTGTGATCTTCGCGCTCTGGTAGGCGACGTGGGGCGTCATGCGCCGCAAAAACGGCCCTTTCTCGGCGCCTTTCACCGCATACGTAAGCACGAGAGGCCCGCACATGGCGACGCAGTGGATGCTTGTCACAAGCCCCAAAGCGACCATCGGAAGAAACAGGTTCAACACATCTCCTCGTGTAGAAGTGGATCCCGAACGGGCGCGTTCACGCCCGCGCTTCCGCACGAGTGATGGCTAGATCAGTAGGCGTACTCCCAGAGGGTCTGGCGGATGGGAGCCGGCGACCTCATGTGCGACCGGCTCCGCTGTGACGATGTGCACCGTCGAGCCGGCGGGCGCTACCACGGCAGGCGCAAGATCGATGTGTTCCGTCTCGTGCGCGACAGCGGCTTCAAGACGTCCATGGGACATCGTCGTGTCACACGAGTCGCCGCTGCTATCGCAAGGTCCTGTAGCCGTCCGCGTGCCCGCACCGCAGACCGAAACGAACCGTGAACTCACTGGTTGGTCGCAGTAGCCTGCGGACCCGTACGCCGCCCCGGAGCACGACGGCATCGCGCAAGCCGGTACGACCGCAAGCGCGAGCAGAGCGGTGGCCACCGCCGAGCCTACAACGCTTACGAGGATGACACGCTTGTGCACGCTCTTGCTGCCTCTCGCACGGAACGCTTCGTACGGCAAGTGCGCAAAACGCATGCCAAGCACGGGCTCACAGGCGGTTGGAGAGCACGTACACTGCTGCGGCCGCAGCGATGATCGCTGCACCTCCGGGCCCGAAGCCGCCCACGAGCCCTCCCGCGAACCCGCAACCGCTCGCGACAGCCGCGATGCCCGGCGTTCGGTGGCCGCCCGATCCTCGGCGGACTGCTTCCCCCACCAAGAAGCCGAGAAGCATCAGCACGTACCACATACCGATACCCATGACCCACCCGAGCAAGACGCCACCGCCGACTGCCGCCAGCAGACCTGCACCCGCACCGATCGCCCACTGGCGAGGCTTCACGTACGCGAGTTCCCGGCTGCGTGGGCGTGCACACTCTCGGCACTTATACCCGACGGGTGTGTCGACCATGTCCTTGGGACAGATGGGACGCTGGCACTCGGCGCAGCGCACATTGGTCTCCACGCCCGGATGGAACGCGCATTCTGGCATGCAGGTCTCCTCGAAGTGATCGGGCTTCCTCGGCACGGTACCACGCCTGCTCAGCCAGCCGCCACCCGGCCACGGTCCGAAACCCGCCGACACGTCACTTCCTGCCGAGCAGATCACAGGTGTACTGCACGTTCTCTTCGAGACGCGCCAGAGCCGTTTGGATCTCTTCTATCTTCTTCTCGGCCTTCACATTGGTCTCGTAGTCGGACTGCGCCTGGAAGCGATCACGCTCGGCCTGGCGGTTCTGGCTCATCATCAAGACGGGTCCCGCGTAGGCAGCCTGCACCGAGAACATGAGGTTGAGCAGGATGAAGGGGTACGGGTCCCAGTGGCGCATCCATGCAACAAGGTTCAGGACGACCCACAGCGCGATGAAGAGCGTCTGGCCGATGATGAACGGCCACGACCCTAGCAATCGAGCCGTGGAGTCGGCCACCCTCTGACCAAGCGTGTAACTTTCGAGATGACGATCATGCCAGGTCTGTGGCACCCGGTCCGCCTCCTCACAAGACGGCGGGCGCCCCTGCCGGGAGCACCCGCCGACAATCGGTCGTCTTGGCCGTTTACTCCGGTTTCGGGGTCTCGCCGGGGGTCGAGCCGGGCTCGGACTCTGCCGTACCCGTGTCGGCCGCCTTGTCTTCAAGTTTCGCCGCCGCTTCGCGGAACTTGTCCGCAGCGCTGCGGAAGGCGCCCGCAAGCGAGGGACCGACTTCTTCGGAGATCTTCTCGCCCGCCTTCTTGAGAGCTTCGCCTGTCTTCTCCGCGGCCTCTTTGAACGACTGGCCGACCTCGCTTTCGGAGGCCTTGTCGACCACGTCGCTAACAGACGATGTGATCTCTTGCATCTTGGTCTTGATCTGTTCAGCGTGGGCGCGATTGTCGGGGTCGTTCACGGCAGCCTTCATCCATCGTCCGACAGCGCTGCCAAGCGCGTCGAGCTGCGTGAGGACGTCGCGCCACGCGTCGGACGCGCTCACCTCAGCGGAAGGTGTCTCGGCAGTGGGGGTGGTCTGCTCATCGGTCATGGTCGTTCCCTCCTTGGAGTGTCTACATGTCTGTTGCGTGTATCCCCCATAGCGCGCCGGAAGCAGACTCGATGCGCCGTCTACCACTCCAGCCGCTCGACACGCTCGAAGACCACGCCTGCCCGAGTGAGGAACGCATGCGGATCGAAGATGGCGTCGAGCTGGGAACCCGAAAGCACGCATCCGGGGTCGGCGGCGAGGGTCTCGCGGAAGCCCGGGCCGCTCCTGCCGCGCTGGATGTCATCCCACACGCGCATCGCAGCACGCTGCACCACCACGTACGCATCCTCCCGCGTGATGCCCGCATCCACGAGCGCGAGGAGCACGCGCGACGAGTAGATGAGCCCGCGTGTCTTGTCCAGGTTCGCGAGCATCGCTTCGGGGTAGGCCACGAGCCCGTCGAGTACCCACTCGAGCTTGGAGAGCAGGTAGTCGAGCGCGATGTAGCTGTCGGCCAGAACGACACGTTCGGCCGACGAGTGCGAGATGTCGCGCTCGTGCCACAGCGCCACATCGTCGAAGCCTACCTGCGCGTTCGCTTTGATGACGCGCGCAAGCCCGCAGATGCGCTCGGCGGTGATCGGATTACGTTTGTGCGGCATCGCGCTCGAGCCCTTCTGCCCCTTCGCGAACGGCTCCTCCGCCTCGATCGTGTCGGTCTTCTGCAGCGCGCGGACCTCGGTGGCCACCCACTCTGCGGTGGCAGCCACCGTCGCCAGCACGGAAAGCGCGTGCGCGTGACGGTCGCGTGCAATCACCTGCTGCGATGCCGGGTCAGGCGTGAGCCCGAGCTTCTCGCACACGTACTGCTCGACGTACGGGTCGATGTTGCTGTACGACCCCACAGCGCCTGAGATCGCTCCCCACGCGCACGAGTACTCACGTGTGGCGACAAGCCTCTTCTCAGCGCGCTTGAACGCCTGGGCCCATGCCGCCCACTTCATGCCGAAGTACATCGGCTCCGCGTGCACGCCATGAGTGCGCCCCACACACAACGTGTCACGGAACTCAAGCGCCCGGCGCTGGCAGACGCGTCCGATCCGTCGCACGTCCTCGATGATGATGTCCTGCGCTTGCGTCATCTGGTAGCACAGCGCGGTGTCCCCCAGATCGCTCGAGGTCATGCCGTAGTGCACCCATCGGCTCGGCTTCGGGTGCTCTGGACCAAGACCTGAATCGATATGCTCGGCCATGTCGGTGAGAAAGGCGATGACGTCGTGGTTGGTCTCGCGCTCAAGCTCCTCGATCCGCTCGACCGAGAAGCCCGCGCGATCACGGATGACTGCGAGGTCCGCCTCGGGCACGATGCCAAGCGCAGCCTGCGCCTCGCACGCGAGCACCTCGATGCGCTTCCAGATCTCGAACTTGTTCTCGAGCTCCCAGATGCGGCCCATCTCAGGGCGCGTATAGCGTTCGATCATGGCGTGCTCCTCGGCCTCGATGTCCGGCGTGTCCATTATCGCCGAGGAGAAATCCCCGGTCACGCGTGAGGCTGCATCCACTTTGGGTATCAACGGGTAGATTCCGGTAAGAGACGTGCGCGTAGTGCGTACCCGTACAAGAAAGGAGCCAGCCGATGTTGATCAAGGGCACCGCGACCGAGCAGAACCTCTTGAAAGCGTTCGCGGGCGAGTCACAAGCCCGCAACCGATACACGTATTTCGCGAGCGTCGCCAAGGAAGAGGGCTATGAGCAGATCTCGGCCTTGTTCTTGGAGACCGCCGAGAACGAAAGAGAGCATGCGAAGGTCTTCTTCAAGTACCTCGAGGGCGGCGACGCCGAGATAACCGCGACGTACCCGGCCGGACGTATCGGCACCACCGCCGAGAACCTCCTGGCCGCCGCCGAAGGTGAGAAGCTGGAATGGAGCGAACTCTACCCCGATTTCGCAGCCGTCGCGGAATCGGAAGGCTTCACGGACGTCGCCACATCGTTCCGTGAGATCGCCGAGGTCGAGGAGCACCACGAGGAGCGTTACCGCAAGCTCCTCGCGAACGTCGAGGCGGGCACCGTCTTCAAGCGCGACGGCGTCGTTCGCTGGAAGTGCCGTAACTGCGGCTACATCCACGAGGGGCCCGAGGCGCCCACCACATGCCCTGCTTGCAAACACCCGCAAAGCTACTACGAGCTGTTCTGCGAGCCGTACTAGCAGCTCACCCCTTTACCGCGTTCGCGACCCGCATGCTCCATGGACGTGCGGGTCGCGGCGTCTCAGGCGGCGGCCGTACATCCAGAGGCGCAACTGAAGCTACTCCCTATGCGGGTTGGTGGCGCCCACCCGCGGGCTTACGATGTGCACATGAGACTCAGCGACATCACCCGCCGCATCCGTGAGCGCGACCCGCTTGTGGTCGACAGTGCGCTCGCCATCGCGCTGACCGTGCTCACTTGCGTGCTCGCATACCTCCTCATGAGGGTTCCACCCGGGAATGCACCTGCCCTGCCCAACCTGCACCCCGTCGTGCCGGAGCATGAGCGTCCCCCCGCCGCGCTCGCGTACCTGCTTATCGCCGGAACCTTCCTCCCGCTCGCCGTGCGGCGCAAGACGCCGTGGATCGCGCTTGCGGTGAGTGCGGCGTCCATGGCTGCCTACCAGCTGACCCGCGGCCTGCCCCCTGCCCCCTTGGCGTTCGGGCCCATGCTGGCGATGTACTCGTTCGCCGCCTACTCGCGTCGCCGGCATGCGGGACTACTCGTACTGGTGGCAGCAGGTCTTGCGATCGCGGTTCCTGTGTTCGCCTTCTCCTCCAGCGTGCGTTGGGTCGCGAATCTTGTGGGCGCGTTCGCCCTTCTCGCTGCCGCCGCTCTTCTGGGCGAGGCCGCGCGCAACCGTCGTGAGTACGTCGAAGCGGTGGAGATGCGCGCCCTACAGGCGGAGCGCACGCGCGAAGAGGAGGCGCGGCGCCGGGTGGACGAGGAGCGTATCAGGATCGCGCGGGATGTTCATGACATAGTGGCGCACTCGTTGTCGATCGTGACCGTGCAAGCGGGAGCCGCGGCGACACTGCTGGAACGCGACCCCGCACAGGCGCGGCAGTCGATCGAGCATATCCGGGCGACGAGCAAGCAGGCCCTTTCCGAACTGCGCTCTATGCTCGACGTGCTCCGCACGGCAGAAGGGGGGGCCCCGCTCGCACCTGCCGCCGATCTCTCACAGGTCGCGACACTCGTCGACCCGCTTCGCGAAGCGGGTCTCGCGGTCGATCTCGACGTGTATGGCGACCTCGCATCGCTGCCCGCGTTCATGTCGGTCTCCGGCTACCGCATCGTTCAAGAAGCCCTCACCAACGTGGTCCGGCACGCACAGGCAGCATCAGTGCGCGTCTCGGTAGCGGTCACGGCGTCACAGCTGGTGATCGAGATCATCGACGATGGCACGGGATCGCCGCGCGAGCAGTCTCAAACGCCGGGGCACGGGATTCAGGGGATGCGCGAGCGCGTCGAGGCACTCGGCGGGGCCTTCCAGGCGAGACCCGCAGCCGAAAGAGGTTTCCGGGTCTTCGCTGCGATCCCCCTGGCCCGGGGTGCGCTGTGAGCATCCGTGTGGTGATCGCCGACGACCAGGCCCTGGTGCGGGCGGGTCTGCGCGTGCTTCTGGAAGCGGCCGACGGGATCGAGGTGGTGGGCGAGGCGGAGAACGGCCTGCGGGTCCTGGATATCGTCGACGACGTGCAGCCCGATGTCGTGCTGATGGACATCCGCATGCCCGTGATGGACGGCCTAGAAGCGACACGCCGCGTTCTGGAAGGCGATGGCCCCGGAGCACCCGCGCCTCACGTGCTCGTGCTCACCACGTTCGACGTGGACGAGTACGTGTACGAGGCCCTTCGCGCTGGCGCGAGCGGATTCCTGCTCAAGGACGCTGACCCGGAGGACCTCATCGCCGCGGTACGAGTCGTAGCGGCCGGCGACGCGCTTCTGGCGCCGAGTGTGACGCGTCGGCTCATCCGCGAGTTCGCTTCTCGGCCCGAAGTACGCCGCGCGCACCCGGACCGTCTCAAAGTCCTCACCGAACGCGAGCTCGAGATCCTGTCACTCGTGGCGCAGGGGCTCTCCAACGATGAAATCGCCGAGCGGCTGTTCATCAGCCCGGCCACTTCCAAGACCCACGTCTCGCGAGTGATGATGAAGCTTGGAGCACGCGACCGCGCGCAACTCGTGGTGATCGCCTACGAAAGCGGCCTGGTCATCCCGGGACCACAAGCCGAGTAGCCGGAAGCTCTACGTACCACCCGAGTAGTACGTCGATTGGCTCCCGCCGTGTGACGCCCTGGCGCCCCCTCACGCCCTACCGTGATGCGTGTGAACACACATCCACGGAGGTGAGGTATGGCAATATCCAAGAAGATGCGGCGCAATCGGAGCTGGATCGCCGTAGGCGTACTGGTAGCGGTGGCAGGCGCCGCCTACTACTTCTACCGCCAGTCGCAGCCTGCTCAGCCGAGTGTGAGCTACACCACCGAGCAGGTCTCGGCGGGCACTCTCTCGGTCACCGTGGCAGGGACTGGCAACGTCGAGGTGGATGGGACCACCGACGTCTACCCCCGTGTCTCTGGTGAGGTCGCGTCCGTGAAGGTCGCGGAGGGTGATCACGTGACCACCGGGACCGTGCTTTTCACGCTCGATCCGGCAAGCGCCGAAGCCGCGACCGCAAGAGCCTATGCGACCTATCAGCAGACGCAACAACAGGTGGCGCAAGCTCAGGCGAACGTGACGCGAGCCCAAAACACGCTGGCTCGACTCAAAGAGCAGGCCGCCGAGCCGAGCTCCACGGTGACGGCGGACGACATCACCGCCGCAGCAGCCGACCTCGACTCGGCAAAGGCCGGGCTCGCCTCGGCAAAGGCGTCCCGCACGACCGCAGGCCTGGACTACGAGGACGCGGCCGCCTCTGAGAGCGATCTAGTGGTGAAGTCTCCCTGCTCGGGCCAGGTCTACTCGCTCGCCATCGAGGCCGGGGACACCGTCTCTTCAGGCAGCGGCGCCACGTCCACGAGCTCCGCGAACGCGGCGAACGTGCAGGGCGGCTCCGTGACGGCGTCGACCTCTTCGGCGGTGTCCTCCGGCGCCCCCGTCGTCATCGCGCCCACGCAGCCCCTGGCCGTGCATCTGACGATCAACGAAGTGGATCTCCCCTCCCTTAAGGCTGGACAGCGTGCCGACATCGAGTTCGATGCACTGCCCGGTCTCACTGCCACTGGCAAGGTCTATGACATCGCCGATGAAGGAACCAGCTCGTCTGGTGTCGTGACCTTCGATGTGTGGCTCTCTGTTGACGACGCCGACGCGCGCCTGCGGCCAGGAATGTCGGCTGCGGCAACGATCGTCACGAACGTCGTCCGAGACACGCTTCTGGTCCCCAACTCGGCCGTCAAGTCCGCGAGCGACGGCTCGTACTACGTGCAGGTCATGCGCGCGGGAGCGACCGCACCCACACAGGTGACCGTCGAGACCGGGCTCGCGAGCGCGACGCAGACGCAGGTCCTCTCGGGCCTCTCCGAGGGTGACACCGTGGTGGTGAGCACCGTGGACAACACCGACAGCTCTTCCTCCGGCAATTCAGGCCCTGGCGCGGGCATGATGGCCCCTGGGATGGGCGGCGGTTTCCGTGACTGAGCAGGTCATCGAAGCTATCGAACTCGTGAAGGTCTACGACGGCGCGGGCGCCGAGACGCGTGCACTGCAGGGGGTCTCGCTCACGGTCACCGCAGGTGAGTTCACCTCGATCATGGGCCCATCCGGTTCAGGCAAGTCCACACTCATGAACATCTTGGGCTGCCTAGACACTCCCACCTCAGGCACGTACATGCTCGCAGGGCGTGACGTTGCGGCGCTTGATGACGACGAGCTTGCCGAAGTGCGGCGCACGACCGTGGGTTTTGTGTTCCAGGCGTTCAACCTGCTCTCCCGCTCGACGGTGATGCGCAACGTGTTGATGCCGATGCTGTACACGCGTGTCCCTCGCGACCAGCGCGCCGACCGTGCGGGCATCGCCCTGAGAGCGGTCGGGTTGGACGAGAAGCTCTGGACCCACCGGTCCAATGAACTCTCCGGAGGCCAGATGCAGCGTGTCGCCATCGCGCGGGCGCTTGTCAACGACCCCTCACTGATCCTCGCTGACGAACCGACCGGCAACCTCGACACAGCCACCGGCGACGCCGTGATGGACCTGTTCAGTCAGCTCAATGCCGAGGGACGCACGATCGTGCTCATCACGCACGAGCCGGACATCGCCTCCAAGACCAGCCGAGTCGTGAGGATCCAGGACGGCAAGATCGTGGAAGACGCGCCGACGGCCCAGGCATGGGTGCGTCGCTACGCCAACAGCACCGACCGTGCGGCTACCGAGAGCCTGTCGATGAGCGGAGGCGAAAGCTGATGGATTTCGCCGATCTCATTGCTGAGACTCTCCACTCACTTGCCTCCAACAAGGTACGCAGCGGTCTTACGATCTTGGGGATCGTCGTCGGCATCGCTTCGGTCATCGCCATGATCTCCATCGGACAGGGCTCGCAAGCCACGATCGAGCAGAGCATCCAGGCCGCCGGCTCGAACCTGCTGACGGTCATGCCCTCGGCAGGCAGTCAGACTGGCCCCGGAGCGCGTTCGTTCGGGATGAACGTCGAGTCTCTCACGCGTGACGATGCCGCCGCCCTAGAAGGGCTCGAACTTGTAAGCGGAGTGGCTCCAAGCGCCCAGGGCCAGGGGCAGCTCGTCGCAGGCACGACCAATGCCAATGCGCAGATTCTCGGCGTGACCTCCGAGTATGCGCTGGTCAAGAACCTGTCGTTGACGAGCGGCACGTTCATATCAGACCGCGACGACACCGCGAACGCACAAGTGGTGGTGCTCGGCGCGACGCTTGCAGGAGACCTGTTCGGCGAGGGTGTCGACCCCGTGGGCAGGCACGTCCGCTCCGGGAACATGCTCCTGACGGTCATCGGCGTCCTGGCGGAGAAGGGCACGAGCGGGTTCACGAACGTGGATTCCGCCGCGATCATCCCCCTCTCCACATGTTCACGGTATGTGACGGGCAACGAGTACGTGTCATCGATTGCGCTCACGGTCGCTGATGAGGCGCAGATGACCGCTGTCGAGAACTCCGCCGAGTCCTTGCTCTTGGAGCGACACGGCATCTCTGATGCGACCTACGCCGATTTCCGCATTCAGAACATGGCCGACATGCTTGAGACCGTCTCCGCTGTCACGGGGACCTTCACGGCACTGCTCGCGGGCATCGCCGGTATCTCTCTTCTGGTGGGCGGCATCGGGATCATGAACATGATGCTCACCACCGTGACCGAGCGCACCCGCGAGATTGGATTGCGCAAAGCGATCGGCGCGGACGCCAGTGCGATTTCCGCGCAGTTCCTCATGGAATCCGTGACCCTCACTCTTCTCGGCGGTGCGCTTGGAATCGTGGCGGGCTGGGCGATCGGAGTCCTCGCCGCCAACGTCATAGGCACAGCCGCGATCGTGACCCTTGACTCCATCCTCCTCGCCACAGGCGTCTGCTCCGTCATCGGCGTGATCTTCGGATACTACCCCGCGCGCCGCGCGGCAGCGCTGAGCCCGATAGAAGCTCTGAGATACCAGTAGACCCTTGTGTTCAGCGAGGGCGGAAGGTGTGCAACATGAAGAAGACTATCGTGTTCGTCGCGGCGGCCGTTCTACTCGTCGCGGTGGGGTTCGCTGGAGGGCTCTTCTACCAGAAGAGCCAGACCCCCTCGGTAGGTGGTCCCGGAGATTCGGAGGCAAACGCACGGGGACCGATGGCAAGCCTTACCAGCGAGGAACGCTCTCAGCTTCAAACCATGACCGAAGAAGAGCGTCAGCAGTTCTTACAGAAGAAGTTCGGCGCCGCCGTCCCCGGCGGTCCGATGCGAGGCGGGAACCTCGAAGGTGATGTCGTCGAGGTAGCCGATGACGCTGTGACGCTCAAGCTCAGCAGTGGCACACAGACTGTCTACATCGATCAGGACACCGTCATCGCCAAAGCCGACGGCGCGGGTGATCTGACTGCGGGCGCCACGGTGATGGTGTTCTCGACCCCATCCGCGGACGGGGTGAACACGGCAAGCTGCATCGTGGTGGAGAAGTGATGATGAAGGCGCGACCACGTCGAGCTTGTGACACCGGCTGCGCCTCGCCGAGCCCCCGCAACCGGGGTCAGGCTCACCGACGCTCGATGAAGAACCCCCGCCAGGCGGTCCGCCTCGACCCCGCGTGCTCGATCACCGGACCTGAGTCGAAGCCTACCTCGAGTACGACGTCATCGCGAAGCGGGTAGTTGGGATCGTAGACTCGCACCACGACCTCCCGTTCCCCGAAATCCCCGGCCCATGCAAGAACCTGGTGATTCTGCACGAGATGCCGCAGGCCCAACGCGGAGATGAGGCCCAACGGGACCGGCTTTCCGGCGGCCAGAGCGTCGAATAACGGCGGCAGGTCCTGCCGAGTGGTGATCCCGGCGCCCGCAGGACTGGGAGTAGGCAGGTAGGTAAGGACGGCGAAACGACGCAGGTTCCATCCCGCATGCGTCACGACGCTCTCACGCTGATAGCGCCTAATGCGCCTATGGGTCTCTGAGTCGCGTGAGGGCAGCGTCGGCGGAAGCTCCAATGCGGACGTCCTACCCGCCTCGAAAGCATCGAGTGCCGCAAAGACCATGCCGCCACACATTCCGCGCGAGGCGATCGGGCCGAACGTGTTGGCGTCCCACAAGTTGGGGAACGGAAAGCCATGCAGGGAGGGTCTGAAGGCGGTCTCGATGTACATGGCACCATAGGGTACGCGCGCCTTTTCGTCCGAGCAACCCGCCAGCGAGTGGTGTGCAAGATGGCTGCTGGGGGTCCCACCGGTATGGGACCCCCAGCTGGCAGGGGTGGGCACGTTGCTAGAGACGCGCTACGACCGTTGAATCCAGCCGTAGGGGTCTGGTGTGCTCGGCTTCGACTGAGTCAGGCAGGCGGTGTCGGGGTCGACGACGGCGTTACAGAAGACCTCGCGTCGCGTCCGGAGGCGATGCGCGACGAGATGCTCCCTGGGACCGAGCCGGACGTATTCAGGCCGTCGGGCGGATCGTAGACCCCGTCGCACACATGTGCGAGCGGCCGTCCCGGTCCGTCGCCGTCCCCAACACATGCCCTGAGAAGAGCGTGCACGGCGCGCATCGGCGTTGCTCGGATGATCCGCGTCCACTGCTGCTCCTCTCCCGCAGACCCATCTTGGATGGGCCTAATCGGCGACATGCCGTCTCATGCCGAGACGTGTCCCGAGCGCGTGGCTCCGCGCCTCGATCGAGGGAAGAAGAAGCCTTCCCCGCATCGAGGAAGGCGAGAAAGGGCGGTCAGCGACCGTCCTATACATCCCCTTTCCAAGCACGGGAGGCCCGGTCGTTTCCTTCCGAACCCTATCGGCGCGGCAACCGTGGGACCAGCCTGTAGGTTGACGCGCTCGGAGACAAGAAGAACGTACTCCTGCGATGGCCAGGATGTCAACTCGCTCCCGAGTGCGCCACGGAGAAGGAAGATACAGAGAGGGCCGCCTCATCAGCGGCCCTCTCCCATCGCTGCTTGTCGGACAGCGACGTTCATCCGTGTGGGGATGGTGCGTTGCATCCGGGTCTTCCTGACCCGAACGACGCCGTCCTAGGAAGTGGACACCTCCGCAGCGATGCTTCGACTACTCAACGCTGGATCACCTCCTCGGGTCATCGGGTCACCGGATCGTGCCCTCGGGTCGCACCCGTGACACTCATTGTAGCGAGGAATGTGCCGACGTGCGGCACATTCTTCGGGTCGGCTGCGCGGCGCACCCATGTCATGACCCTTGGGTCGGGCGCTACCATTAGACAAGAGGATCGGTGCATGCTCGAAGGGCGGTCACATGGGGTATTCCAAAGGCGATATGCACACGGCGTACCATGAGTTCCTCTCCGGGCACCCGGAGTACGACGCCGAGGCGATCGACACGCTCAGAACGACCGAGTACTCACGTCTCGGCGAATGTGGCGCGGTGTATCTGGACTACACTGGCGCGGGGCTGTATGGGCGCTCGCAGGTGGAGTCACACCGTGAGTTGCTGGATCGGGGCGTCTTCGGAAACCCGCACTCCCACAACCCGAGTTCCCTTGCCGCCACTGCGCTTGTGGAGCGGGCCCGTGAGGCGGTGCTCGCCTACTTCAACGCGAGTCCTGACGAGTACGACGTGGTGTTCACCTCTAATGCGAGCGGGGCGCTCAAGTTGGTGGGCGAGGCGTATCCTTTCGGCCCGGGGTCCGTCTACTTGTTGGCGTACGACAACCACAACTCCGTCAATGGCATCCGCGAGTTCGCGAGGCGCGCCGGCGCGAACGTCATCTACGTCCCCGTCCGGCACCCAGACCTGCGGCTGGACGCCGATCTCGTCGACCACGCACTGGACCGGCCAGCACGCTCGGGTCGCAGCAACCTGTTCGCTTACCCCGCGCAGTCCAACTTCTCGGGAGTGCAACATCCACTTGAATGGGTGGAGCGGGCGCACGCACGGGGGTGGGATGTGATACTGGATGCGGCAGCGTATGCCCCCACCAACCGCCTCGATCTGTCCGCGGTGCGACCCGATTACGTGCCCGTCTCCTTCTACAAGATGTTCGGCTACCCGACAGGTATAGGCGCACTCATCGCCCGCCGAGAAGCGCTCGCCAAACTCACGCGTCCTTGGTTCGCCGGCGGCACTATCACCCTCGCAAGCGTGCAAGACGAAGGGTGGCACCACCTGGCTCCGGGACATGCCGGCTTTGAGGACGGGACCGTCGACTTCCTGGGGATACCCGCCGTCACGATCGGACTCGAGCATGTAGAACGCGTGGGCATCGAATCAGTACATGCGCGCGTCATGGCGTTGACCGGCTGGCTCCTCGCCGAGATGACATCGCTCACCCACAGCAACGGCGCCCCCATGGTTCGAGTGTTCGGTCCCGTTTCCACCGAGGATCGCGGCGCCACGATCGCCTTCTACCTGCTGGACCCTACGGGTGCGGTCTACGATGTGCGACGTGTCGAGCGCCTCGCCGGGGAGCACGGCATCAGCGTGAGGACCGGCTGCTTCTGCAACCCGGGAGACGGCGAAGTCGCGCACCAGATCACACATGACGAAATGGCGAGCTGCTTCGTCGAGCCGCATATCCCGGTGACCCTGGAGGACTGTCAGCTCATCATCTCGGACGCCACGGGGAAGGTGCCGAACACGATCCGGCTCTCACTGGGCATCGCATCTGACTTCTCTGACGTGTGGGCGTTCATGCGTTTTGCGGAGTGGTTCCGCAACCGGCCCGTTGCTGAGACCAGGTAGAAGGAGTCGGCCTGCATCAGCGCTACTCCCAGGTCACTTGGGTAGAACGAGCCTCCTTTGTGGTACATCTCTTGCAGGTGCGTCGGTTGTCTCCTTGGGGCGGCGACGCTTCTTTGTATGGCTACGGCAGGAGGTTCGATGCAATCCGGTAGACGGCATCGGACCAAAGTAGGCAGGGGAAGGGATGACCATGTACGGAGTCATGGGCAAGATCCTCTGGGTCGACTTGGGCACGGGCACGATAACGGTCGAGACTCCCGAGGAGCAGCTGTACCGGGACTACGTCGGGGGTTACGGCATCGGCGTGCGGCTCTTGTATGACCGTATGCCCGCAGGCGTAGACCCGCTCGGCCCGGATGCGATCCTGGGTCTCACCACAGGCCCGCTCACAGGAACGCAATCGATCACAGGCAATCGCTTCACTGTGGTGGGAAAGTCTCCTAAGACCGGCACGTGGGGTGATGCGAACTGCGGCGGTGACTTCGGCCCCGGACTCAAGTTCTCAGGCTACGACGCCGTGTATTTCACAGGCATCTCGCCCAGGCCGGTGTACCTCTACATCCGCGACGGCAAGGCCGAGCTCCGAGACGCCACTCCTTACTGGGGCAACGGCGTCGACGTGGAGGTCGCCCTCCAAGAGGAACTCGGAAAAGACGTGAAAGTCGCGTGGATAGGCCGCGCGGGCGAGAACATGAACCTCATGGCGTCGGTGATGAACGACCTCGGCCGTGCCGCCGCGCGAAGCGGTCTCGGCGCAGTGATGGGATCCAAGAAGCTCAAAGCGGTCGCCGTAGCCGGGAATCAGAAGGTGCCGGTCGCTGATGAGGAAGGGCTGAACGCCTACGTCACCGAGGCGATGCGCGCCGCCCGCGAGGAGAACAGCCCCGCATACCAGCTCTTCACCACGTTCGGTACAAGTGGGCTTGCCTCGGCAAGCGCGATGAACGGCGACTCGCCGGTGAAGAACTGGGCTGGCTCTGGCCAGGTCGACTTCCCCGGCGCGAGCAATGTGAGCGACGTCGCGCTGGACAAGTACAAGGTTCGCAGGAAGGGCTGCTGGCATTGCGCGATCTCGTGTGGCGCTTACCTGTCTGTTCCGGACGGCCCGTACGCCACCGAGGGTGAGTACGAGCATCGGCCCGAGTACGAGACCTTGGCAGCGTTCGGCAGCATGCTCTTGATGGACGACACCGAGGCAATGCTCAAGGTCAACGAGATCTGCAACAGGGCCGGGATGGACACGATCGCCGCGGGCACCACGGTGGCCTTCGCGATCGAGTGCTTCGAACGCGGGCTCATCACCACGCAAGACACCGGCGGCCTCGAGCTCACATGGGGTAACGCGCCCGCGATAGTCGAGGTCACGCGTCAGATGGCGGAGCGGACCGGCTTCGGTGCGGTCCTCGCCGACGGGTCGGCGAAAGCTGCCGAGAAGATCGGCAAGGGCAGCGAGCAATTCGCGATCAACGTACATGGCGAGGAACCAGGCATGCATGACCCGCGCTACTCTCCCGGCATGGCTCTGAGCTTCCACCTCGACCCGACTCCGGGGCGGCACACCGCCGGCGGCACGGGAGAGATGGAGTTCTTCACCGGCGCGGACATTCTGCCGCTCCCAGAGCCGCTCAACGTCCACAAGCGGGACTACGCACACAAGGGTCCAGCTCATCGCTTCCTGGTGAATGACCGGCAAGTGATGAACGCCGCAGGTTTGTGCATCTTCTCCGCGTTCATCGCACCTCCAGACGCGCTCGTGCGCGAGCTCACGTTCGTCACCGGCGAGCCGTGGGACATCGGTCGTGTGCAGCTCACGGGCGAGCGTATCCAGACACTGCGCCACGCCTTCAATCTGCGTGAGGGACTCAACCCGATCAAGGACTTCCGGGTACCGCAGCGATGCCTGGACGGCACCGAACTCAAGTCGGGTATGGGCAAGGGCTACGTCGTCGACCTCGACGCGATGCGTGACTCTTACCTCGAGACGGTCGGTTGGGACAAGGAAACGACGTTCCCGAGCGCCGAAGGCCTGAGGGCGTTGGGACTCGAGGACCTTATCCCAGATCTGTACCCGCAGGAGGCTGCGTCCTAAGGATGCACGAGTGTGACGATCAGCAGGGTCGGCCAGAGGGCACTCCGGCCGACCCTGCACGATGGAGGCCATGGTATGCACTACACCGCGCGGTTCTTCGGCCTGGTAGGCATGCTGCTCGATGACCCGCCTGGAGACCCCATCGTATTCGAGCTCCCTCACGGCGCGACATACGGCGATCTCCTCGACGCGGTAGGCGAGAGGTTCGGCCATCAGTTCCCGCCAAACGTATGGGATCCTGTGACGAGGAGCTTCCATCCTCAGGTGGTCGCGCTCATCGAGGACCGCTCCGCTACGCCCGCCGATAGGGACCGCACGTTGACGGACGGGGGCGTCGCGGCGTTCTTCGTGCCGATCGCGGGAGGCTGAGATGACCGGAACCACGAGACGGACACTCGATGAACGCGCACGCGGATGCATGGGCGGTCTTTCGGACAGGGCCGGACGAGAACTCGGGAGCGACGACTGAGGCCGTGGGACATCATCCGGGGGGACGGGCCCCTCGTTGCGGTCGCTTTGCACGCAGGGCATGAAGTGCGACGCGATCTGCATGCGCTCATGTCCATCTCGGACGCCGACAGGACACGCGAAGAAGACCCCGGAACGGCGACATTCGGCCGGGCCGCACCGAATCAAGTGGCGGTGGCCCGTTCGCGCTTCGAGGTCGACCTCAACCGCCCGCAGGAGCGTGCCGTGTATCGTGACGCGGAGGACGCATGGGGGCTCACGGTATGGCGGGCGCCTCTGTCGCAGCGCGCGATCGAGTCATCGCGCGCACTATATGACGCGTTCTACGCCGAGATGACCCGTCTCCTCGATGATCTTGTTGCGCGATACGGCGGGTTCATCGTCTTGGACCTGCACTCTTACAACCACCGCCGGGGTGGTCCTCTTGCTGCGCCGGACGACTCCGCCGCCAACCCCGATGTCAATATCGGCACCGGCTCCGCGGACCGGCGGCGCTGGAGCCTCGTGATCGACGGGTTCATCGCGGACCTCAGCATCGCTTTGGGAACTCGCGCTGACGTGCGCGAGAACGTCAAGTTCCGTGGCGGACATTTCGCGCGGTGGGTCCACGAGTCCTATCCGTCGGGTCTCTGCATTGCGGTCGAGTTCAAGAAGACCTACATGGACGAGTGGTCGGGCGACGTCGATCCCGCCGCCGTCGAAGCGATCGCCGCCGCCATCGCGTCGACCTTGCCCGGCCTCGAGCGTGCCTTGGCCACAGTCCTCGCCCGATGACCACCGGGTCGGGATGTTGCATCGATGTTGTATTCGGCCAGCGGCGTTGTATGTGAGTGGACGCGCCCGTAGTCTCGCTACGTCATTGCGTAGCAATCCTGTCACCCGGAAGAGCGAGGCGGCATGAGGATCGGCTTCATGGTGAACGACCTGGCCACTGAAGAGGCAGGCTACACGACTACCCGCCTTGCGCTGACGGCGATAAACCGCGGCCACGAAGCGTGGTACTTGTCGGCGGGCGATTTCGCCTACGACGCCGACGAGAAGATCAGGGCCAGGGCGGTTCATGCGCCGAACGGCAAGTACGCGAGCGGAGCCGCTTTCTTGTCGGCGTTGCGGAGCAACAAAGCCCGTTCGGAACGCATCACCGTAGATGAATTCGACGTCTTGATGCTGCGCAGCAATCCAGCCGAGGAGATCGGACGCCGGCCGTGGGCGCAGAGCGCTGGCATCGATTTCGGCCGCATCGCGATGCGCAACGGCGTCATCGTTCTCAATGACCCGGACGGTCTTTCCAGGGCCATGAACAAGATGTACTTCCAGCTGTTCCCCGAGGAAGTGCGCCCACGCACGCACATCACGCGTGACCGTGACGAGATCAAGTCGTTCGTCAAGGACGAGGGCGGCCGAGCGGTGCTGAAACCGTTGCAGGGAAGCGGCGGCCAAGGTGTGTTCTTGGTCGATCATGAGTCCACCAAGAACCTGAACCAGATGGTCGAGGCCCTCACTCGCGATGGGTACGTGATCTGCCAGCAGTATCTGGAGGCGGCCGAGGAGGGCGACACGCGCCTGTTCATGCTGAACGGTCAGCCGCTCCGGTACAAGGGCAAGTATGCCGCCTTCCGGCGCATCCGGCAGGCTGACGACATCCGAAGCAACGTGCACGCCGGCGGCGCCATCGCGCAGGCGACGATCACCGACGAAGCGCTTCGTATCGCGGAGATCGTGCGTCCCAAGCTCGTCGCCGACGGGATGTTCCTCGTGGGGCTCGACATCGTAGGACACAAACTCATGGAGATAAACGTCTTCTCACCGGGCGGGCTCGGGAGTGCTCAGCGGTTTGAGAAGGTCGACTTCGCCAAGGCGGTCATCGAGGCTCTGGAGCGCAAGACCCGCTATGCAGAGTACTACCTCCGGAACTTCAGCAACGTGACCATGGCGACGTTGTAGCTGCAGCGCCAGCCGCCGACGAAGTCGACACTGTCGCCGGATACCCCAACATGTCCAGGGCTCAGGCGTCGAGCATCTGTGTGGCCAGGTCGCTGAGTGTCTCTGCGCGCGACACGACAGCGTCGAGAGCCTGCCCTGTATCACCTTGGCCATAAGCCCGCTCGCGCGCAGTCCTTGCGGCTTCGGCAGCCGCTTCCGCCGTCACGATGACGGCGCCCGCCATCTCGCGCATGACCTCGATCCGCCGGACCACCGAGTCGCGCATCTCCTCCACCGCGTGGATGAGAGCCCCGACTTCGTCAGTACCGTGCCGGTCAAAACTGGCGGCGTAGTCACCGCTGCTGACCGCCTCGGCCACTTTCTTCGCCTTGGAGAGAGGCGCGGCGATGGTCCGGTACAACCACACAGCCGCGCCTACCGCGACCACAAGACTCGCGGCGATGGCCAGGAGCGTGATCGTACTCGCCCACCTCCGCGACTCGTCCTCGCGTCTTCTGGCCGTGTCGGCTTCGGCGAGCGCACCGTCTACCTGCGTGCGCAACACCCCCAAACGGAAGGCCTCGGTCTGGCGCCTCACCTCACGGCGGAGTGATCCCGTGTCCATGCCGATAAGCGCGGATGGCGTTGAGATGTTCGATTGCACGCTCGCGCGCAGTGTCCCTGTGTCGGTGAGCATCAAGCGCGTGTTCGAATGACCGGTCTCGGCCTCGGCGTTGATCCACACGAACACGGCGACACGCAGGTCCTCCCACTTCGCGGCGAGCGCAGCGGCATCCGCAGCAGGCAGATCGACAGGCGCTTGCGCCATAAGACGCCGGACGCTCGCGTCGGTTCCGACGAGGTCACCGTATTCCGCAGAGCCCTCCTCGCTGCGACCGCCGGTGACCCCGAAGGCAAGGTCCGTCGCCTCCGAGACGAAGGCGGTCACGTCGTTGGAGACCGTGGAAAGCCACGTGGCCCGGCGCACCGCGGCATCCGCGCGATCCTGCTCGTGAAGGGCTCGAGTATCCAGGTACCACGACGCCGCACCGGCAGCGACGTTCACGAGCACGACGATCCCCATGGCAAGACCGATGCGGCGACGCACGCTTAGATTCATCTGCGGTCCTTCTCCTTAGAGAGCAATCCCCATGGCCTCGGCGGCCTCACGCAAACGGCGCACTTTCTCCGGATCTTCGGGATCATTGGGTCCCACAAGCCCCGCGAGGAAACCCGTACGGGTCGCGAGCTCGCCTTTGGCGCGGAGCAAACCCATCGGATCGTTCGTGTAGCGCTTCTCGAGTTCGGCGCTCACGTGTCGGCACAGGTCGTACAACCGCACGTTCGCTCCTCATGTGTTCGTAGGCAGACGAATACGATTCTCGACATGCGCAGACACACGTGAAGTGCTTTCAGCTGGAAGTAACGAGAAGTTCGCGCGCCTGTTACACATCCGCGCGACGGCCCGGCGGTCGCGCCGCTACTGTGCCCGCTGTGCCTTCTTGCGCTCGTTCGTCTTGAGGATGCGCTTGCGCAGTCGGATGCTCTTAGGAGTGACCTCCACAAGCTCGTCGTCCTCGATGTACTCGAGCGCCTCTTCCAGGGTGAAGGTGACCGGCGGGGCGAGGATGATACCCTTGTCCGCCGAGGCGGCGCGCATGTTCGTGAGCTGCTTGGCTTTCGCCACGTTCACGACGAGGTCGTTGTCCTTGGCATGCTCACCCACGATCATGCCCTCGTAGCACATCTCCCCCGGTCCGACGAACAGCTTCCCCCGCTGCTGCAGCGCGTCCAGCGCATAGGCGACTGACTTGTCGGTGGACATCGCGATGAGAGAACCGTTGACGCGGCCCCCGAGGTCGCCCTTGTACGGCCCGTACTCGATGAAGTGATGGAAGAGCGTCGCCTCTCCCCGAGTGGCGTTGAGAATGCGGGTGCGCAGGCCCATCACTCCGCGCGACGGGATCTTGAACTCCAGATGGACGTGCTCCTCCCGCTGGACCATGTCGGTCATCTCACCAGAACGTGACCCGAAGATCTCGATGACTTTGCCCGCGTACTCGGCGGGAACGTCCACGACCGCTTCCTCCATCGGTTCGAGGGTGCGACCGTCCACCTTCTTCAGGATCACCTGAGGGCGTCCGACGTGGAACTCGTAGCCTTCTCGGCGCATGGTCTCCATCAACACCGAGAGGTGCAGCACTCCTCGGCCGGAAACCTCCATACCCGCACGATCCGGCGTCTCGACGATGCGCATGGAGATGTTGGACTCCGCTTCGCGCAGCAGCCGCTCTTTGATCTGACGGCTCCCGACGATGGCGCCTTCCTGTCCGACCAGCGGGCTTGTGGACGCCTGGAAGACCACGGACATCGTAGGCTCTTCCACGTGGATCGGGTCGAGCACCACCGGCTCCAGCCGAGAAGTGAACATATCACCGATGTCCGCATCTTCGACGCCCACCACGGCGACGATATCGCCCGCGTGCGCCTCCGAAGCCTCGACGCGTCCAAGGGCCTCGAAGGTGTACAACTGCTTGACGGTGGCCTCGTAGCGGCTGCCGTTGTTCTTGATCACAAGGACCCTGTCACCTGTATGCATGGTGCCCGAGAAAACCCTGCCGATTCCGATGCGCCCAACGTAGTCGGAGTAGTCGATCGTGCACACTTGCATCGCCACCGGACCGGTGGGATCCACATCTGGCGAGGGCACGTGCGCCACGATGGTGTCGAGCAGAGGTCGCATGTCGGCGTTGCCGTCCTCCGGGTCGAGGCGTGCATAGCCGTTGACGGCGCTGGTGTATACGACGGGGAAGTCGAGCTGCTCGTCATCGGCGTTGAGCTCCACCATGAGGTCGAAGACCTCGTCGAGTACCTCGGTCGGACGGGCACCCGGGCGATCGATCTTGTTCACGACCACGATCGGCTTGAGCCCGTGCTCGAGCGCGTGACGCAACACGAAGCGGGTCTGGGGCATCGGCCCTTCGAACGCATCCACGATGAGAAGCGCGCCATCGGCCATCTTGAGCACCCGCTCGACCTCGCCGCCGAAATCGGCATGGCCAGGGGTATCGATGACGTTGATCTTCACATCGCCATAGCGGACGGAGATGTTCTTCGCGAGAATAGTGATCCCGCGTTCCCTTTCCTGGTCGCCTGAGTCGAGGACACGCTCGACCACCTGCTGGTTCTCGCGGAAGACGTGCGTCGCCTGTAGCAGCCGGTCGACGAGGGTCGTCTTGCCGTGGTCGACGTGAGCGATGATGGCGATGTTGCGGATGTCGTGCGCATGCATAGGAAGATCCGTCTCTAGAGGGGGACGGCACAGGGTATCACAGCTGCGGTGTGACATGCTATGTCCCTGTACCGAAGGTTGCAGACTTTAAACTTCTTCGCGGGGATGCAGGACTGGTTCGTGTTCCACAGGCTGCACCGCTTCTTCCGCCAGGATCTCGGTCGCGAGCTCGGCTGCGGTCCTCGCCCGTGGCTCGGGAGCGAGCGACACCTCTTTGACGAACAGCATGGCCGCGAAGCCGATACACATGAGCACGAATCCCCAGAAGAACGCATCGGTGATGCCGGTGGTGAGCGCAAGCTTCACGTCGGTGATGAACGAGGACATCGCGGGCCGGAGCGACTCTGGCAACTGTGCCGCCACAGCTTGGAAGGCGCCCGCGTTGAGCAGTTTGCCGGGCTCGGCCGCCAATCGTTCCAGGAGCTGATACGCCGAACCGAAAGTCGCCTTCTGGCGCTCGAGCAGCATACCGAGTTCACGCCCGAACGAGGCGTTCATCACGCCGCCGAGCAGCGCCACGCCGAACGTCCCGCCGATGGCGCGGAAGAACTGCAGGGCGCCGGTGACCTCTCCGACGCGTTTGGGGAACTGCGCCTGCAGCGAGATCGCGAAGATAGGTGTCATCGCGCCGATGCCAAGCCCCACCAGCGCCATGAAAATCGCGAGCTCGGCGTTGCCGGTCTGAGTCGTGATGCGCGACAGCATGAACATGCCCGCCAAGGCTATCGCCAATCCCACGACCCCAAAACGCTTGTACTTCCCCGTTCGGCTGATGAGCTGGCCGACGCTCGCCGATCCGATCGGCATGGCAAGCATCATCGGGGTGAGCAGCGTGCCTGAGTTGGACGCGGTGCGTTCCAAGACGACCTGCATGAATGTCGGCAGGAACATGATCGACCCGAACATGCCGACTCCCGAGAAGAACAGCACGACCATGCTCGCCGTGAAGCTGCGGTCCTTGAAGAGCCTGACATCCAGGATCGGCTCGCTGGTGTGAAGCTCACGCCACACGAACAGCGCGAGCATCGCAGCCGACAACACGAGCAGGGCGATGATCGTCGGTGATCCCCAGGCATACTGCGATCCGCCCCAGTTGAGGGCGAGCAGCAGAGGCGCCACTCCACCCGCGAGCGTGACCGCCCCCAGATAGTCGATGCTGTGACGCTGGTTAGACTCTGGGCGCGGCATCACGATGGCAAGCGCGATAAGAGCGAGGATGCCGAAAGGGACGTTGATGTAGAAGATCCAACGCC
>JAJFTR010000054.1 GCA_021372825.1 Actinomycetes bacterium
CTCAGACAGTCCTCGCTGCGGAACTCGCCCTCGCTGCAGAACTCGCGGACGGACCCTCTCCGGCACACCCCTCCGCGCTCGTCTCAAGCCCGTTCGACCCGCGCTCAGACAGTCCTCGCTGCGGGCTTCGCCCTCGCTGCGGAACTCGCGGACGGACCCTCTCCGGCACACCCCTCCGCGCTCGTCTCAAGCCCGTTCGACCCGCGCTCAGACAGTCCTCGCTGCGGGCCCTTCCCGAAGGGCACGCACGCGTCAGGCGTCCCTAGTCCAGGTACTTCATGGGGTCGACGGGCGTGCCGTTGATGCGCACTTCGAAGTGGAGGTGCGGGCCGGTGGAGTAGCCGGTAGAGCCGACGGTGCCGATCCTCATGCCCTCTTTGACGTGCTGGCCCTTGCTGACCCGAATGCCACCGCTTTGCTGATGACCGTAAAGTGTGACGACCCCGTTGCCGTGGTCGACCATGATGGTGTTCCCGTATCCGCCGCGCCAGCCGGCCCAGATGACGGTGCCGTCCCCGGCGGCCACGATCGCCGCTCCGTCGATCGACTTCGGCGGATCGAGGTTGCGCCCGATGTCGATGCCGCTGTGGATCTCCCGGCCGTGGAAGGGGCAGATGCGTGGTCCGAAGGGTGAGGAGATGCGGTAGAAGCCAGGCACCGGCCATGTCATCTCCCCCGCGTAGTAACCCGACCCGTTGCCGTAGAGTTCCCGTGCGATGCGCTCGGACTCGGCCTCTTCGGCTTCGGCGAGCGCACGCAGGCGTTTGGCCTCCGCCTTGTTGGCGGCGAAGAGCGCCGACTTCTCGTCCTCGACGGCCTTTTGCTGGGCGAGCTGCGCGCTGTGCTTTGCGCGCAGGTCTTTGAGCTTCTTCTCCTCGGCGGCGGCCTCGGAACGCTTGATGTCGACGGCTTCTAGCGTGCGGTCAAGCTCGGCCTTCGCGGACTCGAGCGAGATGCGCGTCTCCTTGAGCTCTTGCGCCGCCTCCTGGTTCTGGCGCATGACGCGCTGTGCAAGTGACGTGCGCGCGATCAGGTCCTGGATGTCCTTGCTGCCGAGCAGAAGCTCGATGAAGAACAAGTCGCCCTGCTTGTAGGACTCCTGCATCCGGGCGGCCAGCAGCGCGGATTCTTCGTCGAATTCCGCCTGGGTGGAGGCGATCTGCGACTCTTTGGCGCGAACCTCGGCACGCAGGCCGTCGACCTCTTGCTGGAGGCGGTCGGTGCGCGCCTCGGCTTGCTGGATGTCGTCGGCGAGCGCGGCGATATCGCGCTCGATGGCGGTCATGCGCTCTTCTAAAGACTCGATCTGTGACGCGAGGTCTTGAGCGCGCTGCTCGGCTTCCTTGGCGGCCTGGCGCGCGTCGGAAGCCGCCTGCTCGTGTGCGTCGAGCTCCGCGCGCGTAGCTGCGCCCGCTAGGGGCGTGCCCAGAAGAGCCAGGACGATGGCGAAGGTGCCGAGTGTTCGAAGAGCGCGTCTGCGTCGCATTCTGTGTCTCCTCCGGAGTGACCCATCTCTGCCGGAAGGCGCTATCCGAGTAATAGTAGCAAGCGCCAGGGGTATACTGCAAACGTGGGCATAGACACTGGGGCCGTGCTCCGGACCATGGAAAGGTGGTCAGTATGTCCGACGACATCCACGATGCGCCTTCTGCTCCTGACGTTCCGCCTGCACCTCCTGCTCCCGAGGCGCCTCCCGCACCGTCTGCCTCACAAGCCCCGCCTCCGCCGCCTCCGATGAGCGCACCGCCTGGTCCTGGACCGGCCGTCCCCGGAGCGGTAGACAGCAGTGCGAAGCTCATGGCAGGATTCGGCTACCTTCTCGGGATCCCCGCGCTCGTCGCCATCCTGGTCGAGCCGTTCAAGGACGACCCCTGGGTGCGTCCGCACGCGGTGCAGGCCCTAGGGCTCTGCGTGGCCTCGATCGTCATCGGGATTGTCGCGAACATCCCCTTCATCGGCTGGATCGTCGGAATGGTGGGAGGTATCGGCGTGGTCGTCCTCGCCATCATCGGCGCGGTGAAGGCTTTCCAGGGTGAGAGCTACGAGATGCCGATCATCAACGGGTTGGTCAAGCAGTTCCTCTAGGACTGAAAGGCGATTCACTCTTCGCTCAGCAAGACACCGGAATCCGCAGGGGCGGGCGCGAGGTGCGCCCGCCCTTCGCTATCGGTGAGGAACAGCCCTACGCCGTGCGCGCGTGCGTAGGCGAGCGCTCCTTCGCGGCCGCGGACGAAAAGCGCTGTCGACAAGATGTCGCTTTCGAGTCCGGAGATGCGTCCGGCCACGGTGAGCGTGCGCACTCCGCGCGCGGGCCTGCCGGTGTCCGGGTCGAGGATATGGTGGTACCGGACCCCATCGCGCTCGAAGAACTGCTGGTAGTCCCCCGACGTGGACAGCGCAGCTTCGCCATGCCACTCGGCTCGAGCGATCACGACGCCGGGTTGGCGGGCGTCTTCTACTCCGACGCGCCACGGTTCGCCGTCGGGCTTATCGCCGAGAGTGACCGTCGTGCTCCCCGAGCTCACGATGGCCGCGGTCACGGCGCCGCGTGCGTGCAGCGCGTCCCGCGCGCGATCCAAAGCGAGCCCTTTGGCGGCGCCGCCGAAGTCGAGACCTGGCGCGAGCGCGGCTCCGGGATCGAGCCGAGGGTCGGGGTCCGCGAGACGCTCGAAGTGCGCGGTGCCCTGCGGCGTCCGGACGAATGCGCGGGCGGCTGCGGTGGCAAGCGCGAGCTCCTCAGCGGACGGTACGCGGCCACTGCCGGGAAAGTCGTACAGCCGCACGACGGCGAGCAGCCCGGGAGAGAACTCCTCGGCCACCTCGAGTCTGTCGATCGCGTCGAGCACCTCAACGGCGTCCGGGGGCAGCGGCTGGTCGCGGTAAGGGGCCTTGTTGAACGCCGAGACGCTCGAGGTCGTGCTGTAAGCGTCGAGCTCGCGCTCGACGTCGGCGATGGCGACGAAGGCGTCGTCGATGGCGCGGTCGACGGCGGTCTTGTCGGCGCCCCACGCCTCGATCGTGACCACAGTGCCCAGCGCTTCCCGGCTCACGCGCACGGACTCTTCGGCGGCGCGAGGAGAGCAGGCCACTGGTGGGATGAGCAGTACCGCGGCGATGATGCAGGCGAGTGGGCGTGCTCTCACGTGAGCCCTCCGTGCGCAGTGGCAATGCCGCTAGTATACTGTTCGGCACGCCAGAGAACTTCTCGGAAGGCAGGCTCGATATGTTCCCGATCGTGCACAAGCGTCAGTTGTCGGAGGCCGTGTTCGAGATGGGGGTCGAGGCGCCCGCCGTCGCGCGTAAGGCGAAAGCGGGGCAGTTCTTCATGCTGCGGGTGGCCGAGGGGGGCGAGCGGATCCCGCTCACCTTCAGCGACTGGTCTGCCGAGGAGGGATGGATCCGCTTCATCTTCATGCGTGTGGGCAAGACCACACACCAGCTCTCGCACCTCGAGGCCGGTGACGCGCTTGCTGACGTCGTGGGACCCCTCGGTGTGCCCACGCACACAGAGGGTCTCGGGCGGGTCGCCGTTGTGGGAGGAGGCGTCGGCGCCGCCGTCGCGTATCCGGTGGCGCGGGCGATGGCGGAAAGCGGGGCGCAGGTCACGGTGATCTTGGGCGCGCGCAACGCCGATCTCATCATCTTGGAAGACGAGTTCCGCGCGCTTCCCCTGCGGGAGCTCATCGTGGTCACCGATGATGGCTCAGCGGGCGAGAAGGGTCTTGTGACGGCGCCGCTCAAGCGGTTGTGCGAGGCGGGCGAGATCGACGCCAGCATGGCGATGGGCCCGGCGATCATGATGAAGTTCTGCGCGGCCACCACACGCGAGTTCGACGTGCCGTGCACCGTCTCCTTGAACCCCATCATGGTGGACGGTACGGGCATGTGTGGCGCGTGCCGCGTCACCGTGGGGGGCGAGACCAAGTTCGGCTGCGTGGACGGCCCCGATTTCGACGGGCACGCGGTCGACTTCGAGGAGCTGATGAGCCGTCAGCGCGTCTACACCGACCTCGAGCGCGAGAGCGATGCCGAGTACAGCAAGGAGTGCTCATGTCACCTGTAGAGGGCGCCAGCCCGCGTCGCAAACCGTCACGCGCGCCGCGCACGCCCATGCCCGAGCGCGATCCTGTCGCGCGTGCGCAGGACTTCTCCGAGGTGTCGCTCGGCTACTCGGAGGAACAAGCGCGGGCCGAGGCGGACCGCTGCCTGCAGTGCGCGAAGCCGACGTGCATCGACGGCTGTCCCGTGAACATCGACATCAAGTCCTTCATCGGGCGCATCATCGAAGGCGAGTATGCACAAGGCGTCGCGGTCATCAAGGAGCGCAACGCCCTTCCCGCCGTGTGCGGGCGCGTGTGCCCGCAGGAGGAGCAGTGCGAGGCGTCATGTGTGCTCGCACGCAAGGGCGAACCGGTCGCCATAGGAAGGCTGGAGCGCTTCTTGGGCGACCTTGACCTCGCATGCGACCTTGAGGAGCGGTGTCGTCCCGCCGTAGGCGAGGATTCAGGCTTCCGTGTGGCGGTGGTGGGCTCGGGGCCTGCCGGACTTGCGTGCGCCGGCGAGCTTCGGAGGTACGGCCACGCCGTGACGGTGTTCGAGTCGCTCCACGCGCCGGGCGGCGTGCTCAGCTACGGCATCCCCGAGTTCCGCTTGCCCAAGTCCATCGTGGCCTCAGAGATCGAGATGCTCACGGTCATGGGTGTGACGATCCAGACCGACGCCGTGATCGGCGCCACGTACACTCTTGACGAGCTTCTCACCGAGCAGGGATTCGACGCGGTGTTCATCGGCAACGGCGCCGGACTCCCCCTCTTCCTCGGGATCCCTGGTGAGAACCTCAACGGTGTCTACTCGGCCAACGAGTTCCTCACGCGCGTGAACCTGATGCGGGCGTACGAGTTCCCACGAGCGGACACGCCGGTGTGGCGGGGCCGCAAGGTCGCTGTCGTGGGCGGCGGCAACGTGGCGATGGACGCGGCGCGCACGGCCAAACGCCTGGGCGCCGAGGAGGTCTTCTTGGTGTACCGCCGCACAGAGGCCGAGATGCCCGCTCGCAGAGAAGAGGTGCACCACGCGCGTGAGGAGGGCATCGAGTTCATGATGCTGTGCTCGCCGCAGGAGATCGTCGGCCACGATGGATGGGTCACGGGCATGGTGGCGACGCGGATGGAGCTTGGCGAGCCCGACGAGAGCGGGCGGCGCGCCCCCGTGTGCGTGGTGGGTTCTGAGTTCACGATCGACTGTGACACGGTCATCGTGGCGCTGGGCACGCGCGCGAACCCTCTTCTTGCCAAGGCGACGCCCGATCTTGAGCTCACGCGAAGAGGCTACATCGTCGCGGACGAGGACGGCGCCACGAGCAAGCCGGGGGTGTTCGCCGGTGGCGACATCGTGACCGGCTCGGCCACCGTGATCCTGGCGATGGGGGCGGGCAAACGGGCGGCGCGCGCCATCGACCGGTGGCTGCGGGACCGCGAGTGAAGGGCGGCTCAAGGGCCGAGACGGGAGCACGCTCCGCCGCATGGCGCCGGAGCTTGTGTGAGCGGTGGATGCGCTATACTGGCGGCATGCATGGGCGGATGAGCGGCGTCGAGCCTGCTCGTCAGGAAGTCGAGTGGCGGTGAGTATGGACGACACCATCAACGTCCTGATCGTCGACGACGACGTGTCCATCGTCGAGATGGTCAGGATGGGCCTCGAGGCCGACAACATGCACGTGCTGTCCGCAGGCGACGGCGCCGAGGCGCTCGACGTTCTCGCGCGAGAGCCGGTGGATGTGGTCTTGCTGGACATCATGATGCCGCGCGTGGACGGCTGGATGACGCTCATGGAGATCCGGAACAACCCGCTCACCGCGGACATCCCGGTGATCATGCTCACCGCCAAGACGCAGGACCTTGCCAAGATCCTCGCCTTCAAGCAAGGCGTGCAACAGTATGTGACCAAGCCGTTCAACCTGATGGAGCTCTCGGCACGCATCCGCAGCCTCACGCGCAATCGGCCGCATCCGTCGGCCAGCACACCCGGCGAGGGGGATTTCCGCAAGCTCGCCGTGCGCAAAGGCGGCCGCACGGTGCTCTTGAGCATCGACGACATCATCTACATCTCGGCCAAGAACAAGTCCACCTATGTGCACACGTATGAGAACCAGTACCTTGTAGACCTGACGCTCAGCGAGCTGGAGAGCAAGTTCGCCAAGGAGAACTTCGAGCGCGTGCACAGAAGCTACATGATCAACCTGAACAAGGTGAAGGAGATCTTGCGAGTAGACGGCGCCTACGTGGTGGTCGTGACCGATCGCGACGAGACGCAGATCCCGGTCGCGCGGCGTCAAGTGCGCGCATTCCGCGAGGCGGTGGGGCTGTGACGCGCGCGAGCGTGCTCCGCAGAGGAGTCGCGCTCGTAGTCTCGTCCGCGCTTCTGGTGGCGTTGCTCCCAGGGGTGGCGGTAGCGCGCCGGACGCTCGCCCTTTCGACGGGCACATTCGAGTTCACGGTGGCGGCGGGGCAGACCGCAAAGGGCTCCGCGGTCGTGCTCAACTCGGGTGACGAGCCTCTCGAGGTGCTGGTGTACGCCGGCAACCAGGTGGTCGGCAAGGATGGGACCGTCACCTACGAGGTGCCCACCCCGGGGGAGCCGACGAGCCTGGACAACCCGGCGTCGTGGATGCGGCTGGACCTGGGGAAGTCGGTCAAGTCGCTGGGGAACGTGCCGTACATCGAGATGGCTCCTGGTGAGCGTTCGCGCGTCGACTTCGAGTTCACCGTGCCGGACGACGTCCCCCCAGGCGACTACCAGATCATGCTGTTCTTCGAGATGGTGCCGCCAAACCCGAAGGCAGGCGAGCAGGCGCAGGCGGTCGTTTCCGGGCGGCTGGCCGCTCGCATCAGGGTGAGAGTGCAAG
>JAJFTR010000057.1 GCA_021372825.1 Actinomycetes bacterium
GGTTTGGCACCTCGATGTCGGCTCATCGCATCCTGGGGCTGAAGTAGGTCCCAAGGGTTTGGCTGTTCGCCAATTAAAGCGGTACGCGAGCTGGGTTTAGAACGTCGTGAGACAGTTCGGTCCCTATCCACCGTGGGCGTAAGAGACTTGAGAGAGGCTGTCCCTAGTACGAGAGGACCGGGACGGACGAACCTCTGGTGTACCAGTTGTCACGCCAGTGGCACCGCTGGTTAGCTACGTTCGGTATGGATAACCGCTGAAAGCATCTAAGCGGGAAGCCAGTCTCAAGATGAGGTCTCTCACTGGGTTAACCAGGTAAGGCCCCTCGTAGACTACGAGGTTGATAGGCCGCAGGTGTACGCACAGTGATGTGTTCAGCCGAGCGGTACTAATTGGCCGAGGTCTTGGTCTTCTATTCAACATTCTCGTGATCGCTATACAGCTCTCAGGGTGCAGGACGCACCCGCGGAGGTTGACAAGCGTACATCGTGCATGAGCACGATCTGGTGGTGAAGAGCCGCCAGGTGTGTTCAGTGGTTATGGCGGAGGGGGTACACCCGATCCCATTCCGAACTCGGAAGTTAAGCCCTCCAGCGCCGATGGTACTGCCCTGTAGAGGGTGGGAGAGTAGGTCGCCGCTGAACACACCTGGCGGCTCTTTGCGTGCCCGGAGCTGGCACGGATAGTGCTAGAATCGGCAGGTCGGCCCCGTCGGTCCGACTGAGGAGTCCCGTACCGCGACGGCATGCGTAGCGCCGTCGTCACGATCGAAGGGAGACGCAGTGAGAGAGCGCGTCCAGGCAGCACTCGACAAGATCCGTCCAGCCTTGCAGGCCGACGGTGGCGATGTGGAGCTCATCGATGTCACCGATGACGGTGTCGTGCGTGTCGCCTTGCAGGGAAGTTGTCGTGGTTGTCCGATGTCCCAGCTGACGCTCGCCAACGGGGTGGAGCGAGTGCTGAAAGAGGAGATTCCCGAGGTGCAGCGGGTCGAGCCCGTCTGACACCTTCTCGACTTCGACGAAGCCGGGCGCCGTTCGTCTGAGCGGAAGGCGCCCGGCTTGTTTTTTCTTCCGGCGATTTCACGTTAAGGGGCCGTCGAGAGAATCGACTCTACCGTTCGTCGCCTCACGGTTGCGTACCATATGTTGAGCCTCGTACACTGATGAAGCGCAATATGTTGTGGCAGGGGACGAGCTCGGCAGCGAGGTCGATGCGCTCTCTGTAAGTCAAGATCATCACGAGGAGGACCGCCGTCATGGGCGACGCCAGCAGAATCGCCGACTATGCAAGGACTATCGATGACACGCTGTCGCCCAACAGCCTGAAGGTGCTACGCAAGCGGTACCTCAAGAAGGATGATTCCGGCAATGTGGCGGAACAGCCGTCGGACATGTTCGTGCGTGTGGCCGAGAACATCGCGTCTGCCGAGTCTCGCTATGGGGCCACTCCCGAGCAGGTCGCAGGAGTGGCGCACGACTTCTACGATCTCATGACCTCACTCGAGTTCTTGCCGAACTCCCCGACACTCATGAACGCGGGTCGCGAGTTGCAGCAGCTGTCTGCATGTTTCGTGCTCCCGGTCGGTGATTCGATGGAGTCGATCTTCGACGCAGTGAGGGACACCGCGATCATCCACAAGTCGGGAGGGGGCACGGGTTTCTCGTTCTCCCGGTTGCGCCCTGTAGGAGACCAAGTCCGTTCGACGCAAGGGGTCTCGAGCGGGCCGGTGTCTTTCATGCGAGTCTTCAATCAGGCGACAGAGGCCGTCAAACAAGGAGGCACGCGACGTGGCGCGAACATGGGTGTTCTGCGCGTCGATCACCCGGACATCCTCGACTTCATCAAGTGCAAGGCGGAAGGCGACTTCGCGAACTTCAACATATCGGTTGCTTTGACTGAGAAGTTCATGAAGGCAGTGGAAGCGGGGGAGCCTTACGAGCTCATCAACCCGCGCGATGGGTCGGTAGCCGGCACTCTTGATGCGCGTGAAGTCTACGATCTCATCGTCGAGATGGCGTGGGCCACAGGCGATCCCGGGATCATCTTCATCGATCGGATGAACCGCGACAACCCTACTCCCGCACTGGGGGAGATCGAGTCGACCAACCCGTGTGGCGAGCAGCCGTTACTCCCGTACGAAGCGTGCAACTTGGGATCCGTCAACTTGAGCAAGTTCGTCCAGTACGCCGAAGCCGGTCCTGCCATCGACTGGGACCGTCTCGCGGACGTGGTCCATCGGGGTGTGAGGTTCTTGGACGACGTCATCGATGTGAACGAGTATCCGCTCGCGAAGATCGGTGAACTCGCGCGCGCGAACCGGAAGATCGGGTTGGGCGTCATGGGCTGGGCCGACATGCTCATCATGATGGGGATTCCGTACGACAGCGATGAGGCGATCCTTCTCGGTGAGAAAGTGATGGGATTCATACAAGCCGAGGCCAGAGCCGCCTCTGCCAAGCTCGCCGAAGAACGAGGGGCGTTCCCAAACTTCGCTGGGTCGATCTACGACGTTCCGGGTGGCGTCCCCTTGCGCAATGCAACAGTGACGACGATCGCGCCCACGGGGACGCTGTCCATCATCGCCAACTGTTCCTCGGGGATCGAGCCTCTGTTCGCCGTGAGTTATGTGCGGACCGTGATGGACAATGACAGGCTCATCGAGGTCAACCCCATGTTCGAGGACCTTGCGGTCAAGCAGGGCTTCTACAGTCGCGATCTTATGGGACTCATCGCTGAGCACGGGTCGCTTCTCGGCATCGACGCAGTGCCGGAGGAGGTCCAGCGCGTCTTCGTGACCGCGCACGACATCGACCCGGTGTGGCACGTGCGGATGCAGGCCGCATTCCAGAAGTACACCGACAATGCTGTGTCGAAGACGGTCAACTTCCCCAACGAAGCGACCGTCGATGACGTTCGCAGAGTCTATGACCTTGCTCATGAACTCGGTGTCAAGGGCGTGACCATCTATCGTGATGGGTCAAAAGAGAACCAGGTGCTTTCGACGGGCAAGACGGCCAAGAACGCTCAGTCGGACGCCGAGCTGCGGCACGGCGAGATCGAACCGCGTCCGCGTCCAAGCGTCACCATCGGAAGAACCGAGAAGATCCAGACCGGCTGTGGGAACCTGTATGTGACCATCAACTCAGACGAACAAGGTCTGTGCGAGGTCTTCACCCAGATGGGCAAATCAGGCGGGTGCGCTGCATCGCAATCGGAGGCACTGTCGCGCATGATCTCTGTGTCCCTGCGCGCGGGCGTCGACCCGCGAGCGATCCTGAAACATCTTCGTGGCATCCGGTGCCCGAGCCCTGCATGGGCTCAGGGCGGGAAAGTCCTCTCATGTGCCGACGCTGTCGGCATTGCGATGGAGCACTACCTGGAATGGATCGAGACCGGCTCCTCTTCGGTCGCGGTCTCGAAGAGCACCGACGGTCTGGATAACCTGGCGGGTGCGTGTCCTGAGTGCGGTAGTGCTCTGGAGCACGAGTCTGGCTGTGCCGTATGCAGAGCATGTGGCTTCAGCAAGTGCGCGTAGCGGAGGCCGACCGTGGTCTTGTCTGATAAGTCCATCAAAGAACAGATGATGGCAGGACGGATCCGTATCGAACCCTGCGACCCGGACGACATACAGCCATCGAGCGTGGACCTGCATCTCGGCCCGCGATTCCAGGTGTTCAGGAACTCGCGCTATCCCTATATCGATCCATCCCGTCATCAGGAAGGGCTCACGGAAGTCGTTGAGGCGTCCACCGAGGAGCCTTTCGTCCTGCACCCTGGCGAATTCGTGCTCGGCACAACGGTCGAGCGCATCGTCTTGCCGGATGATATCGTCGGACGGCTTGAGGGGAAGAGCTCGCTGGGCCGTCTCGGGCTCTTGATCCACTCGACTGCGGGCTATGTCGATCCTGGTTGGGAGGGCAGGCTCACGCTTGAGCTGTCCAACGTGGCGAACTTGCCCATCGTGCTCATGCCGGGAATGGCGATCGGGCAGATCACGTTCTCCAAGATGACCACTCCGGTTGAGAGACCTTACGGAACACCGGGGCTTGGGAGCAAGTACCAAGGCCAAACGGACGTAACGGCAAGCCGTTCGTACGAGAACTTCTGAGTGCGTCTGCACACTCGTGGTACCCTAGGCATTCGTGGTTGTGACACCGACGGAGGCGTGATCATGGCTTGCTGGTCGACACGTGGTTGCGATGACGAGCTCCAGGGCCGCTGTCCGCACGCGATCGATCCGTCTGAGAAGTGCCCGAGCGGTTGCTACTACACGCAATGTACGCGGCCGACCCATCGTGTGACGAGCGATCCTGCTCTCGTGTTCGACCCTGCGGTCGACAGGGATGCTGCAGCCAAGGAGAACTGCGTCTACTGCGAGTTCTTCCTCACACGAGGGCCCCGTCTGGTCCGCTGACGTGGACCAAGTGCCGGTGCTGGCATACGCGGTCGACGATTCCCTGCGCGCGTACGCGGCCAGAACAGCGGTTGAAGGCGTGGTCCAGGTCGGCGGTTCGTTCACGCCCGACCCCTCGGCGGATGAGCTCATCAAATCGAACCCCAACGCATTCTTGATCGGTGTCCTGTTCACGCAGGGCATCTCGGCGGAGCGGGCATGGTCTGGGCCGTATGAACTCTCGCAGCGGCTGGGAGGTTTCGATTTGGAGCGCATGGCCGTCGACGAGGACGCGGTTGCTCGCGCTTTTCGGGAGCCGCCAGCGCTCCATCGGTTCGTGAAGACCGTGCCGCGGTGGGTCTCCTCGGCAGCGCGGCGCATCGTCGAGACGTATGCGGGAGACGCTTCGCATATCTGGCCGGAGGGTGCGCACGTCATCGACGTGACGAGTCGCCTTCTGTCGTTCGAGGGTATCGGACCCAAGAAGGCGGCGATGGCGGCGGAGCTGCTCATCCGCGCGCTCGGTGTCCCTCTCTCAGGTATCCAGAGCGGTACGGTCGCCTATGACGTGCATGTGAGGCGTGTCTTCTTGCGAAGCGGACTTGTGGATCGTGACACCCCTGATGCTGTACGTCGAGCGGCTGCACGGATATGCCCTGCCGAGCCGGGATCGCTTGACCTCGCCACGTGGCGGATCGGCAGGGAGTACTGTCGTCCGCAGGGCCCTAGGTGTGACGAGTGTCCGCTCGGAACAGGCTGTCCGAGGATGATGGAGCGCTCGGTCGAGGGGGTGGGAGTTCGCCGGTGATTCGAGCCGCCGACTAATCCATGGGGCGGAAGACCATGCCTGTGAGGAGCTTCGGGTAGAAGTAGGTGGACTTCTGGGGCATGGTCTGGCCGGAAAGAGCGATGCTTCTGAGTTGGTCCATGCGTGTGGGATTCATGATGAAGGCGACGTCCGCACCCATAAGACCGAAGGCCTGATGAGCGTCGTTCGTGAATGACAGACGTTCGAGCGAGGCGGCATCGTCGGGTGAGATCTGAAAAAGAGGGCGCAGCACGAGTTCGTGCAAGACGGACACGTCAAGGTTCTTCCAGGCAGCGGAAGCTTCTCCGGGGATTGCGACGGCGGGGTCCACTTCTCGTTTGAGACTGGCAAGACGCACGGTCCCGTCCGCCGTCTTGACGACGAAGCACGGCCGAGAAGCGGCGGCCAGTGCGGCTAGGGTCCCCAAGTGCTGTTCGACCAGGTCGAACCGCTCGGACAGCGCTGCCCAGAAGGCATCGGTGTCGAAGGTCCCTGGTGCCCGCACTAGACGATGAGTGGGCATCACCACAAGGTCGGGGTCGTCCATGTTCACCAGTGCCATGAGCACGTAGTCGTAGGGCCGCGATGCAGCCGCTGTACCTGCTTCCGCGTCAGCGGCACGACGCTCGTCACGGTAGGCGAGCGCCATCTCGTATCGATGATGACCGTCGGCGATGAAGATCTGCTTGTCGGCCATCATGCTCGCCAGCGACTCGATCGCCTCCGGTTCCCGCAGAGCCCACATCCGGCTTTCGACTCCGTCGGCGTCGCGAGCGACAAGCATAGGATTGCCTAAGGTGGCTTCGTCGAAGATCCCATCGGTTTCGCCGGCGGGGTCGGTGAACAGGCCGAACACGGGACTCAGGTTCGCCGTGCATGCACGGGTCAAGTAGAGGCGGTCCATCACGGTCTTGGGAAGTGTCTTTTCGTGGGGCAAGATGACGCCGTCTGAGAAGTCGTGGAGTTCGACTGCTGCGAGAAGAGCACGCCTGCGAACGTGCCGTCCTTCGTGTTCCCACGTCTGTTCGAGCACGTACATCGCCTGAGCGTTGTCATAGACGAGCACCCCTTGTTTGCGCCACGCGTGCCACAGCTGCTCTGCGTTGGCGTAGCGGTTGGCTGGCGCAGCGGGGTCCGGATCGCCTTCAGGGAGGTCGATCGCGACGACGTTGTGCGGTTCGTTCTCTAGAAGCCGCTCACGCATCTTGGGCGTGATGACGTCGTACGGCGGCGCTACGAGTGGCGTGATGTCGGGTGACTCCTCATGGCGATAAACGACTGCGGTGAATGGCTGGATCTGTGCCATCAGGGTCCTCTCGGCTCGACTCTCGTCATGTGATCAAGGCAGTCTAGCTCAGCAGTGCTCGGAACACCAAGAAGAAGATGACTCCTGCTAGTGTTGTACCCAGGAAGTCACGCCACTTGTAGTAGACGGCAGCAGTAGGTATCGCCGCCATGAGATACGGGTTCTCACAGGGCGCGAGCCACTGTCCGGAGGGTCGCAGCACTTCACCTACTACCAACGCTGCCATGACTGACACAGGGATGTATGAGAGCCATCGCATGACAGGACGGGGCAGTTGTAACCGAGACACGACGGCGATGGGCAAGAAGCGCAAGGCGTAGTTCGCGAACGCCATGCCGATGATGACCGCCCATATGTACCCGTGGCTCATCGGAAGACCACGGCTCCTACGGTGGCCGCGACGATGGCCGCGACGATGATGTACCACGTGCCCGGCAAGACGACCGCGCACACGATCGCTACCATGGCGGCCATGATGCCCACGATGACATGGCGCCGGTCCTCGGCCTGGGCGACCAAGAGCGCCGTGAACATCGCCACCATCGCGTACTCAGCTCCGAAGCGCGAGGGATCGCCGAGGACGGACGAGGCGAGGACTCCCGCGACAGTGCCTGCGACCCAGCCGATCCAAGACACGAGTCCGACTCCCAACATCGTCAGGTCATCTCCGGTGCCGCGACGCAGGTCATCGATGTTCACTGCAAAGGTCTCATCGGTGAGCGTGTAGGCAAGCACCGCCTGCCGAGCGAGTGGTGTGGCCGCGAGATGCGGGGAGAGTGTCGCGCCAAAGAGCACGTATCTCAGGTTCACGACCGCTGTGGCGGCGAGCACGCTTGCGAGGTCGGCACCCGCGGTCATGAGGGCAAGGGCGATGAACTGCCCGGCACCTGCGAGAGCAGTCGCCGAACACACGATGGCCTGCGCGGCGGTGAAGCCGTCCGCTCTTGCGAGGATCCCGAACGCCATGCCCACAGGTACATATCCGAGCAGGATGGGCAGACCGAGTCGCGCTCCTCGTACAAGCCGCCGCGACGCAGAAGGGCACGTCTGTTGCTGAGGAAGGGGAGTGGGCATGCCGGACATCGTAACACACGCTTGTCGAGTCCACAGACGCGGTACAATGTTTACGAGGACACGGGAGGTGATCGTATGGAGTTCTCACTCATATGCCCACAGGACGGACAGGTAGAAGTGGGCCTTGAGGACATCATCTCTGTGGTCTTCCGGGGCGCCGCGTCGTGCGATATCTTCTTCGCCTGTCCTCGGTGTGGGGAAGTGCTCAAGGCGTCGCTGAGAATACCCGACGTGCTCGCGGCTGCTCTCGAACTCGCGCGTTTGCCAGAGACCGACTCCTCCAAGGACGAGGACGGAGGTCTCGGCGGCATGCAGTTCGAGATCATCGACGCATCGCATCTTGCGGCCCACAGTGAGGAGAGTCCGCAGGAAACTGCCGCACGCATCAAGCGTGAGCACATCGTCGAGGCGTATTGCGAGTACTTCCGCAGGCAGCTGCAGCGGGTGGAATACGTAGACGACCTCTTGGCGGAGATCGACGGCCGCTAGCGCCAGCCTCCGCGATATCGCGGACGAGACATGCTGTCGTGTGCAGCGATGACGAGCGCGATCAGCACGCCGAGGACGAAACCACCGATGTGTGCGAACCACGCGACTCCTCCGGTTTGGGCGACGTCGGCGCCCAAAGAGGCGACGCCGTTGCCGACCTGGAGCAGGAACCAGAAACCGATCACCAGGAAGGCCGGTACTCGTGCGATCTCGATGAAGAAGAAGATCGGCACGATGGTGAGAACGGCGGCCCCAGGGAACAGCACGACATAGGCGCCGAGCACACCCGCGATGGCGCCACTTGCACCCACGGTAGGTACCGACGTGGCTCCTGTAGTCGCGATCTGAGCAGCCGCTGCAGCTACTCCGGTGGCGAGGTAGAAGGCGATGAACCCTATCGGGCCGAGTCGGTCCTCGACGTTGTTCCCAAAAATCCAGAGGTAGAGCATGTTGCCTATCACATGGAGCCAGCCCGCGTGAAGGAACATCGAGGTGAACACCGTCGCTATCTGTGCGGGGGAGAAGGGGTCGGCGAGGAAGCGCGACGGTACGAGTCCCCACTGGGTTACGAACGCTTCCAGCCCAGATGGCGTAAGAGTGCTCTCATAGACGAACACCGCGATGTTCGCGATCAACAGCAGAGCCGTCACCCACGCGACCTTTCGTGTGGGATTCTCGTCGCGGATAGGTATCATGCTCTCTCCTCGGCATGTGTCTGGTACGATTGCGCCGAACGATGCTCACGGAAGTGTACCGCACCTGGTCCGCAGCGTCTGGGCGAGGTGAACCCGGCGTGCAGGAGACGTCACCGCTGCTGTGTCTGTCTGGAAGAGAGGAGCCGCAATATGTGGTTGCCGTGCCTCGGTGCGGTCGGTCTGGTGCTGCTGGTCGTGGTCTTCGCGGCAATCGGCATCTATAACCGGCTCGTCACGCTCCGCAACCGTGTGGACAACGCATGGTCGCAGATAGACGTGCAGTTGCGTAGGCGCTATGACCTGATCCCAAACCTCGTGGAGACGGTCAAGGGCTATGCGGCTCACGAGAAGGAGACACTTGAGAAGGTGGTGGCAGCGCGCAACGCCGCCATGGGTGCGCAGACTGTGAAAGAGCACTCTGACGCCGAGAACGCGCTGTCGAGCACGCTGCGTGAGTTGTTCGCGGTGGCGGAGGCATACCCTGACCTCAAAGCCAACCAGAACTTTCTGATGCTGCAAGAGGAGCTCTCAGGCACCGAGTCGAAGATCGCCTACGCGCGGCAGTTCTACAACGACTCCGTGATGAGCTACAACACAGCGACGCAGACCTTCCCGTCGAACCTTCTCGCGGGCATGTTCGGGTTCACTGCGCGAGAGTACTTCGAGATCGAAGAGGCGGCGAAGGAGCCGGTCAAGGTCGCCTTCTAGGGAGCGCCGGAAGACGACAAGAGAGCGCTTGACGCCACGTCTGGAAGCGATGTGAGGCATGGCTTATTTCGATTTTCCTGATCTGAACCCCATCGCATTCACGGTGGGCCCGCTTGCCGTGCGCTGGTACGGTCTGGCGTACGTTGCCGGATTCGTGGCGGCGGGCGCTCTTCTCGATCGGCTGAACCGCCGCTGGCAGGTAGGCCTCACGCGTGACCAGGAGATCGATCTTGTTCTGGCAGCAGTCATCGGCGTGATCGTCGGCGGGCGCTTGGGCTACGTTCTGTTCTATGGCGGGTCCGAGTATCTCCGGCACCCGTTGAACATCTTCGCCACGTGGAACGGCGGGATGTCCTTCCATGGCGGGCTTGTGGGCATCCTGCTTGCGGGCTGGATCATGGCCCGCCGGTTCGGCGTCCCGTTCTTGCGCCTCGCTGACATGGGAGCCGTGGGAGCTCCGATAGGCTTTCTGCTCGGCCGACTCACCAACTTCGTTAACGGTGAGCTGTGGGGCAGGGTGACGACGCTCCCGTGGGGCGTCGTGTTCCCGGGGGCAGGTCCGCTGCCCAGGCACCCTTCGCAGCTCTACGAGGCGTTTCTCGAAGGTCTTGTGCTCTTCGTGATCCTGCTCACCCTGTCCCGGAAGAAACGTGCGGACGGGTTCATGCTCGGCACGCTTCTACTTCTGTACGGAGTGTTCCGCATAGCCGTGGAATTCGCGCGCGAGCCTGACGTGCAGCTCGGCTTTATCGCGGGCCCCTTCACCATGGGTCAGTTGTTGAGCGTGCCGATGCTGGTCGCCGGGGCTTGGTTGCTGTGGCGCACGCACCGCGGGAAGTGGGAAGCCTCTGAGGACGGCGCCGCGCTGTCGGCTGGACCCGACGTCAGCTTAGAGGGAACCTCGACATCTGACACAGACGGCTAGTCGTCAGCGCAGATCCTGTCGGCGGGCTTCCAGCACGGTGCCTCCCGTCGCAAGCACTTGAAGCCCGCACTCGGAGGCAGTCTCTTGATGGGCTGGCAGTGCGTGCAGAAGAACTGAGGGATCCTTCCGATGATGTCCTTCACTTCAGGATCACGGTACGGCTCTTCGTCCGGTGTCTCGAGCACGTGAAGCAGGTAGCACGACACTGCGAGTCCCTTCTTCGACTACTACCGGATTGTAGCGTTCTGTCAGTCGCGCCGGGACGTCGACACGTTCGTGCCTTCGATTGACCGGGTTCGCCAAGTGTCTCTAGACTTATCCCGACCAAGGAGGTCCCGTCGATGACCGCACGACGCTACGTCGCATTCGCCGTGACCGCGAGCATGCTCGCGGCTCTGGTTGCGGGGTGTGCCAGCTCCGAACCGAAGATCGTTTCTTTTTGGCCGAGGGCCGATAAGGAACGGACCGTTCCCAAGCCGGCCGAGCCGCCCAGATGGCCGCTCACGGGGCTCGACGCCCCGGACGATGAGGTGACCCGCCGCAGAGTGGTCTCGGTCAAGATAGAGAACTCTCCGGAGTCGCGGCCACAGGTGAACCTCGCGCTGGCCGATGTCGTCTATGAGAGCGTCACCGAAGGCGGGATCACGCGTTTCAACGCGCTCTACCACTCGAAAGAACCGGACAAGGTGGGGCCGGTACGCAGCGCGCGTCTCTCCGACCTTCACATCGTGCCTCAATACGACGCGTTGTTCGTCTTTTCGGGTGCGAGCACGAGCGTGAATGCCCGTATCAACAAGACCTCGATCGACAACCTCTCCGAGGATGCCGGCATCACGTACCCGTTCTTCCGCGGCAACGACCGGCCTCGTCCCCACAATCTGTATGTGGTCTTGAAGAAGGTGCGGGAGGAGGCCGCGCGTCGCAAGATGCGGACGCAGCAGGATGTGAAAGGACTTGCGTTCGACAGGCGCCATGCTCAAGAGTCCAGCATCACGATCACCGAGATCGCGGTGCCCTTCTCGCCTGCGAACAAGGTCGTCTGGACCTATGACCCCACAACTAGGAGCTACCTCAGGACGAACAACGGCAAGAAGCACATGGACGCGGGTACCGGCAAGCAGATCTCCGCGCGCAACGTCGTGGTGATGTGGGCCAAGTACTCCGCCGCGAGCCACGACAAGGTGGGTTCCACGACCTACGACATAGCTCTCGTGGGCAGCGGCAGATGTTCCGTCTTCCGAGACGGTCAGCGCTTCGATGGCACATGGACTGCGCCTGCCGACGCTCCTCCCACCTTCAAGGCTGCCGATGGTTCGCCGATCAGGTTGGCTCCCGGTACGACGTGGTTCCAGGTGGTGCAGCCAAGCGTCAACATCACGATGAAGTAGCGCGTGCAGCGTCGACCGGCGGTTGTCCGCCCGGTGTAGCACGGGTAGAATCGTATGGTCATCCACGTCCCTGGTCGCATCCGACCGACAGTGGCATCCGACGTGAGGAGCGAAAGTCATCGTGAACGGCAATTCCACTACGACAACCGGTACGCTGCGCGTTAAGACCGGTCTTGCCGAGATGCTCAAAGGTGGCGTCATCATGGACGTCGTGAGTGCGGAGCAGGCCAAGATCGCCGAGGACGCGGGCGCGGTGGCCGTCATGGCGCTCGAACGCGTGCCTGCCGACATCCGTGCCGCCGGGGGAGTGGCGCGGATGGCGGACCCGACCGTCGTGGAGCAAGTCATCAAGGCGGTGTCCATACCCGTGATGGCCAAGTGCCGGATCGGGCACTTCGTGGAAGCCCAGGTGCTTCAGAGCTTGGGCGTCGACTACATCGATGAGTCGGAGGTGCTCACGCCCGCGGATGAGGAGCACCACGTCAACAAGTGGGACTTCGCGGTGCCGTTCGTGTGCGGTTGTCGCAACCTCGGGGAGGCGCTGCGCCGCATCGCCGAGGGAGCGGCGATGGTGCGTACCAAAGGAGAGCCTGGTACCGGCAACGTAGTGGAAGCGGTGCGCCACATGCGCACGGTCACCGACCAGATCGCGTGGGTCGCCGGTCTTCGAGAAGAGCAGTTGTTCGCCGCCGCGAAGGACCTTGAGGCTCCCTACGAGCTCGTGAAGTGGGTACACGACAACGGTAGGCTTCCCGTCGTGAACTTCTCGGCCGGAGGGATCGCGACACCGGCGGATGCGGCTCTTATGATGCAGCTCGGGTGTGACGGCGTTTTTGTGGGAAGCGGCATCTTCAAGAGCGGGGATCCAGCCAAACGCGCGAAGGCAATCGTCGAAGCCACTACGCACTACCAGGACGCTGACATCATCGCCAAGGTGTCCCGCAACTTGGGCGAAGCGATGGTCGGGATCAACATCTCTGATATCCCCGAGTCCGAACGGATGCAGGAGCGGGGCTGGTAGGGTGCGCATCGGCGTCCTCGCGCTACAAGGCGCTTTCCGTGAGCACATGATGACGTTCGAGGCACTCGGCGCAACGAGTGTGGCAGTGCGCCTTCCAGAGCAGCTGAACGACGTGAGCGGCCTGGTGATACCGGGCGGGGAGTCGACCGCCATCAGCAAGCTCATGCGCACCTACGGTTTCTACGACGCGATCCGCCAGCAGCATGGTGCGGGGATGGCGGTGTGGGGTACCTGTGCTGGCGCCATCTTGATGGCGCGCACGATCCTCGATGCGCTTCCGGACCAAGAACCGCTCGGAGTGATGGACATCGATGTCCGTCGCAATGCGTACGGTCGTCAGATCGATTCTTTCGAGGCGGATCTTGACTTCCGCGGGTTGTCCGACGGGACTTTCCGGGGCGTCTTCATACGTGCTCCATGGATCGAGCGCACGGGGGAAGGCGTCGACGTGCTCGCCGAGCATGAGGGCAGAGTGGTGGCGGCGCGGCAGCGCACATTGCTTGTCACCACTTTCCACCCTGAACTCACCGGGGATCCGCGCGTGCATCGTTTTTTTCTGGACGAGGTGGTAGGGGCGTAGAGCCCCCTGCGAAAGGACCAAGGCGATGTCCGGACACTCCAAGTGGGCGACCACGAAACACCGGAAGGCTGCACAAGACAAGAAGCGCAGCGCGCTCTTCTCCAAGCTCTCACGCATCGTCTATGTAGCGGCGAAGGCGGGTGGACCCGACCCCGCGAACAACGCGGCACTCGCGGCGGCGATCGAGAAGGCGCGCTCCTATAGCCTCCCCAAGGATAAGATCGACGCCGCCATCAAGAAGGCCGCCGGAGCCGGAGAGGGCGAAAGCTACGAAGAGGTGGTCTATGAGGGCTACGGCGCGAACGGCGTGGCCATCTACATCGAGGCCTTGACGGACAACCGGAACCGGACCGCTGCTGACATCCGGTCCGCCTTCACGCGCGCGGGTGGGAACTTGGCGGCCACGGGCGCGGTCGCGTTCCAGTTCGAACGGGTGGGCGAGATCGTCATCGACAAGGCGACGGCTCCCGATGAGGAGGAGCTGCTGCTCTTGGTGGCGGAAGCGGGCGGCGAGGACCTTGAGGACAACGACGAGGAGTTCGTGGTGCTGACCCGGCCTGCGGACGTCATGCGCGTCAAGGACGCGTTGGTGGCCGCTGGAGTCTCCGTCAAGGGCGCCGAGCTCACCATGCGTCCTATCACACCTGTGGCGGTCGACCTGGAGACCGCACGCAAGGTGATGCGCCTCATCGACGTCCTGGAAGAGAACGACGACGTCCAGGACGTGTATCACAACATGGAGATGACAGAGGAACTGGCGGCCGCGCTCGACAGCTAGCGCGCTCTTCACGCTGCCAGTGCCGGATGCTATCCTGAACATATGTTCGATTGCGCGTCCGGAGGAGCCTCCGTGATCATCTTGGGAGTGGACCCGGGACTTGCGAACACGGGATGGGGAGTCGTGGAGGAGTCCCGATCCCGCCTCACATGTCTCGCCTATGGTTGCATCACGACGAGCGCCGACGACGTGGTGCCGGCGCGTCTGGCGTGCATACACGCCGAGATGGCCGCAGTCATCGAGCGCTACGCTCCTTCGGAATGCGGTATCGAGAGCGTCTTCTTTGGCGCCAATGCCCGCTCTGCGTTCGCGACCGGGCAAGCGCGCGGGGTCGCGCTTCTTGCGTTGGCCGAACGTGAAGTGGGTCTTGGCGAGTACAGCCCGGCGCAGATCAAGGACGCTGTCGTGGGTTCAGGCGGCGCGGACAAGCATCAGGTCGCCTATATGGTCCGGGTGCTTCTCGGCTTGGACCACGAGCCGACGCCTGATCATGCTGCTGACGCGCTTGCCGCGGCCATCTGTCACGCGCACCTGAGGCGTGCCGGTATGTGTGGGCTGACGGCACGATGATCGCTCATCTCACGGGACGCGTCGCCTCCAAAGAGCCAGGCTCGTGTGTCATCGACGTGGGCGGCATCGGATTCAGGGTGGCGATGTCGGGCAATTCCCTCGCGAGTCTGCCCGCACAAGGCGATGAGGTCACCGTTCTTACCCACATGCAGGTACGTGACGACGAGATCTCACTTTTCGGCTTCGAGAACCGTGCTGAACGAGAGCTCTTCACGCACTTGCTCGGAGTGACGGGCGTGGGTCCCAAAGTCGCGCTCGCGGTGCTCTCCGCGTTCAGGCCGGATGCGCTGGTGGAGGCGATAGCGCATGAAGACGTGGCGCTCGTCTCGACGGTGCCGGGCATCGGCAAGAAGACCGCCCAGCGGATCATACTGGAGCTCAAGGACCGCCTGAGCCTGCCGGACATCTCGTGTGGTCCGGCGAACGCTCCCATGGATGTGGCGGCCGAGGCGTGCGATGCGCTGTTGTCGATGGGGTTCTCCTCGGCGGAGGTGGGCGTCGCGCTTCAGGGATACGACGGACCTGCTGATGACGTGCAATCGGTGCTGCGTCACGCGCTGAGACGGCTAGGCGGTGGTGTCTAGGTGAGCACTGTCTGGGAACCCGGAGAGCACTACGCCGAGCCGGAGCGCCTGGTGGCTTCGGAGCTCACCGAGGACGATCTTGAGATAGACCGGTCGTTACGCCCTCGTCAGCTCGTGGACTACCTGGGACAGTCCCGAGTGAAGGAGAACCTCGGCGTGCTGATCGAAGCTGCCCGCGGCAGAGGAGAACCGCTCGACCATATCCTTCTGTCGGGCCCTCCCGGGCTGGGCAAGACCACGCTCGCGGGGGTCATCGCCAATGAGCTGGGGGTGTCGATCAAGACCACGAGTGGCCCCGCCATCGAGCGCACAGGGGATCTCGCGGCCATCCTCACCAACCTTCAGGAACGTGACGTGCTGTTCATCGACGAGATCCACCGCCTGAACCGTGCGGTGGAAGAGATCCTATACCCCGCGATGGAGGACTTCGCCGTCGACCTCGTCATCGGCAAGGGACCTGCGGCACGGTCGCTGCGTCTGGAGCTGCCGCACTTCACGCTCGTCGGAGCGACGACGCGCACGGGACTGCTCACCGGTCCTTTGCGCGATCGCTTCGGCATGGCCTTCAGACTCGACTACTACACGCCCTCGGAACTCGCGGACATCGTAAGGCGCAGCGCCTCGATACTGGGCGTCGAGGTTTCCGATGAGGGAGCCGAGGAGATCGCGCGCCGCTCTCGCGGTACCCCGCGACTCGCGAATCGTCTGCTCAAGCGCGTGCGAGACTACGCGCAGGTGCGCCACGATGGGACGGTGACGGAGGATATCGCCGCGGAGGCGCTTGCATTCTTCGAGGTGGACCATGTGGGGCTCGACCGGATGGACGTCTCGATCCTCGAGACTCTCGTGCACAAGTTCAGTGGTCGTCCGGTCGGTCTGGGAACACTCGCTGCGGCGGTGGGCGAAGAGCCCGATACGCTAGAAGACGTGTACGAGCCGTATCTTCTGCAGCTCGGCTTCATCGCTCGGACGCCGAAGGGACGCCAAGCGACCCCGCGAGCATACGAACATCTTGGGGTGGTGCGCCCAGAGGCAGCGGGCCAAGGTGGGCTGTTCTAGGGACTCTTGGTTGCGGAGGCGCCCGATCGGGACACATACTGACGCAAGAGGGTGCGGATGCGCCGCACCCACCGGTACGGGTGTGATCGTTCAGGAGCAGCGCAGTCGCACGATCCGCGCCCCTCATCGATCGCATCGGCCCGGCTAGGTGAAGAGTGCCCGATGGGGTGCGCTCGTCTCACGAGAGAGGGGGTCGGGTCGATGTCGGATCGTCCCAGCGCCTCGCGGAGATTGTGGAGCCTGTTGTTGTGTGTGTCGCTCATCGCGACCATGGCCGGGGTCCTGCCTGCCGCGGGAGTGCCACCGAAGACGCCTCCCGCAGCCGAAAAGCGAACAGCCAAGGTGACGTCGGGTTCGCTTGACGTGACGAGCCGGCGGCTCGATCCCAAGCTCGCCAAGGTCGTCGCGGCGGCCAGCACCGAGAAGGCGAAAGCCGCCAGGGTCGACGTCGCGGTCCTGGTGACGAAAGGCGCTGGCGCCCCAAAGGCACTCCAGACACCGATCAAGCTCGGTCTCAAAGGCGATAGCGCGCACGACATCTACGCTGGTCGCGTCGCGGTGGGTTCACTGGTGAAGGTCGCGTCCGCTCGGGGTGTCGTGAAGGTGTACGACAACGGCAAGGAAGAGCCTCCCGTCCCTCCCGACGTGCCCAAGCCGAGCGCGCGGGAGCGGGCAGCACAGGCGTCGGAGGCGCGCGCGCGGATCGCCGCTACGCCGGCGAGCGTGCGTGAGTCCTTCGCCAAGCAGTTCGACGCGGAAGGCGTTCTCAGATCACGAACCGCCCGCTCTTCTAAGCAAGCCGTCTTGATCGGAGAAGACTCGCTCACCTTCGACGGAGGCGCGGCGACTGGATGGTTCGATGTGAGCCCGGCCGGGCATAATGCCCAGGGCGCGTGGGACGACGGGTTCTTTGGTGAAGGTGTTCGTATCGCCGTAGCTGACGACAGCGTGGACTTCGCCCACCCGGACCTTCAGGGCACCCAGGCCGTCGTCGAGGACCCCGGGTCCCCCTACCAAGGCTGGCCAGAGGTCTTCGATCCCTTCTCGGCTCTTCTGTACGCTTACGATGTCTATTACGGAACGTCGTACGTGGCAGATGGCGCGACATGGTGGTCGGACACGAGCGCGGTCATCACCGCTGCCGATCCGGTCTTCGGCGAGCACACCTATGTTCTTCCGGGCACCAGTCTCTCGGGCACCTACCACATCGGCTACTTGTGGGAAGAGAACCTGGATGCATGGCTGTCTCCCGATGGCCAGTTCCCAGCGGTGCTCGTTGCCGACGAGCATACCGCTGGCGTCTACGACACGGTGTATGTGGACGTCGATTACGCGTATGACTTCTCGGTCCAGAAGCCCTGCACGATGGCGTCTCCCATCTCCTACGTCGACTACTGGGACTCGGAGGCGGATGACTACGGCCAGGACGGATTCGCCGACCTCTCCGGTGGCATGGTGTACTGGATCGCCGATGGCGACCATCAGCCTCCGGGATTCGAGTTTCTGATCGGCGGGTCTGATGATTCGGTCGCGCCGCCCGCCGGTGGGGAGATGGTCTGCTTCACTGGCGCGCTCAACTTGGACGAGAACCACGGCACGCTCTGCGCGAGCAACGTGGTGGGGCAGGGGATGATCGACGGTCATTCCGACCTCTACCAGGACGAGGGCGCGTATCCGCCCTTCAAGACGCCCGTCGGCGCCGGCGGTGGGATCGTTCAAGGAGCCGCGAAGAGCGGCGAGCTGGTGGCTGTCTCGGACATCTACTGGAACCACTTCACGTCCACCCTTCTTGCATATGACTACGCGGCGTTCGGAGCGGACTACATCCCTGACACGGGGGATGAGCTCGATATCGTGTCGAACTCCTATGGCGAGTCAGATGACGACGGAGACGAGTGGGACTACCGGTCCCGATACATCACCGATCTGAACACATCTTTCAACCCATACGTCTCGTTCCTGTTCTCCACCGGCAACGGTGCCCCGGGTTATGGCACGAACGCTCCTCCGACGGCCGCGACGGCGATCGGCGTGGGCGCCTCGACCCAGTTCGGAGCTTGTGGCGGATGGGACTCGATCAGTGAGGCCGATCAGGTGAACATCGGCGACGTCATCCCCTGGTCGAACCGCGGGCCGTCGGCGGCGGGCCATACAGGGCCGGCGGTAGTGGCCGATGGCGCGTACTCGTCGGGTGCGATGGCGCTCAACCAAGGGAACTGGGATGGCTGGTGCTCGTGGATCATCTGGGGCGGCACCAGCAGGTCATGTCCGGTCGCCGCGGGCAATCTCGCGTTGGTTTATGAGGCTTTTGCCGAGGTCAATGGGCGCTACCCGACGTACTCAGAGGCGCGGTCACTCCTCATGAGCGGTGCTCGTGACCTGGACTACGACACGACAGTACAGGGCGCGGGCATGATCGACTCCGGCCGGTCTGTGGATGTCATACTCGGGCAGGCAGGTGTGTCGCTCTCACCGAGCGTCTGGTACCCCGGGGATTATCGGGGCACGGAGTATGAGTCGTACGTGGATCTCGTGCACCCGGGTGAGACGGTGACGGACTCGTTCTCGATCAAGAACAACGGCAGCGCGCCGGTGGACGTGTCGATTGCGGATTCGTGGCATCAGGTATCGGCTGTCGTGACCATGTCCGTGACGCTCGACGGCACCCGTGAGAGCGGGTACGACTTCGATCGTCCCGACTACCTGCGCGACCTCACCTCTCTCGTCGATACATACGACCCCGATCTTATGGTCATCAAGGCGAGTGAGCCCTTCTCGGACTTCGCCCCCACAGGTGAGTTCACGACCGGTGCCACCACGCACAACAAGGTGCGGCTCCTCGCGTACAACTGGAAGGACCAGAACAGCGACGCGAACCTGTGGACGGACACGAATGACAGTGGGTATGTCGATCCGGATGAGATCGACGCTGGCGAGTACATGCGCTACACGTACGCGAACAACTTCGCCGACAGTCATGAGGTCCGAGTTCAGAACCCGAAGTCTCGGCATCTTGACGGCATCTTCTTGGGGCTGCAGCACGACTCCCGGGCGGACGCGGACAAGACGATGGTCGTCGAGCTTCGTGTCGAGATGTGGGACAAGGTCGATCACCCTTGGATATCGACCCCCGGTGGTCTGACAGTTCCGGCTCGAAGTTCGGGCACGTTCGACGCCACGTACGCCGTACCCACAGGCACGCGTCCCGGGTTTTACGAGGGCGAGCTTATCGTGGGCGCCGGCGGCCAGGAGACGATCATCCCTGTGCATGCCACCGTCGCTGCAAGCGGGGCCAATTTCTCCTTCGGGGCCGAGGATTTCGGCGTGGATGCGGTCGCCAGTGCGGTGGAAGAGCAGCTCGTCGGCACGCCACCGCTCATGGACAACAGTACGATCATGGGCTACCAGGACTGGCAGTGGCGTGCGGAATCAGGTGACTGGCGCTTCTACATGGCGGATGTCGTTGACGCCGCCTCCTTGCCCGAGGGCGCCACATGGCTTGTCAAAACATCGTGGCCGCAGGTCGGAGAAGAACAAGACATGCAGGCCGACAACGACACGCTGCTCTACGGATCCGAACGCGACGTCTTCACCGAGTACAACCCGGAGGTGTTCGGGCCAGGAGCGCTGGTGAAGAAGGGGGCGTCGTCGAACACGAACCTTGGGATGGGCCTTTGGACCTGGAAGACCAACACAGGCACGACGCAGGAGTGGGTGTCCGCGCCGCTGTCGGCGGGCTTGAACGAGATCATGCTCCACAACGTGGTGTGGCCCGGGGGCGTTCACGAGCTGCCCGTCTCGGGAGAGGCGGGAGTGGTGGGGGTGTCACCGACATCGTTCGAGATCGTCGACAGCGCGGACACCGGAAGCGAGGCACTCGAGTTCACGACCACCATGGACCTGACCGGGCTTGATGCTATCGCCTACGGTTTGAGCCGTGTGTACGAATCGAACGAGCCGATCGCACAGGACGAAGACTGGTTCCACTCCGTGACGCTTGAGGACGCGGCGTACTTGGAGGTGAGCATCTCGGCTCTTGGTGAGTCGGACATCGATCTTTACGTCTACGAGTCGAATGGCGCTGGCGGGTGGGACCTGGTCGGCGCGTCCGAGACGAGTGGCGGCGACGAGTATGTGCGGATTGATGCGCCGGCGGACAACGACTATCTGATAGACGTGTACGGCTACAGCGTGAGTGATACGGACTACTTCGATGTCCGTATTGCGCACCCTATGGGGCGCGACCTCACAGTCACAGGTTTGCCAGCCGGCGGCGTATCTGCGGGCAGTGAGGTCCCTCTGGGACTCGACTGGGCCAAGGCGCGGCCCGCCCTTGCCGATCGAGAGGGGACGTTTGAAGGCGTGGTGTATGTCGGTCCCGTGGAAGCACCAGCAGCGATTGCGCTGCCGGTGACACTGCGTTACCCGTTCACTGTGGAGTGGACGACCCCGTCTGCGGCCGATCCCGCAAGCAGTCCGTACCCGACGATCGAGGTGCAGTTCTCCAAACGGCTGGATCAGACCACCCTCGACGAGACGACTCTTTATCTCACCGACGGGTCTGAGGTGGTGCCTGCAACGATCGCGTACGATGACGACACCGCACTCGTCACGCTCACTCCGACCGAGCCTTTGGTCTCCGCGACGGAATACGCGATACAAGTCGATGGCCTGTGGTCGATCGATGGCGACGAGTTGGTGACATCACTGCCGTTCAGCACGATAGAGTCGCTCACGCGCTCGATGGGAAGTGACCGCTACAAGACAGCGGTCGAGATCAGCCGAAACACCTTTGACTCGGCTGACGCGGTGGTGATCGCCACTGGCGCCGGATTCGCGGATGCGCTTGCGGCCTCGGGTCTTGCCGGGGCCGTGCATGCGCCCTTGCTGTTGACGAGCACGGCGTCGCTGCCGGCTTCCGTGACGGCCGAGATCGCCAGGCTCGGCGCGACGACCGCATACATCGTGGGTGGACGGGCCGCGGTGTCAGGTGACGTCGAGGACCAGATCGATGCGATACCCGGCGTCGCTGTCGAGCGTGTGGCAGGGAACGACCGGTACGCGACCTCCGCGGTCGTCGCTCGCAAAGTCGAGGGGATCTACGGTGCGGACTTCGGCCGCCAGGCGTTTCTCGCGCGCGGGGATGACTTCGCCGATGCACTGGCGGTCTCGCCGTTCGCCTACCATGAGGGCATACCCGTGCTGCTCACTGCGACTTCGGCGCTTCCCGACGTCACGCGTGCGGCGATCGAGGACCTTGCGATCGAGGACGTGTGGGTTATCGGTGGAGAATCGGGGGTGTCTTCGGCGGTCGCCTACAGCGTCGACGCGATGGCCGGCGTGAAAGTGCATCGTTTGGCGGGCTCTGACCGATATGAGACCGCACGAGCGGTCGCGGACAGGGCCACATCGGAGCGCTGGGGCGATTGGGGATACGTGGGCGTGGCGACCGGCACCGACTTCCCTGACGCGCTCGGCGGAGGGGTGGCTGCGGGTGTTCACGGAGGCATGTTGCTGATGACGTCGCCCACGTCGCTGAGTCCGGCGACGATGGCGGTCATCGAGGATCACGCCGATGAGATCAGCCGAGTAGAGATCTTCGGAGGCACCAGTGCGGTCTCGCTCGCTGTGTCCAACGCGATAGCGGGACTGATCTGGTGACGGAGCGCGCGTGAACAAGGGCGCCTGGTTGCAGGCGCCCTTGTTTGTTGGGTGACTAGGACCCGGGTCTGCTAGACGGTGACCTCGGCGGCCCACAGCCCGTGGAGGTTGCAGTGTGCGACCGCACGGAGGACCGTTCCGGCGTCGAGCGCGGTCTTCACGGACACGGTCGGGGCCGTTGCAACCGGCGAAAGGTCGAAGCGTGCCACGGGCGCATCGTTCGCGAGCAGCTCGATCCATGTGATGTAGTGGTCCGGCTGATTGGGATGTGGGACGTCCCAGCCTACTGTGACGGTCACAACGAGCGTATCGCCTGCTGTGTCGAGGTCGATGTGCGGGGTATGCTTCTTCTCGAAGTCTCCCGCGGCGTCCAGGTCGGCGACGAGGTTGACCGGTGCGAGTATCGGCGCATCTGACATGTCTGTCTCCTTGTTCTCGGGGCATGTTCGCGCACCGCGAGGCGGCGCAAGAGGTACATACCCATCTAGGCTGCGAGAGGAGAAGAAGTGAGCGATCATGGCACGCACACCATCGAGCGCGAAGACGCCGTCCTCGTGCTGATCGATGTGCAGGACAGACTCGCCGCAGCCATGCCGCGTCGAGCCGAGGTGGTCGCCTCGGCCCGGTTCCTGCTTCGTACAGCGGAGCTTCTCGGCATTCCCCGGATCGTGACGCGGCAGTACCCACGCGGGCTCGGTCCGGTCGTCCCCGAACTTGCGGACCTGCTCGCCGAGGCGGCCATCGACAAGCTGGCTTTCGATTGCACTGCCGAGAAGGGATTCACGGACGCGCTCGAACACACGCGCAAGCGCCAGGTCGTCGTGGCGGGTATGGAAACGCACATCTGCGTCGCACAGACGACGCTGTCGCTCCTGGACAGGGGGTACCGCGTGCACGTCGTGGCCGACGCCGTGTGTTCGCGTCGCGACTCCGACAACGACATAGCGCTTGAGCGCATGCGTGCCGCGGGTGCGGAGGTGACGACTGCGGAGGCGGTGCTCTACGAGGCGCTGCGGGTCGCGGGGACTGCTGATTTCAGGGCAGCTCTCGAGCTCGTGAAAGAACGCGGTACAGGGTCCTGACGGGCAGCCGTGTGACGGGGTAGACTGAAGCACCGCGTCAGCCTGCGCCTTCAGAAGAGTGTCAGGTCCGTGCGCGGTCCTGCGAGAGGAACAGGCGATCCGCGCGATGGGTGCGCCGTCGCGTCGCCTTACGGCGGGAGCAGAAGGGAGAGCGCCAGTGGCAGGTGTGATCATCGATGGCAAGAAGGTCGCCTCACAAGTCCGGGCGCGAGTAGCCGAGCAGGTCCGGGAGCTCGTGGCCCTCGGTGTGACGCCCGGTCTCGCCGTCGTGCTCGTGGGCGACGACCCCGCATCTCAGTCGTACGTGAACATGAAGGAGCGCGACTGCAGGGAAGTGGGGATCCGCTCGTTCGACACGAGGTTGACCGCGCGCACCAGCCAATCCGAGCTCGAAGAAGTGATCGACCGCTTCAACGCCGACCCAGACGTGCACGGCATCTTGCTGCAGCTGCCACTCCCCGCGGGTCTCGACGCGGAGTCCGCTATCGCGCGTATCTCGGCGGACAAAGACGTCGATGGCTTCCACCCGATGAGCATCGGGAGGCTCGTCCGCGGCTTGCCGGCGCCTCACGCCTGCACCCCGGAAGGCGTGATGGAGCTCTTGAGGGCCTATGATATCGACCCAGCGGGTAAGCGTGCCGTGGTCGTGGGGCGTTCGGTCCTTGTCGGCAAGCCGATGGCGCTCTTGCTCATCGAGGCGAACGCGACAGTCACCGTATGCCATTCGCGCACACGCGACCTGACGGCGGTGTGCCGGGAGGCGGACATCCTGGTGGCCGCGATCGGGCGACCCGAGATGATCGACGAGAGGTATGTCAAGCCAGGCGCGGTGGTGATCGATGTCGGCATCAACCGCGTCGAGCGCGGGATGGTGGGCGATGTCGCGTTCGACCGGGTCGCCCCGATCGCCTCGGCCATCACGCCTGTGCCAGGCGGCGTAGGACCGATGACCCGGGCGATCCTCATGGTGAACACCGTCGACGCCGCGCAGGCAGCCGCTCGAAGATAGGGTACAATGCGCCGGACGACGAATGCCCCCGATCCCGTGGTAGGTGGTCAGGTGATGCGGTCCACTCGTGCACGTGTGGTGCTCGTTCTGCTCCTGGGTCTCGTGCTCGGGCTGCCTTCGGTAGCGCATGCGCGTGTCTCGGAGTATCAAGTGCAGTTCATGCCACTGGGAAACACCGGGACGACGCAGCTGATCGTGAACGCGGTGGTCTCACAAGATACGAGTCTGCCCGCGACCGTGCAGGTCCCTCTGCCCGCGGGTGCTTCTGTGGTGTGGGCGGGCGAGATCCTCGGCAATGACCCGGCGCAAGATCCCGCCCGTGAGGCGTCGGTAACGGCAGTGCCTGGTGGGCAGCTGGTGACCTTCACACTCACGCAGAGCCGCCTCGCGCAGGTAGAGGCGGACTTCGGAGCGCCTACGATCTCGGGCGACACCGTCACGGTACCGCTGACATGGGTCAACACCGCCGAGGAGGGGACCTACACCTTCTCGGTCGTGTTCGAGGCTGGCGCAGGCGACATCAAGATCGACCCGGCGCCTGTGGGCGAGCCGGTCGGCAACGAGCTCGGAGAGAAGCTGTACACGCTCGCGCCCGTCCGGCTGGCCAAGGGCCAGTCGTTCACGGTCCATGTGACGTACACCCGAGGCGCCACAGACACGTCCGGCGGCCGGGCCAACACGCCCCTTGTCATCGCGCTGGTGGCACTAGGGAGCGCCGTGGTCGCCCTCGTTGTCGTTCTGGTCCGCGAACGCTCGGGCAAGGCGCGCACCGGTCAGCCGGGCGCCCCACAGTCTACGCACTCTGAGCTCGAACGCCGCCCCGAAGATGAAGGGTTCTTCTTCGACGAGTGATGACCCGGCCCCTCACACCAGCATGCCTCTTGCGCGCTGGTAGTTTGTGGTACCATCATTCGCGGTAAGGGGCGTCAAGCCCACAGGTTGCGAAACGGGTCGTCGGTCGATGTGCACCATCTGCGTGGTCCAGACGGGCGCGAAAGGCGGACGAAGACGTCGCGCGAGCGTCAACCCCGGGCGGTCGGGGGAGGAAGGGCGGATTTGCATGCCTGAGGGTACAGTCAAGTGGTTCAATCCGGACAAGGGCTATGGCTTCATCTCTCGTGAGGATGGTGAGGACCTGTTCGTTCACTACAGCGAGATCCAGATGGAGGGCTTCAAGACTCTTGAGGAAGGTCAGGCTGTGACTTTCGAGATCACGACCGGCCAGAACGGTAAGCTGCAGGCCAGCAACGTCCGCAAGGCCTGATCGCTTCTCCGGTTTTTGAAACCACGGGCGGCTCGCCAGGGCCGCCCATTTCCTTGTGTGATCCTTGGCGTGGCCACCATCTCGGCTGCGCGCTGCCGAGGAGGCGTGTGTGCTCTACGTCTTCGCCGTGTCGCTGATCCTCGTGATGATCGGCGAACTCGCCGACAAGTCCCAGCTCCTCGCACTGGTGCTCGCAACCCGCTACGGGGTCTGGCAGGTCCTTCTCGGCATCTTGTCGGCCACCTTCGTAGTGCACTTCTTTTCCGCGGGCTTCGGCCAGCTGGTCGGTGGTTTCATCCCCGTGGGGGTGATGCCATGGGTCTCGGGCGTGCTGTTCGTGTTCTTCGGCCTGTGGACGCTGCGGGGCGATTCGATAGACGACGAGGAAGAGTCGGTGGACCATGGCGCGCGCCTCGGTCCGGTCCTTGCCGTTGCTGTCCCGTTCTTCCTGGCCGAGCTCGGTGACAAGACGCAGATCATGACGATCACTATCGCCGCCGATCCAGGAGGGGCCCTCCTGAGCGTCCTCAAGAACTCCGGCCCGTCGGTCTCACGGGCTCTGGCTGCTCTAGGGATCGAGTCGTCCGGGACACTCGCGCCTTCGGCACGGTTCTGGGGAGTGACACTCGGCTCGACCCTCGGCATGGTCATAGCCGATGCACTCGCGATAGGGATCGGACGTGTGCTCGGCGCTCGCCTGCCCGAACGTCTTCTCACGCGCATCTCCGGCGCGGTGTTCATCGGGTTCGGAGTGCTCACGATGGTTGCTCCATACTTAGCGGAGTGACGGGATACAATGAGCGCATGAGCACTGTCGCCCTCCATGCTTGCTGCGGCCCGTGTCTGATCGAGCCGCTCGATGCGCTCCTGTCCGCGCACGACGTGACGATCGTGTACGCGAATCCCAACATCCATCCCTTGTCGGAGTACCGCAGGCGTCGGGACGTGCTCCTAGAGTACGCGGCTGGGCGCGGTATCGAAGTGGTCGAGGTCCCCTATGACCCCGCGATGTGGTTGGAGGCAACGGCTGGGTTGTGGTCTGATCCACCCCGCCGCTGCCGCGCGTGCTTCGACCTGCGCCTCAAACTCACCGCCGACGTCGCCAAAGCTCGGGGGCTCCGAGCTCTGGCGACGACGCTCACCGTCAGCCCGTATCAAGACCCCGATGCGGTGCGCGAGGCGGCACAGAGCGCGGCGGCAGCGGCGGGACTCGCGTACGCGGGAGAGGACTATCGGGACCGCTATCCGCAGGCGACGCGACGCTCCCGTGAGCTCGGCATGTACCGCCAGAACTACTGCGGGTGCCTGCTCTCGGAGATCGAAGCTGAACGCGACCGCGGGAGGCGACGTCAGGAGCGGCGAGCCCGGCGCGGTCATGAGCGGTCGTCGTCGCTTCCGGGGCAGGTCTAGCCAGCAGCGGGTACGCTACACTGGGTGCTGCCATCATCGAGCGAGGAGCTGGAGCACGTGCGCACCGACGATTTCGACTATGACTTGCCGTCCGGGCTGATCGCGCAGCACCCTGCCGAGCCCCGCGATTCGTGCCGGCTCATGGTCGTGGACCGCGCGAGCGGCCAGATCGACCATAGGCGCTTCACCGACCTTCCCGAGTACATGCATGCAGGCGATGTCCTCGTCGTCAATGAGACCCGCGTGCTGCCGGCTCGACTCCATGGGGTGAAGGACGACACGGGGGCTGCGGTCGAAGTGCTGCTGCTGCACCCGAGATACGAGAACACGTGGGAGTGTCTGGTCCGACCCGGCCGAAGGCTCAGGCCGGGCGCTCGCGTGGTGTTCGGCGGGGGCGTGCTCTCGGGGCTGGTGGTGGACGTCGTGGAAGAGTCAGGCGCGCGCGTCATCACGTTCACCACATCGAGGGGGTCGTTCATCGACGCGGTGCACGAGCTCGGCGAAGTTCCTTTGCCTCCCTACATCACGGCGCCACTCGAGGATCCGGAGCTCTACCAGACGGTGTTCTCGGCAGACGAGCGCAGCGTCGCCGCGCCCACCGCGGGACTCCACTTCACGACCGAGATGCTCGATCGACTGCAAAGAGACGGAGTCCACCTCGTGAAGGTGGGGCTGGATGTGGGTCTTGACACGTTCCGTCCCGTGGCGGTAGATGATCCGCGCGACCATCGCATGCACACCGAGCACTTCCGAGTGTCACAGTCGGCAGCCGATGCCCTCAACGCCGCTCACGAGCGCGGGAATCGGGTGATCGCGGTGGGCACGACGTGTGTGCGTGCTCTGGAGAGCGCTCTGAACGAGCAGACGGGACTCGTGGAGGCCACCGACGAGTCGACGGACCTGTTCATCATGCCGGGATTCCGTTTCGGAGTGGTCGATGCGATGGTAACGAACTTCCACATACCTCGATCGACGCTCCTGATGATGGTGAGCGCCTTCGCGGGACGAGAGCTCATAATGCACGCCTACGCGGTCGCCAGGGAGGAACGCTACCGCTTCCTCTCGTTCGGGGACGCGATGCTGATCATCTAGCTGCTGCTCATCCCAGCGGCTCCCACCAAGTCCATACGGGAGCGCCCGCTGCGGGGTCGTCTGCCTCGGTGCCAGGAGCCACGGCGAAGCCCTCCGCGGCGGACACTGCGTTGTGAGGGATGAAGACCGCCACGCCTGCGTCGTCTTTGCCGAAGTACGCGAACGTAGGGGAGCCGTCCTGGCTGGCCGGGGCCGGGTACCGGGCAGGGAGCGACGGCCACAAGCCGAAGCGCTCGATGGGGGCACCAGACCGCAGCTGATACTCTCTGCCGCCGAACATCCGGATGACAGGTTCGAAGGCGAGAAGCTCGCCCTCGGCTGTTTGCACAAGAAGAGTCCGGCGGTCTCCGGCTCGCCGGTAGGCGATCAGCGCCGTGGGCGAGGCGTCCGCGGAGTCGAGTGCGCTCGTGACGCTCCCGGCAGTGGTGAGCGCTGATGCTTCGGGTTCGGCGGCAACCGGTCCGGCGAGGCGGTAAACTCCCGATTCGAACACGACCAACGGCGGAGCCGCTACATCCGCCTGCGCACTGCTTTCAGGGGCGCCGCCTTTGGACTCGCCTGCACCGAAAGAGAGCGGCGGCTGGTCTGCCGGCTGCACACGAGACTCTGTGTCGGTGGCCGTGGTGCCACCGCGGAAGACGCCGCTCATGCCGAGCCCTGCCACGGCGAGTGCAGTCACGAGCACGGCTGCTACGGCAGCGATGGCTGAGAACCGCCGGCTCCAGTGAAGAGGTCGCGTGCGGCCCTCGGTCGCGGAAGGTCGGCCGTGCGAGTCCGAGAGTTCAGATTCTGCCGCCCTGCGCCGGATGTGCTCCGCCTCGCGAGCGCCAATGTCGACGAGGCGCTCCACGAGTTCGGCGGGTGCGCGCGGAGGGCGCGCGACCGCGAATGCGTCCAAAGCGCGCAGGAGGTCGTCGCACTCGGGGCACGTGCGTGCGTGCTCGCGCGCGTCCGCGAGGTCCTGGGCGTCGACGGGCCCGTCGAACGCCGCATTGATGATCTCCTGAGCGCGGGCGCAGTCCATCATGCACCTGCCTCGGTCGCCTTGAGCAGCGCTCCGATCGTTTTCCGGGCGCGAAACACCCGGGACTTGATCGTTCCCACAGGTACCGAGAAAGCCTCGGCCGCCTGTTCGTAGCTCATACCGAACAAAGTGACTGCTCCTAGGGCATCGCGTTCTTCGGGCGGTAAGGCCCGGATCGCTTGCTCGACTGCCTCAGTGGCGGCGAGGGCATCGGAGAAGTCCGGGACGCTTCTCGAGGGGATATCGACGGGGTCGACAGGTAACGGGAGATGCCGCCTGGCGCGCACGATGTCGAGGCACACGTTGCGGGTGACGCGGAACAGCCAGGTCGAGAGGGCTGATCGGCCGTCGAAAGTCGCAAGCGAACGGAACACCCGTATGAACACCTCCTGCGTGGCGTCTTCGGCGGCCGTCCTCTCGCCGAAGAAGCGCAGCGCCTGTCCGTAGACGGCGTCTGAATGCGCACGCACGATGGCCTCGAAGGCGCTCTCGTCCCCCACAAGAGCGGAGCGGACAAGGTCGCTGTCGGACGTGCCGCCTACGGACACAGTCGCTCCTTTGGACGCCGGAGGCACTGCGGAAGTTCCTCCCAAGAAGCATACTTCAAGAGTCCACCTGGTAGAATCGGGCGCATGGCTCTTCATGACTTCACGATACAGGCGGCCGACGCGACGACCAGCGCTCGCGCGGCCGTCTTCATGACGGCGCATGGTCCCGTGAAGACGCCCGCGTTCATGCCTGTGGGCACGCGAGCTACCGTCAAAGGCGTCACGCCCGACCAGCTGCGAGCGCTTGATGCTCCCGTCGTGCTCGCGAACACGTATCACCTGTTCTTGCGGCCGGGGTCTGACATCGTGGCCGAGGCGGGCGGCTTGCACGCGTTCATGGACTGGGACCGGCCGATCCTCACCGATTCGGGGGGCTTCCAGGTCTTCTCGCTTGCGGACACGTTCAAACTGGACGACGACGGCGTGACGTTTCGTAGCATCGTGGACGGCGCGTGGCACCGCTGGACCCCCGAGGAGAACATGCGCGTGCAGGAACAGCTGGGCGCAGACATCATCATGCAGCTCGACCAATGCCCGCCGTACCCGGCCGAGGAGGACCACGTCGCGTCTGCGGTTCGCCGCTCGGCTGCGTGGGCTGAGCGGTGCAAGGCCGCACATCACCGGGACGACCAGGCTCTTTTCGGGATCATCCAGGGTGGGGTGTATCCCCATCTTAGGGCGGAGAGTGTCGCGCGTACCGTCGAGGCCGGTTTTTGCGGGTACGGGATCGGTGGCTACTCCGTCGGCGAGTCCCATGAGCTCATGCTCGAGTCTCTCGGTCCTGTGTGTGCTCTTCTGCCGCAGGATCGTCCACGTTATCTCATGGGAGTGGGCAACCCGACGACTTTGGTGCGCGCCATCGCGCTGGGAGTCGACTTGTTCGACTGCGTGCTGCCGACGCGCACGGCCCGGCTGGGTACCGCGTTCTCGTCGGAGGGCAGACTCAACCTGCGCAATGCGCGATTCGCGCGCGACTTCGGGCCTCTGGACCCCGCCTGTACATGCCCGACGTGCACGAGGTTCTCGCGCGCGTACCTGCGGCATCTCGTGAACGTCAAAGAGATGCTCGGTGCGACACTTTTGAGCATCCACAACCTGCACTTCCTGCTCGATCTCACCCGGCACGCGAGGGCGGCGATCGAGCAAGGCTGGTACAGCAGGTTCATGAACGAATGGCTCTCGGGGGCCGGGGCGGAGGACTACTGAGCGGGGTGCATACGCCTGTGTCCGCTGATGGTATGATTGGTGGCCGTGTATGTGCCCGGACGGGCCGAGTGCCCACGGCGGGACTCTGGAGGTCGTTGTGAACAGTCAGTATGGATCGCTTCTCTCGTTTGCGTTGTTGGCGGTGGTGTTCTACTTCTTGCTCATCCGTCCGCAGATGAAGCGGCAGAAGGAGCAGCAAGCGTTGATGGCCTCGCTTGCGGTGGGTGATCGGGTGGTCACTGTCGGTGGGCTCTACGGTCGTATCGCGGCCCTCGACGCAGACACCATCGACCTCACCATCGCCGACGGGGTCACCGTCACCTTCGCACGTTCGGCGGTGGCGCGGAAGGTCACTGAAGGGACCGAATCGTAAGGCGGACAGCCGGCACACGGAAGGGCGGACTGGATCTCGTATGGACCCGAAGACACGAAACGCCGTCGCGCTGGCGGTCATCGCCGTGCTGGTGGCACTCTCGTTCTGGGCGTTCTTGCCCCTGGACAAGAAGATCACACAAGGGCTTGACATAAAAGGTGGTCTCTCGGTGATCTTGACCGCGAAACCGACCGGCGGTGAGGTTCTCACCGAGGCGGGGATGGACCGCGCCGAGACGATCTTGACCGAGAGAGTGAACGCCCTCGGTGTGAGCGAGGCTACCGTTCAGCGTCAAGGACAGAACTCCTTCCTTGTGCAGATTCCTGGCGTCAAAGATTCCAAGCAAGCACTCAAGGCTTTGGGGTCCACAGGCCAGCTGCTCTTCGTCGACGCGAGGAGCATCGACGCGTCGATCCAGCTCGAGTACGGGGTCGTACTGCCCAAGGGCAGTTATGAGGCCTCAGGTGTCGTGTTGTCGGGCTCGACGGTCAAGACGGCGGGTGTCACGGTCGATGATGGCAATCGTCCCGCCGTTTCGCTCGAGTTCGACCAGAACGGGACGAAGGCGTGGGCCGATTTCACCACGAAGAACATCGGGCAGTACGTGGTGATCCTGCTGGACGACCAGGTGCAGTCGGTCGCGCGGATCCAAGATGCGATCACGGATGGCCGCACCCTTATCTCAGGGACCTTCACTCCGGAAGAGGCCAAGCGGTTGGCGGCCGTGCTGCAGGCCGGCGCACTTCCGTTTGCGCTGGAGTTCTCCGAGTCACGCGTCGTCGGTCCTACGCTTGGCCAGGACTCGCTTGCCAAAGGCTTGGTGGCAGGTCTCATCGGCCTTGCGCTCGTGGGCCTCTACATGATCGCCTACTACCGCGGACTCGGGGTCGTGAGCGCTCTTTCGCTGGCGATCTACGGGGTGCTGATGCTCGGAACACTCGCGGTGCTCTCGTCGTTCGGCGCGTTCTCGGTGACGCTGCCAGGCATCGCGGGTCTCATCCTCACCATCGGTGTCGCGGCCGACACGTCCATCCTGATCTTCGAGCGCTTCAAAGAAGAGGTGAGCCTTGGCAAGGTGTACCGGAGTGCGGCGAAGTCGGGTGTGAGACACGCGATCGCCACAAGCGTCGATGCGGATATCGTCACCCTTGTCTCGGCTATTGCTCTGTACATCTTCGCAATCGGGCCGGTCAGAGGATTCGCCTTCACGCTCATCTTGGGTATCGTGCTCGACCTGGTGGTGGCGCTGCTCTTCACCGGTCCTGTCGTCCGCCTACTGGCCGAAGGCTGGGTTCCCAAGGTGCCCGGTCTCTTCGGCATGAAGGGCGGTGAGCAGCGTGGCTAGGCTCCATATCGACTTCATGGGTAAGCGCAACATCTTCTTCGCCATCTCAGGCGTGCTCGTGTTGGCGAGCGTGCTCGCGGTAGCCTTCATCGGGCTCAAGTTCGGTGTCGAGTTCCAGGGCGGAACGGTGATGACCTTCCAGACCCCACCGGGTGTCACCGTGGAAGAGGTGCGTGACGCACTCGTGCAAGCGGACGTGGCCAATGCCCAGAACGCGACGATCCAGCCGACCGACAACAACGGCTTCATCGTGCGGACTGCCGAGAAAGATGTCGCTGTCGCTGAGCAGGAGATGGCGAAGGTCGCAAGCACCCTGGGCGTCAAGAGCCAAGACGTGAACGTGACCACTATCGGTGCGGGATGGGGAGCGAACGTGACCCGCGCCGCGATCATCGCGCTTGTGATCTCCATCCTGGCGATCCTGCTCTACGTATCGCTCAGGTTCGAGTACAAGATGTCGGTGACAGCAGTGCTCGCGTTGGTGCACGACACCATGATCGTTCTCGGTGTGTATGTGCTCGCGGGACGAGAGATGACGCCGAACACCGTCGCCGCGCTGCTCACCATCATCGGCTACTCGCTTTATGACACCATCGTGGTGTTCCACAGGATCCGTGAGAACACGATGGCGGTGGGCAAACGGACGTTCATGGACATGGCGAACGAATCGATCAACCAGGTCTTCATCCGGTGGGTCAACACCGCGATGACGCAGATCATCCCCGTGCTGTGTCTGTTGTTCTTCGGCGGTGAGACTCTAAGGGACTTCGCCTTCGCTATGACAGTGGGTCTCATCTCCGGAGCGTACAGTTCGATCTTCCTCGCAAGTCCGTTGTACGCGGTGTGGAAAGAGACCGAGCCTCGCTACCAGGCCCTTAAGAAGAAGTACGCATCGGCGAAGGTCTCATAACGCCGGGTGCCATCGCATTCAATCGAGGCCGATGCGCACGTGCGTGTCGGCCTCGGCGGTTAGAATGAGTCTATGAGCGGCAATCCATCGATCAAGTGGGCGGTAAGCCAACCCGACTTCGCGCTGGTGCGTCTTCTCACCGACGAGTTGGGTATCTCGGAGGTGACAGCGCGCGTTCTTGCTGCGCGCGGGATCGGGTCCGCTGACGAAGCGAGGGAGTTCCTCACGCCCTCGCTCGACCGCGATTGGCCCGACACGTCCGCGATCCCCGGACTCGCGAAGGTCGCCGCGCGGGTGAGCCGGGCGATCGATATGGGCGAGCACATCGTCGTCTTCGGTGACTTCGACCTTGATGGTATCTCGGCAGCGGCGGTGGCGACGCGGGGTTTGCGTGCGCTGGGAGCCGACATCGACGCGGTGGTGCCTCATCGCTTCCGAGAAGGGTACGGCCTCACGCCAGCAGCGGTAGACAGGCTCGTGGGCATGTCGCCGCGCCTCGTCGTGACGGTCGACTGCGGGATCTCCTCGGCCAAAGAGATCGAGACTCTCAAGGAGCGCGGGATCGATGTGGTGGTGACGGATCATCATGAGCCGGGCGAGGACGTCCCTGCGGCGATCCCGGTCGCTAACCCTCGGCTCGCCCGCCAGGGCCCCGACCTCGCGGGGGCGGGCGTGTCGCTTGCGTTGGTGCGCGCGGTGGGCGAAGTGAGAGGCATCCGAGACGCCTGGCGTCAACTCACCGACCTCGCCGCTCTAGGCACGATCGCTGACGTGGTGCCCCTCACGGGTGCGAACCGGGCCCTGGTCGCGGACGGCCTTGCGGCGATGCGCGCGCACCCGCGTGCGGGCATAGCCGCTCTTGCCGGCGCCGCAGGTGTCGCGACGGACGCCATCACTGCTGAGAGAGTGGCTTTCGCGCTTGCGCCGCGGCTTAACGCTGCGGGCAGGATGGCTGACCCCG